>JASGFW010000011.1:0-47071 GCA_047605305.1 Gordonia sp. (in: high G+C Gram-positive bacteria)
CCCGATCCGGCTGACCGCACACGTGCACGGACTGGTGCAGGGGGTGGGTTTCCGCTGGTGGACGCGTTCCCGCGCGCTGGAACTGGGTCTGGTGGGTACCGCGACAAACCTCGTCGACGGTCGTGTACTCGTCGTCGCCGAAGGGCCCGAACCGGCGGTGCGGACACTCCTGGAGAAATTACGCTCATCCGACACCCCCGGACGCGTCGATGTGGTGGTTGAGAGATTCGACGCCGCCCGCGGGGATCTGCGTGGATTCACCGAGCGCTGAACCTCACCGCTACACCCTTGGATTCGTTGTGGTGAGTACTCTGTAGCGTCGTGCACCTCAAGAGCCTGACCTTGAAGGGCTTCAAGTCCTTCGCGTCGGCGACGACCCTGCGATTCGAGCCGGGGATCACCTGCGTGGTGGGTCCCAACGGTTCGGGTAAGTCGAATGTCGTCGACGCGCTGACCTGGGTCATGGGTGAACAAGGTGCCAAGGCGCTACGTGGCGGGAAGATGGAAGACGTCATCTTCGCGGGCACCTCCGGCCGGCCACCACTGGGCCGGGCCGAGGTCACCCTGACCATCGACAATTCCGACGGCGCCTTGCCCATCGAATACTCCGAGGTGTCGGTGACCCGCCGTATGTTCCGCGACGGTGCCGGTGAATATGAGATCAACGGCAGTTCATGCCGACTCATGGATGTTCAGGAATTGCTCTCCGACTCCGGTATCGGCCGGGAAATGCATGTCATCGTCGGGCAGGGGCGGTTGGCTGCGATCCTCGAATCGCGTCCGGAAGATCGCCGCGCCTTCATCGAAGAGGCGGCGGGCGTACTCAAACACCGCAAACGCAAGGAAAAGGCGGTTCGCAAACTCGCCTCCATGCAGGCCAATCTCGACCGGCTCGGTGATCTGACCACCGAACTGCGCCGCCAACTCAAACCGCTCGGCCGCCAGGCGGAGGTGGCGCGCCGCGCCCAAACAGTGCAGGCGGATCTGCGGGATGCTCGGCTGCGGCTAGCCGCCGACGATCTGGTGACCCGTCGCGCCGAGATGGCAGAGCACACCGCCATCGAGAGTGAGATCCGCGCCAGGCAGGACGAAGTGAGTGCCGAACTCGACGCCCTCAACGCCGAATTATCGGTACACGCCGAACAATTGGCGCAGGTGACGCCGGCCGCGGCGGCTGCGGCCCAGGCCTGGTTTCGGTTGTCGGCGCTCGCCGAACGTGTCGACGCCACGGGCCGTGTCGCCACCGAACGCAGCCGCTATCTGCATGAGCCGACACTGACGTCGACCGGCCCGTCGCCCGATGATCTCGAACGTCAGGCAGACGAGGCGGCGATCACCGAAGCTGAACTGGCAGAAGCGATGTCGTTCGCCGCAGAAAATCTTGAGGAGACCAAGCTGCGCCTGGAAGACGCCGAACACGCGGCGTCGGAGGTGGAACGCGCACATTTGGCCGCGGTTCGGGCTGTCGCGGACCGGCGGGAGGGGCTCGCACGCCTGGAGGGGCAGGTGGAGAGCCTGCAGACCAAGGTCGACGGCGTGCAGGCAGAGGCGGCGCGCCTGACCGTGGCGATCGCCGCCGCGGCAGGGCGCGTCGAAGAGTCTGCGCGACAACAAGATTCGATTGCCGCGAGCCTGGTGGAGCTGGAGGCATCCGAGCAGGGTCTCGACGAGCATCACGAGCGGTCGGTGAGTGCGCTGAACCTCTCCAACGAGCGGGTGGCAACTCTGCAGGCCGCCGAACGCGAAGCGGGACAGCGGATCGCGTCGCTGACCGCGCGTATCGAGGCGCTGTCGGTGGGACTCGAACGTAACGACGGCGGGGCGTGGCTGCTGGCGAACTCCGCCGAGGGTTTGCTGGGCCCGATGTCGGAACTGCTTACCGTCGATGCCGGTTTCGAGACCGCCATCGCCGGGGCGCTGGGCCCGGCGGCGGACGCCATCGCCACCACCGACGCGCTCGCCGCCCTCGCCGCACTGCAGGCACTCAAAAACGGTGAGGGTGGCCGCGCCGCCCTGATTCTCGGCGGAGTCTCGTCCACGGTATCCATCCCCGACATCGCATTGCCTGCAGGCGCCCGCTGGGCGTCGACCGTTGTGTCGTGTGCGGAGCCGGTACGTGGCGCCATCGACCTCCTACTCGCCGACACCGCCATCGTCGACGACCCGGCGGACGGTGTGCGGCTGGCCCGCGAATATCGGTTGTCGAGTGTCACCCGTGACGGGGACCGCATCGGCCCCGGGTTTGTGGAAGGCGGGTCGGCCCGGCGCGCGTCGACGCTGGAGGTGGCCTCGGCGATAGAGGCGGCCACCGACGATCTTGCCGCAGTCCGCACGAGCGCCCAGGAGATTGCCGCAGCTCTCGAAGGTGCGCTCGCCGAGCAGCGCGAGCGCCGGGAGACCGCCGAGGAAGCACTCGCCGCGTTGCATGAATCCGATGCCACTGTCGGCGCCGCATATGAACAACTCGCCCGACTCGGCCAGGAGGTGCGCGCAGCCGAAGCCGAGAGTGAGCGGTTGACCAGGCAGCGTGCGAAAGCAGAAGAAGGCCGCGGCGAGATGTCGGCGAAACTTGCCGAACTGGGTGAGCGTCTGCGGTTGGCCCGCGACGAATCGACGACGGCGCCGGCCGACCCGAGTGACGAGCACAGCGATGAGCGCGCGGTGGCCGCGGCCGCGGTGGCCGCCGCCCGCGCTGCCGAGATGGATGCGCGGTTGGCGTTGCGTAGCGCCGAGGAACGTCTCGCCGCGGTCCGTGGCCGGGCCGATTCGCTGCGCCGCGCCTCCCAGCGGGAACGTGATGCGCGCGAACGGGCCCGCCGCCAGGACGAAGCCCGCAGGCGGGCGGCGGCGGTCGCCGTCGACGTGGCCGATGCCGCAGCGCGGGTAGGGGAGAGGCTGGCCGTCGCGGTTGCCGCCGCGGCAGCGGGCCGGGATGAATACGAACAGATCAAAGCAGCCTGCACCGAGACGGTTGCGCAACTGAACACGCGTGCGGGCGCGCTCACCCAGGAACTCAACACACTGCGCGACACAGTGCATCGCGACGAGGTGGCACGCGCGCAGGCGGCACTGCGCATCCAGCAGCTTGAGGAGCACGTGCTTGAGAACTTCGCGATGGCCCCCGATGACCTGATCGCCGAATACGGACCCGATGTGCCGTTACCGCCGTCGGCGCTGGAGATGGCCGAATACGAGCAGGCCAAGGGGCGCGGGGAACCGGTGGTGGCACCCGCACCGATACCCTTCGACCGGGCCATGCAGGAGGCTCGGGCCAAGAAGGCGCAGAAGGATCTCGCCACGCTCGGCAAGGTGAATCCCCTCGCCCTGGAGGAATTCGCCGCCCTCGAAGAGCGATACAACTTTTTGTCGACGCAGCTGGAAGACATCAAGGCCGCCCGCAAGGATCTGCTGTCGGTGATCGAGGAGGTCGACGACCGCATCCTGGCGGTGTTCACCGATGCCTATGCCGATGTCGCCAGGGAATTCGAGCAGGTGTTCACCACACTCTTCCCCGGCGGCGAGGGCCGGCTGGTACTCACCGATCCCGGCGACATGCTCACGACCGGAGTGGAGGTGGAGGCGCGCCCACCCGGCAAGAAGGTCAAACGCCTTTCCCTGCTCTCCGGCGGTGAGAAGTCGCTGACCGCCGTCGCGATGCTGGTCGCCATCTTCCGGGCGCGACCCTCACCCTTCTACGTGATGGACGAGGTTGAGGCCGCCCTCGATGATACGAATCTGCGACGGTTGATCAGTCTATTCGCGCAGTTGCGGGAACGTTCGCAACTGATCGTCATTACCCATCAGAAGCCGACTATGGAGATCGCCGACGCCCTCTACGGTGTCAGCATGCGCGGCGACGGCATCACCACCGTCATCTCGCAGCGGCTGCGCGGGCAGGAGATCGCGGTTACGGCCGGCGCCGCTACCCCCGGAGCTACCAGCGCCGACGTCACCGGCACCGGCATAACCAGCACCGAACTCTCAGGACAGGACAGCAGTTAAGTGAATAGCGCAATCATCATCGGCATCGTCGTCGCGGTCATCGTGCTCCTCGCGCTCATCGTGGTGGGACTCGTGGTGTCGCGCCGACGCCGGATCTCGCTGAGCGATAAGCCCGACACACAGGTGGTGGACGGCACCACGCCGCAGGTCGACAGATCCGGCGGCTATCAGGCAGGGTCGGGATTCACCTTCACCCAGGGATCGTCGGCTACCGCGCTCGCGGAGCCGCCCGAGCCGGTGCACCTGGATATCGAGCGCACTGAGGTCGACGGGCAGCCGGGTGTCGGCGACGATGCGTCGGTGCCGCGTGATTCGGCGACCCGCGGCTATACCGAGATTGCATTGCCCGATCTTGTCGAGGAGGCTGCGGCTCCGGACAGCACAGTCGCCGACGCTCAAGCCCCAGAAACGCAAGCTCCGGTGCCGGTGGTGCAGGAGGAGATCGCCCCCACCGCCGGCCGACTCGGCCGGTTGCGTGGACGTCTGTCGCGGTCGCAGGGCGCGATCGGTAAGGGTGTGCTCGGGCTGCTGGGTGCCGGCGATCTCGACGAGGAGAGTTGGGAGGAGATCGAGGACACCCTGGTGCTGGCCGACCTCGGCTCCACGTCGACGAATGCCGTCGTCGAGCGGCTGCGCAGCGAGTTGGCCACGCATCCGGTGCGCACCGCAGACGAGGCACGTGCCTTGTTGCGCAGGGTCCTCGTCGAACAGCTTCATCCCGAATTCGATCGTTCGATTCGCGCGTTGCCGCATGCGCAGAGTCCCGCGGTGGTGCTGGTTGTCGGGGTCAACGGCACCGGCAAAACCACGACAACCGGCAAACTCGCCAGGGTGCTGGTGGCCGATGGGCGCCGCGTGCTGCTGGGAGCCGCCGACACCTTCCGCGCCGCTGCCGCCGACCAATTGCAGACGTGGGGTGAACGTGTTGGCGCAGATATCGTGCGGGGTAAAGAACAGGCAGATCCCGCTTCTGTCGCCTTCGACGCCGTCGCCAAGGGGATCGATTCCGGCGTCGACGTGGTGCTCGTGGATACCGCCGGGCGCCTGCACACCAAGACCGGGCTGATGGATGAACTCGGCAAGGTGAAGCGGGTGGTGGAGAAGAAGGCGCCCGTCGACGAGGTTCTGCTGGTACTCGACGCGACCGTCGGACAGAACGGCCTGATTCAGGCACGCGTATTCGCCGAGGTGGTTGACATCACGGGCGTGGTGCTGACCAAGCTCGACGGTACTGCCAAGGGCGGCATCGTATTCCGCGTTCAGGATGAGCTGGGAGTGCCGGTGAAGCTGGTCGGTCTGGGCGAGGGTGCTGACGATTTGGCCCCGTTTGAGCCGGAAGCCTTCGTCGACGCATTGCTGTAGCCGCGAGTCACGGCCCGGTGGTACCTGTCCGGTATGTACCTGCCCGGTATGCGCCTGTCTGGTATGCGCCTGTCTGGGATGTGTCTGTCTAGGATGCGTCTGGGCTCCGACCTGCGGTGTTACGCACATGAAATCTAAACCGCCCCTTGGTTCACATAACGGAAACACGCAATAGGCATCGCTGAAACAAACACAAAGCACGCTTCTCTCCAGGTCAAGACCGCGACCTCAGTAGCGGTGTGGATGAGGGAGGAAACTAGTGGCGGATTTCCCCACTATGGGTGTGCCGGATACCGGTGACACGGCCTGGATACTGACCAGCTCCGCGTTGGTCCTATTGATGACGGTGCCGGGCTTGGCGTTCTTCTACGGCGGGATGGTCCGCTCGAAGAATGTCCTCAACACCGTGATGTTGAGTGTGATTTCGGCAGGTATCGTCACCGTCTTATGGACGGTATACGGGTTCTCGTTGGCATTCGGCAATGACGTTCTGGGTACCGGCAACGGGGGGTTGCTCGGCGATCCGGGCCAGTATTTCGGCCTGAAGGGCCTGCTTGCCGGCAGTAACGGCGCAGCGGCCGTCGCCGCGGATCCGTCGGCCGGAACCGCCGCCACGGATGCGGTGAACATTCCGGTCTTCGGCACGATCCCCGCGCTGGTCTTCGTTGCATTCCAGCTGATGTTCGCCATCATCACCGTCGCCCTGGTATCGGGTGCGGTGGCCGATCGGATGAAGTTCAGCTCCTGGACGGTATTTACCGTGCTGTGGTCGACGATCGTGTATTTCCCTGTCGCACACTGGGTTTTCGCTTTCAACTCGTTCACCGCAGAGAAAGGCGGATGGATCGCCAATAACGTCAAGGCAATCGACTTCGCCGGTGGTACGGCGGTGCACATCAACTCCGGTGTCGCGGGTCTGGTGCTGGCGTTGTTCCTCGGCAAGCGCAAGGGCTGGCCGGGCTCGCCGATGCGTCCGCATAATCTCCCGCTCACGGTGCTCGGTGCCGGCTTGCTGTGGTTTGGCTGGTACGGCTTCAACGCGGGATCGGCGTTGAGCTCCAACGGGGTCGCCGGTTCAACCTTCATCACCACCACGGTTGCCACCGGTGCTGCCATGCTCGGCTGGCTGGTGACCGAACGCATCCGCGATGGACACGCAACCAGCCTCGGTGCCGCCTCCGGTATTGTCGCCGGTCTCGTTGCCATCACCCCGTCGTGCTCGGCGGTCGACATTTGGGGTGCGCTGATCATCGGCGTCCTCGCCGGTATCGTCTGCGCGTTGGCTGTCAGCCTCAAATTCAAGTTCGGCTTCGATGACGCGCTCGACGTTGTCGGTGTCCACCTCGTCGGTGGTCTGCTTGGCACACTGCTGATCGGCTTCCTGGCCACCAAGGCTGCCCCTGCTGCTGTGGACGGGCTTTTCTACGGTGGTGGCTGGGGACAGCTCGGTAAGCAGTTCGTCGGTGCGTTTGCCGTGCTCGGCTACTCCGCCGTCGTGACTGCAATAATTGCAGCTGTGCTGAAGTACACGATTGGTCTGCGGGCGGAGCCCGAAGCTGAGGCCGTCGGACTCGACGAGTCACAGCACGCAGAGTCTGCATATGATTTCGCACCTATCGGTGCCGGTAGTGCCTTCGGCCAGGCCGGTGTCACCGTCGGCAAGGAGGCATGATCCCAGTGAAGCTCATCACGGCAATCGTCAAGCCGTTTACGCTCGAAGATGTTAAGGCCGGTCTCGAACAAGCTGGCATCCTCGGTATGACCGTCAGCGAGGTTCAAGGCTACGGGCGTCAGAAGGGCCACACCGAGGTGTACCGCGGCGCGGAGTACTCGGTGGATTTCGTCCCGAAGGTTCGGGTAGAGGTCGTCGTGGACGACGCTTCGGTCGACAAGGTGGTCGACGTCATCGTGGAGGCCGCGCGAACCGGCAAGATCGGTGACGGAAAGGTGTGGGTCTCGCCCGTCGAGTCGGTCGTACGCGTCCGTACCGGCGAGCGCGGCTCCGACGCCCTGTAAACGAGGGTCAGTGCCCTTCGTGAACTCCGGGAGTGGCCCCGGGTCTGACGACAAGTCGGGCTCGGGGCCACGCTCTTCGAACAGTCCGTCCGCGCCCGTCGCCGCAACGGACCTTGCCCGTACCCGCCGCCAACTGACCGAGTCCGCAGGCACCGGTCGGCTCGACGCCGCGGGGCTGCGTCAGGTTTTAGTGGACCTGCACGAGTTTTGGCTCACCAGCAAAGGAGCCGAACTGGGGATACGCCCCAACAGCGGTCTGGCCATTGTGGCCGTCGGCAGCCTTGGGCGTGGTGAGCTATTGCCGTATTCCGACCTCGATCTCATTCTGCTGCACGATAATCAGCCGCCCGAGCGAGTGTCGGAAGTGGCCGATGGATTGTGGTATCCGCTGTGGGATGCCAACATCGCGCTCGACCACAGTGTTCGTACGGTGCCCCAGGCGCTGCAAGTGGCCGCACAGGACGTCACCGCGGCGCTCGGCCTGCTTGAGGCCCGCCACATCGCGGGCGACGAGGATCTCTCCAATCTGTTGATCGGCGGGGTGCGGCAACAGTGGCGCAATGACATTCGGCATCGCTTCCCCGACGTCATCAACCATGCGCAGGAGCGGTGGCGACGCGCCGGTGATATCGCGCACCGGGCCGAACCCGATCTGAAGAATGGTCGGGGAGGTTTGCGGGATGTACAACTGTTGAGCGCGTTGGCAATCGCGCAACTCACCGACGGGATGGCGAGTCTGCGGCCCGATTCGCCGGGCGCCGGTCCGCAGGTTGCCTACGGGCGCTTATTGGACATTCGTACCGAATTGCACCGTATTGCGGGGCGCCCGCGGGAACAGGTACAGGCTCAGGATGCCGACGAGATCGGTGCGGCACTGCGTATCGGCGACCGGTTCGAATTGGCGCGGGTGATCAGCGACGCGGCACGTACGATCAGCTACTCCATCGATGTCGGCGTGCGGACCGCGGGAAATGCGTTGCCCCGACGCGGACTCGCGCGGTTGCGCCGATCGCCGATCCGGCGTCCACTCGACGAAGGCGTGGTCGAGCACAATGGTGAGATCGTGTTGGCGCGCAACGCGATTCCGAGTAAAGACCCGGGCCTGATCCTGCGGGTAGCCTCGGCTTCGGCGCGCACCGGACTGCCGATCAGCGCATCGACGCTATCCCGGCTCGCTGATTACGCGCCGGAACTGCGTGAACCCTGGCCGGCCGAAGCGCTGAGCGACCTGCTGGTGCTGCTTGGTTGCGGCCACCACATGATCGATCCCATCGAAGCGCTCGACCGCACCGGCCTGTGGGGCCGGCTGCTGCCGGAATGGGGTGCGGTACGTGATCTGCCGCCGCGCGACGCGATCCACACCTGGACCGTGGACCGGCATCTCGTGGAGACCGCGGCGTACGCCAGTGCAATGACGACCCGCGTGTCGCGGCCGGATCTGCTGGTACTCGGGGCGCTCATTCACGATCTCGGTAAAGGCCGCGGCGCCGATCACAGCATTGTCGGCGCCGAACTGGCAATTCAGGTCGGCAATCGTTTCGGGTTGTGGCCGCAGGATGTGCGAGTGCTCTCGGAGATGGTGCGCCACCACCTATTGCTGCCGACCACGGCCACCCGCCGCGATCTCGATGATCCGGCGACCGCACAGGAACTCGTCGACACTCTCGGCCATGACCGCGTGCTGCTGGAACTGCTCGCCGCGCTGGCCGAGGCGGATTCACTGGCCACCGGACCCGGCGTGTGGGGGGACTGGAAGGCATCGCTGATCAACGATCTCGTGCGCCGGGCATTGCGACTGATCGACGGCGACGAGCTGGTGGCTCCGGAACCGTTGAGCCAGGAGGCCATTGACCTCGCTGAGAGCGGTGAATTCGCGGTCCGTCTGACGCCGGGCGATGGACCACATACGTTCACCGTGGTGATGGTGGCACCCGATCGCCCCGGCCTGCTCTCGAAGATGGCCGGCGTGATCGCACTGGACGGATTACGATCGCATTCCGCTACCGTGCAGACCCATATCACCTCCGACGGTGCGACCCGCGCGGTGAACACTTTCGTCGTCGTGCCGACATTCGGTGATCCGCCCGAGTCTGGCCTGATCCGCCAGCAGTTGATCGCCGCGGTCGAGGGCAGGATCGATGTGCTTGAGCGCCTCGACACCCGTGAGCGCAACTCGCCGATACCGACCATCGGGACCATTTCGACGGAGCCTGGAGCCGAGAGCGGGGTGGCGGCGTCGCACGCCGATCACGCCGTCGAGGTTGCCGGACACCCCAAGAACGCGGTGCCCGCGTTATTTGCGGTCGCCCCGCCACGGGTGCTGTGGGCCGACGCCCCCGGCGACGCCGACGTGCTGATGGAACTGCGTACCGATGATCGGCTCGGCCTGCTCAGCCGTGTCAGCGCGGTGATCGAACGGCATGGCTGCGACATCAAATGGGCCAAGGTCACCACGCTTGGCGGCACCGTCGTCGACACGTTTTGCCTGCGTCTGCCGCAGGATTGCGACGAGGCCAGGAGCGCGCTCGCCGACGAGGTCATTGCCACCTGCCCGCCACCGCAACCGCGCGCCGAACACCGCGACGACGGCTCCGGGCCGGCGAGCTTCGGCGGTACCGGGCGGTCGGGGGTGCCGATCAGCTGATCGACGCCAGTGATTGTCAGCGCTGACCGGGAGAGCGGGTATCTACCGCGGCGTGGGAGACTGGTGCAATGTTCGATTCCCTCTCCGATCGGTTGACCGGTGCGCTGAAGGATCTGCGCGGTAAAGGTCGACTTTCCGACGCCGACATCGATCGCACGGCACGCGAGATCCGTCTCGCGCTGCTGGAAGCCGATGTATCGCTGCCGGTGGTCCGTGCCTTTATCGCCCGTATCAAGGAACGCGCCAAGGGTGCGGAAGTGTCGGGGGCGCTCAACCCGGCGCAGCAGGTCGTCAAGATCGTCAACGAAGAGCTTGTCGGCATCCTCGGTGGCGAGACCCGCCGGATCCGGTTCGCCAAGAATCCGCCGACCGTGATCATGCTGGCCGGTCTGCAGGGTGCGGGTAAAACCACCCTCGCGGGCAAGCTCGCTCATTGGTTGCGCGGGCAGGGACACACTCCGCTGCTCGTCGCGTGCGATCTTCAGCGTCCGGGGGCGGTGTCGCAGCTGCAGATCGTCGGCGAGCGTGCCGGCGTGCCGGTCTTCGCCCCGGAGGCGGGAACGAGTATCGGCCAGACCGGTGACCTGGGCACCGCCAGCGCCGGTGATCCGGTCGCGGTGGCCCGGGCTGGCGTGGCCCGTGCCCGTGAACAGCATCATGATGTCGTCGTCATCGACACCGCCGGACGCCTGGGTATCGACGAGGAACTGATGCGGCAGGCATCGGATATCCGCGCGGCCACCGACCCCGACGAGGTGTTATTCGTCGTCGACGCGATGATCGGCCAGGATGCGGTGACCACCGCGCAAGCCTTCGCCGACGGTGTCGGATTCACCGGCGTGGTGCTCACCAAACTCGACGGCGACGCCCGTGGTGGTGCGGCGCTCTCGGTGCGTGAAGTGACCGGTCAGCCGATTATGTTCGCCTCTTCCGGCGAAAAGCTGGAGGATTTCGATGTCTTCCATCCCGACCGGATGGCCAGCCGCATCCTTGGCATGGGTGACGTACTCAGCCTCATCGAACAGGCCGAACAGCATTGGGATATCCAGCAGGCAGAAGCCGCCGCCCAGAAGATCAGCCAGGGTGAGCTGACGCTCGAAGATTTCCTCGACCAGATGCAGATGCTGCGCCGGATGGGACCGATCGGCAACATCCTCGGGATGCTTCCCGGTGCCAACCAGATGAAGGATGTGCTGGCGCAGGTCGATGACAAACAACTCGACCGGGTACAGGCCATCATCCGCGGCATGACCCCCGCCGAACGCGACAATCCGAAAATCATCAACGCCTCACGTCGCCTGCGTATCGCCAACGGCTCCGGCGTCACCGTGAGTGAAGTCAACCAGCTTGTCGACCGCTTCTTCGAGGCACGCAAGATGATGGCCCAGATGTCGGGTCGGCTGGGTATGGGTGCCGGCAACCGCAAGAACACCCGCAAAAAAGGCAAGAAGGGCGGCAAGGCCAAGGGGCGTGGTCCCACCCCGCCGAAGCTGCGCGGCGGCTTTCCCGGTATGCCCGCCGGATTCCCGGATCTCTCCGGTATGCCCGCGGGCCTCGACCAGTTGCCTCCCGGCCTCGAAGGGATAGACATCTCCCAATTCCAGCAGCCGAAAAAGAAGTAGCCCGCCGCCCCATGCCTACCGCCGGTGCCGTACCCGTCGGGGATGTGCCGCGCCCCGCTGACGTTCGCCATTATCGAGGTCGAGATCCGCTGACCGACGAATCCGTCGAGTTGTGGGTGGTCGACGGGCGAATCAGCAGGGAACCGGTCGCCGGCGCGACGACGGTAGTCACCGACGGCTGGATCATCCCCGGTTTGGTCGACGCGCATAATCACGTCGGAATCGCGCCGGGGTTGGGCGTGACGATCGAACGGGCCCGCGACTACGCTCGCGCCGACGTGCGTGCGGGCACGCTACTGATCCGGGAGCTGGGTTCGCCGCTGGACACGCACCCGCTGGACGCGATTGCCGGCTGCCCACAGTTCATCCGCGCCGGTAAACACATCGCTCGACCCAAGAGATACCTGCGCGACTACGGTATCGACCTCGCCGATCCCGACGATCTGGCCGCTGAGGTGACTCGTCAGGCCGGAGCGGGAGACGGCTGGGTCAAGATAGTGGGGGACTGGATCGACCGCGAGGTCGGCGATCTGGCGCCGCTGTGGAGCCGGTCTCAGCTCGACGCCGCTGTTGCCGCGGCGCATGCGGCGGGTGTGCGCATCACCGCCCATGTCTTCGGTGAGGAGGCACTCGATGACCTCATCGCGGCCGGCGTCGATTGCATCGAGCACGGGACGGGGCTGACTCCGGACCGGATCGACACGCTGGTGGAGCGTGCGATCGCGGTGGTACCGACACTGATTCAGGTGGACAACTTTCCGCAGATCGCCGCGGGAGCCGATCGTTATCCGAGGTATGCGGCGCATATGCGCGCATTACACGCCTCCGCGGCGGCCACATTTGCCGCAGCCCGGGAGGCGGGGGTGGCGATCTTCGTCGGCACCGACGCGGGTGGATTCGTCGAGCACGGCCGGATCGTCGACGAGATCGACGCTCTCGTCGGTATCGGATTCGACGCCGGTGAGGTGCTTGCGGCTGCCACCGTCACGGCCCGGCGATGGCTGGGTGCGGGAGTGCTCGACCACGGCGATCGCGCCGATTTCCTCGTGCTCGACGACGATCCGCGACGTGACCTGACCACCTTGCGGCGTCCCCGCCAGATCGTCTGCTCAGGCCAGCCGATGTGAGCTGGGGGGATCGGCTATGGCGGTCGTGATTTCGTGTCGCCCCGGTCGGTCTGGCAGAATGGAATGCCGGTTCGTCGGACCCGGTTACGCACCGCCCGACGGTCACACCGACACAGAACGCAAAACCGGGCCCACCACCTCGGGTGGGCCGCTGAATTGCGCAGTGACCACGAGAAAGAAGAATTTTCATGGCTGTCAAGATCAAGCTCACCCGGCTCGGCAAGATCCGTAACCCGCAGTACCGCATCGTCGTCGCGGACTCCCGGACCCGCCGCAACGGCCGGGTCATTGAGACCATCGGCAAGTATCACCCCAAGGAAGAGCCCAGCCTGATCGAGGTTGACTCAGAGCGCGCTCAGTACTGGCTTGGTGTCGGCGCTCAGCCGACCGAGCCGGTGGCGGCCATCCTGAAGGTGACCGGGGATTGGCAGAAGTTCAAGGGCCTGCCGGGCGCCGAGGGCACGCTCAAGGTCCGCGCTCCCAAGCCTTCGAAGCTCGACCTCTTCAATGCAGCATTGGCCGCCGCCGATTCCGGTCCGATCGCCGAGGCCACCACCCCGAAGAAGAAGGCCGCCAAGAAGGCTGACGACGAGGCTTCGTCCGCCGACGACACCAAGGCTCAGGCGTGAGCGCTGTTGTCGCTGACGCCGTCGAGCATTTGGTTCGCGGCATCGTCGCCAACCCCGATGACGTGCGGGTCGAGTTGATCAATGGTCGGCGTGGCCGCCTCGTCGAGGTGCACGTCAACCCTGAGGATCTCGGCAAGGTCATCGGGCGCAACGGTCGTACCGCGACGGCGCTGCGCACCCTGGTCTCCGGTATCGGTGGCCGTGGTGTGCGTCTCGACATCGTCGACACCGACCGCTGAGATCGACGTCGCGATGGATCTCGTGGTGGGGCGCGTGGCGAAATCCCATGGAACCCGGGGCGAGGTCGTCGTAGACGTCCGGACCGACGTGCCCGACCAGCGTTTTGCCGTGGGTACCGTGCTGCGTGCCCGCGCACCTCGCGGTGACGGCGCGCAACGATCCCTCACCGTGACAGCCGCCCGGCAACATGCCGGGCGGCTGTTGCTGTCGCTTGCCGAAGTGGCGGACCGCACCGCTGCCGATGCCCTGCGCGGCACGCTGTTCCTCATTGACAGCACCACCGTCGATTCCGGGGATGACCCCGACGAATTCTACGATCATGAACTTGAAGGCCTGCAGGTGTCGACGGTCACCGGTGAACCGGTGGGCGTGGTGGCATCGGTGCTGCATCTGCCCGCCCACGATGTGCTCGCCGTACGTACTCCGGCGGGGCAGGAAGCGCTCATCCCGTTTGTTCGCGAGATCGTGCCGAGCGTCGGACCGGACGGGGTGATCGTTGACCCGCCCGTTGGCCTACTCGACGAGATTATTGGCCAGTCCGACGGTAGTGCCCAGCCTGGTGGCGAGACCGCGCGGTGACTTCCGCCGTCGAGAATCACTCCGGTGCCATGCGTATCGATATCGTGTCGATATTTCCCGAATACCTTGAGCCTTTACGAATTGCATTGCTGGGCAAGGCAATAGAGAAAAAAGCTATCGAGCTCTCGGTACATGATCTACGTGCCTGGACGCACGACGTCCATCGCGCCGTCGATGACTCGCCCTATGGGGGCGGGCCGGGCATGGTGATGAAACCCGAGGTCTGGGGGCCGTGTCTGGACGAGGTCTGTCCCGACGGAGCCTTGCTCGTGGTGCCGACCCCCGCTGGGGTGCCGTTCCGCCAGGAGACCGCCACACGCTGGAGTGCTGAACGCCATCTCGTCTTCGCGTGCGGGAGATATGAGGGAATCGATCAGCGTGTGTTTGATGACGCCGCGCGTCGGGTGCGTGTCGAGGAAGTGTCTCTCGGCGATTTCGTTCTGATCGGCGGTGAGGTGGCGACGATGGCGATGATCGAGGCCACGGTCCGGTTGTTGCCCGGTGTGTTGGGGAATCCGCGGTCACATCAAGAGGACTCGTTTTCCGACGGGCTGTTGGAGGGGCCGTCCTACACCCGGCCGGAGGTGTGGCGGGAATTATCGGTGCCGGCGGTGTTGCGCAGCGGTGACCACGCCAAGATCGCGGCCTGGCGCCATGAACAGTCATTGGAGCGCACGCGCAGTCGGCGCCCGGATCTGCTGCGCGACCGGCCGGATCTCCGGGTCGACTGACACCGATCGGACTGCTCGACCGGTAGTTATGCACAACCTTGGTCCGACGTGGGTGTCCGCGATGTCCGATATGGATATGATTCACCCCACGTTGTGAGGGGAGGGCGCCGATGACCCAGCAGTGGGCACAGATGATCGACGCCGTGGTATGCCAGCGTGCTGAACTCGACCGGGTCACCGGTGAACTCGCGGGTCTCACCGCCACGGCCACCAGTGCGGACCGACTCATCACCGTCACCGTGAACGCCCGCGGACTGCTCGTTGACCTCGCGATCAGGCCGGGGGCGCTGCGCACCATGCGCTCGGGCCAGCTATCGGAGCGCATCACCGCGCTGGTCGCCGAGGCCGACGCCACCTTACGGGAGCGACGCAACCATATGCTGCGCGCGGTCGTCGGCCTCGCGCCGACGATCGCCGACGCAGTTGCGGACGGGTCCGGCGGGGCTGTGCAGGTAGGCGGGGCTGTGGAGGTGGGCGGGGCGGTGGAGGTGGGCGGGGCTGTGGAGGTGGGCGGGGCTGTGGAGGTGGGCAGAGATGGGGCGTGAGCATCTCGATATAGACCTCGACGCAGTCGCGGATCTCGCGTCCGTGCTCGCCGTCGCGCAGGAGGCACTCGCGGGAATCTCCGCCGAGGTGGCGGGGGTGAGGTCCGCCGCCGACAGGGCCATCGGTACCGGACCTGGAGCCGACGCGTTCCGCGCGGGGTTTGCCTCCGCTGCCGGATCGTGTACGGACTCCGTCGGTGATGCGCTACGCGCATTGGATGAACACCTCGAACAGATCCGGCGTGCGGGCGCGGCACTGGCCGATACCGACGCGTATGCGGCGACGGCGGTGACCGGCGATGCGACGTCGGATTCGGAGCGGACCACGCCATGACGGGTGGCGCCGACGAGGGCATTCCCGAGTTGCTGGTGGTGCCCGACGATGCGCGGCGACTCGCCGAGGAACTGGCACCCGGACGTTGGCCGGATATCGACGTCCACGGTCTACTCGAGTGCGCTCGGCGCTGCCGGATGATGGCCGCGGCATTGCGGGAGTCGGGTGGCGAGGTACTCGGTGCACATCGTAGATGTGCGGGATCGGGCCGTTTTCCCGATGCGCTGAGCGCTTCCGGCGAGCACTTGGGTGGCGCCGGTGGCGAGTTCGAACGTGCCGCGGCGCGGCTGGACGCGGCGGCAACCGCACTTGCCGGTTACGCCCGGACCGCGGTGGACACCCACAACCGGATGGCGGTGATCGCGACGATCGCCGCGCGTGATCGCGCCGCGGGTGCGCTCGCCGAGACGCTCGGCGATGATTCGGTGTCCGTGCTGGCGGCGAGCACTGGGCGTGCGGCCCTGACCGCAGCCGGCGAGGATTTCGATGAGCGGTCTGCGACGCTCGGAGCGGATGTCGGCGATGGCGAGGATCAGCAACAGTCGCCGGCGGGGACCGCACACCAGCCGGCCGGCGCAGCGAGTGGGCTCGCGATGATGGGCGGACTCGCGGCGATGAGCGGCGCGGGCAGCACCGCCAACACCACAGGGGGCAGAACAGCAGCGGGCAGCCCCGAGGCGAGCGACGCCGCGGAGCGTGATGCGGGCGCTGATGCGGTCGGGCTGGCCGCCCGTGCGTTGAGCTTGCACACGGGTCTGGCGTCGCCGGTGTGTGAGTGGCTGCGAGTGGCGGTGGGCGCAGCGCTCACGAGCGACGGAGAGCGTGTCGTTATCGTCGGTACGAGTGATCCGCAGCCCTATCAACGGCCGGGACTGGCTCTGCATGCCAGCGAGATCCTCGCCGCCGACGGACAAGCTCCGGAGCTGGCGATCATCGCCTACATGGTGAACACGCGGCTATCGCCCCAGGCGATCGGCTCCTGCGCCCCGATATCGTCCGGTGTTGCTGCCGTCCTCTGGGCGGAGGGGGTGCGCTGGGCGGCGCCGGTAGGGCAGGCTCGCTGACGGGTGCCGCCGTGGTGGCGGGGTTCTGGCCGGATCGGCGACGATTTCGTTGGATCATGATCAATCTGGCACAATGGTGGGGTTGCCTGGCGACGGCAGCCTCTGGTGACCGTTCGCCACGGTACGCCCATGACTCGGAGCATGAACCGGTCGAACCTCATGTGTGCGGGCCGCGATTATCGCGCCCAGGGCACACGGGGCCGCCAGGTTCCTCTGTTCACGTAACAAGACAAGGACCGACACCATGAACACCCTCGATTTCCTCGACAAGCAGTCGTTGCGCGATGACATCCCCGCTTTCGGACCCGGCGACACCCTTGACGTCCACGTCAAGGTCATCGAAGGCTCCAAGGAGCGTGTCCAGGTATTCAAGGGCGTCGTGATCCGCCGCCAGGGCGGTGGCGTGCGGGAGACCTTCACCGTGCGCAAGGTGTCCTTCGGTGTGGGCGTTGAGCGTACTTTCCCGGTGCATAGCCCCACCATCGCCAAGATCGACGTGCTTACCCGCGGTGATGTGCGGCGCGCCAAGCTCTACTACCTGCGTGATCTGCGCGGCAAGGCCGCCAAGATCAAGGAAAAGCGCTGACGCGCCTACCCTGACCACGTGGCACAGGACAACCGCGGCGAGCGTGAGACCGCAGGCGAGGCACGTGAGCGCTTCGATGCGAAGCGTCTCTTCGATTACGACGAGGAGGCGCGGCGCCCGTGGCGTATCAAAGGTGATGAGCCCGAACCCGCTCCCCGTGGATCGTTCCTGCGGGAGACGGCCATCATCCTGGTCAGTGTGCTGCTGGTGACATGGGTGCTGCAGACCTTTGTCGGGCGGCAGTATGTGATTCCGTCGGAGTCGATGGAGTCGACCCTCATCGGCTGCCAGGGGTGCACAAACGACCGTATCGTCATCGATAAGCTCTCCTATCGTTTTCGCGACCCTCGTCCGGGTGATGTCGTGGTGTTCAAGGCTCCGACATCCTCCTGGGATGACGAATGGATATCTCCCCGGTCGAGCAATCCGGTGGTGCATGCGATCCAGGACGGGTTGAGCTGGTTCGGATTTGCCCCGCCCGACGAGAACGATCTCGTTAAACGAGTGGTCGCGACCGGTGGTCAGACGGTGCAATGCCGCAATGCCGATGGGCGCGGTGTCACGGTCGACGGCAAGGCGTTGCATGAGCCCTACATCGATAAGTCGCTGCAGGTGCGCGATGTCGCCGCAGGTGAATCGGCGTCCACGGACGGCAAGGTGACTAGCTGTTATGGCGATGATTTCGGGCCGATCAAGGTTCCCGCGGGCAACGTCTGGGTGATGGGTGACAACCGGGAATACTCCGCGGACTCCCGCTACCATGTGGAAGACGAGTTTCATGGCACCGTGCCGGTCAGCGATATTCGCGGCAAGGTGATTTGGGTGATTTATCCGTTCTCGCGGATCGGTGGTGTCGGCTCGGTCAACCCTCAGCAGTGAGGGGAGGGTGACCGGGATGGGCCGCATGGCTGGAACGAGTCGCATGGCTGGAACGAGTCGGTGGCCGCCACGTTTTCCGGTGCGGCGCGCGGCAAGCCTGCGTACATTCGAATTCGCCCTTGACCGCCACGGTCTCGGACCGGTCGCAGGTGTCGATGAAGCCGGGCGTGGTGCCTGTGCGGGTCCGCTCGTCGTCGCCGCGTGTGTACTCAAGCCGAAGCAATCGGCATCGTTGGCCGATCTTGACGATTCGAAGCGACTCTCCGAGTCGGCGCGCGAGACGCTATATCGGGCGATCACCCGGTTCGCGCTGAGCTGGTCGGTGGTGATCATCCCGGCCGTCGAGATCGACCGCCTGGGTATCCACGTCGCCAACATCGAGGGCATGCGCCGTGCGGTCGCCCGGCTTGATGTGGCTCCCGGATACGTCCTCTCGGACGGATTCGCGGTGCCCGGGTTGCATGCCCCGTCATTGCCGGTAATCGGCGGTGATGGCGCCGCGGCGTGTATAGCTGCGGCGAGTATTCTCGCGAAGGTTACCCGCGACCGCATCATGATCGCCATGGATACCGATCTGCCCGGCTACGATTTCGCGGTCCATAAGGGTTACAGCACCGCTCATCACATGTCCTGCCTCGACCGGTACGGGCCGTCGCCCCAGCATCGGATGTCGTACCGTAATGTCGCGTCTCGTCGTCGGAGCGGCGCACCAGCCAGCACAAACCTGACCGCGATAGGCTTGACGAATGAGCGCTGAGGATCTCGAAAAGTATGAAACCGAGATGGAGCTGTCCCTGTACCGCGAGTACAAGGACATCGTCGGCCAGTTCACCTATGTGGTCGAGACCGAGCGGCGTTTCTACCTGGCGAACGCGGTGGAGATGGTGCCCCGTAACACCGACGGCGAAATCTATTTCGAACTGCGGATGAGTGACGCCTGGGTGTGGGATATGTATCGGCCCGCCCGATTCGTCAAGCAGGTTCGGGTGATCACCTTCAAGGACGTCAATATCGAGGAGCTTGAGAAGCCGGAGCTGCGGCTGCCCGACGAGCCGTGACCCGAGGCAACCTGACACGCTGATTCCCGCCGCTGGCGTCATTGGAGATTCCACAGGTTCGGCGTGATCCACAGCGCTGGCCGGTTTCGGTGGTTGGGTGCGCCGTGACGTGGTGACCATCGGTGATGGTGTTTTCCATGAACAGCGAGTCATCGGCGCGTCCTGATCGGCGTGCGCATATCGCGAAACTCGGGGAAGATCTAGCCGCCGATTTCATCCGCGACCTCGGTTGGGTTGTGCTGGTGCGTAATTGGCGATGCCGCTATGGCGAGTTGGATCTGATCGCCGTAGATCCTCGCGGTGCGCAGCGGCTGCTGGTCGTGGTGGAGGTCAAGACGCGGGCCAGTCATGTGTTCGCTGATCCGGTCGCCGCCGTCACCCCGCACAAGCTGTCGCGGATGCGGACATTAACGCGGTTATGGTTGGCGTCCCAAGAGCAGTTCTGGCCACAGATCCGATTCGATGTGGTCTCGATCCAGCTCGATTCGCGTTATCCCGAGCGAATCGAACTGGCATCGGTGCGCCACCACGCAGGCGTCTTCGAGTAGCGGGGGCGGCAGTGTCATTGGGACGGGCGCATTCGGTGGGGATCAACGCTTTTCAGGCCGCGGTGATCGAAGTTCAGGCCAGCCTGGGGCAGGGGCTGCCGGGGTTTGCCATCTCGGGCAGTATTGATTCGGCGTTGCGAGAGGCGCGTGAGCGGGTGCGGGCGGCGATCTCGAATTCGGGAGCGAAGTTTCCTGATCTGCGGGTCACGGTGAACATGGCGCCGGCAGAGTTACCTAAGACCGGGTCGGGACATGATCTGGCTCTTGCCATCTCGATTCTGGCGGCGATGGATAAGGTGGATGCGGATCGGGTCGCCGCGACGATATTCCTCGGGGAGCTGGCTCTCGACGGCCGATTGCGGCCGGTGCGCGGCGTGTTGCCGGCGTTGATCGAGGCGCGCCGCGCCGGATTCACCCGGGCGGTGGTGCCGATCGAGTCGGTCGGCGAGGCGATGCTGGTCTCCGACATTGATGTGGGTGGGGCCGGCACGTTGACGCAGGTGTGCAGTTGGCTGGCCGGTGATCACGTACTCGATACGGTGTGCGATCCCGGTCATCTTGCGCCGGAACCTATTGCCGATATGGCCGACGTGGTTGGCCAGACCGAGGCCCGTCATGCTCTTGAGATCGCCGCCGCCGGAGCCCATCACGTATTTATGACGGGTCCACCCGGGATCGGCAAGACGATGCTGGCGCGGCGGCTGCCCGGGATTCTGCCGCCGCTGGATGCGGAGGAATCATTGGAGGTCACCGCGATCCACTCGATTGCGGGCAGGCTGCGTCCCGGCGCACCGTTGGTCACCGCACCGCCGTTCATTGCCCCGCACCACAGTACGTCGAGCACGGCGCTGCTCGGTGGGGGTACCGGGATGGCCCGTCCCGGTGCGGTGTCGTTGGCACACAGGGGAATACTGTTCCTCGACGAATGTGCCGAAGCCGCCCCCAAAGTGCTCGACGGATTGCGTCAACCGTTGGAAGAGGGCGAGGTCCGGGTGTCTCGGCGCGATGGCGTCGCGCGGTATCCGGCACGTTTCCAACTGATTCTGGCGGCGAATCCGTGTGCATGCGCACCCGCGCATGACATCGATTGCCGCTGTACCGCCAATGAACGGCGCCGCTATCTGGGCAGGTTATCGGGACCGCTGATGGACCGGATTGACCTCCGTATCCGGATGGAACCCCCGGGAAACGTCGCCTTGCTCGCATCGGCGGAGGAAACGAGTGCCCAGATCGCGGTGCGGGTGGCCGGGGCGCGCTCGGCGGCTGCGCAGCGGTGGTCCGAGCATGGTTGGCGTACCAATGCCGAGGTGCCGGGTCCGGCTCTGCGGCAACGTTTCCGGCTCTCACCGCAGGCATTGCGTCCGGTGGAGATCTATCTGCGGGAGGGGCGGGTGACGGCGCGCGGCGCCGACCGCGCGTTGCGTGTGGCGTGGACGATCAATGATCTGGTCGGAGGTGTGAGCCCCACCGAAACCGATGTGGCACAAGCATTGTTGTATCGCGACAGAGGGGGATATCGATGAACGAGAGAGTGGGCAGCGGCGACGATGTCCAGTTACGGGCCTGGGCGTATCTCACCGCGGTGGCCGAACCGCCGTGTGAACCGCTGCGCAAACTGGTTGCCGCGGTGGGGGCGGTGGAGGCAGCGGCCGCGGTGCGCACGCGGAAGGTGCCCGCCGGGCACGAGGCGGTGCTGACCGCGACCAGGGCGCGTGCGGCAACCGATGATTCCGCACGGCATCTGGAGCGGGCGGATCGGCTGGGCGCACGTTTGGTTACCCCCGATGATCCCGAATGGCCGGGCTGGTCGTTGCTCGCGTTGTCGCAGTTGGATCACTCGATACGGGAGCGCGAACCGCTGGCGCTATGGGTGCGTGGCCCGGCTCGTCTCGATGAGATCGGTGATGCGTCGATCGCACTCGTCGGTTCGCGTGCGGCGTCGTCCTACGGCGAATATGTGGCGGCCCGGTTCGCCGGTGAACTGAGCGCCGCCGGATGGGGGGTACTTTCCGGCGGCGCGTACGGAATCGACGGTGCCGCACACAGATCGGCGTTGGCGTCGGGTGGCGTCACCGTCGCGGTGCTGGCCTGCGGGATCGACCGCGACTACCCGGCCGGGCATGGGCGTCTGCTCGGCGAGATTGCCGAGCGCGGCGCGGTGCTGACCGAATACGCGCCCGGTACGTCTGCCGCCCGACATCGATTTCTTACCCGCAATCGACTGGTCGCGGCGTTATCGTCGGCCGTGATCGTGGTGGAGGCGGCCAGGCGATCGGGAGCGGCCAGCACCGCGGCGTGGGCGCGTCGACTCGCCCGGCCGGTGGGAGCGGTGCCCGGATCGATCGCGTCGGCGACATCTGTGGGTGCGCACCGGCTGATCGCCGATGATCTGGCGGTGCTGGTGGCGAGTGCGGAGGCTGTGATCGCGCTCGCGGCGCCCGACGGTGGCGGCGATCCGGGACGCGGTAGCGAGCGGCCCACCGACCGGCTGTCGCATGAGCAGCGACGGGTACATGACGCCATTCCCGGACGGGGCAGCGCGACCATCGCCGAAATCTCCTACGCGGCGGGCCTCGATACGGCGGTCGTGCGCGCCGCACTCGCGGCGATGGAGGTCGCGGGTCTGGTGGCCGGTGACACCTCGGGATGGCAATTGGCCTGAATCCGCCCGTTCGCGCATGCGACGAGGGTTGCTCTTAGGAGGGCCTAATTCGGGGGCGTACGCTGGCGATAAAGGAGGTTCCATGGCCAGGCGTGTGAATTCGTTGACGGTGTTGCGGCGGGAACGTATCTCGCCGCATTTTGTGCGGCTCTATCTCGGTGGCGAGGGATTCGACAGCTTTGTGGCTGCGCTGCCCCCGGTGGCTGAACGCGACACCGATCTGTACGTAAAGCTCATCTTCGTACCCGAGGGTGCGCAGCTCCCCGACAATTTCGAGCCGAAAGCACTGCGATCGCTGCCGCCGGAGCAGCAGCCGATCCTGCGGACCTACACGATTCGCTCAATCGACGAGGCCGCACACGAGATCACCATTGATTTCGTTGTGCATGGTGACGAGGGAATCGCCGGGCCCTGGGCCGCCAAGGTCGAACCCGGCACGCAGGTGTGGTTTTTGGGCCCGGGCAGCGGATACCGACCCAATCCTGCCGCGCCCTGGCATCTGCTCGCTGCCGACGAGGCGGGGTTGCCCGCGCTGGCGGCGGCATTGGAGGCATTGCCCGCCGACGCGGTGGCCAAGGCATTCATCGAGGTTGCCGGACCCCAGGACGAGTTACCGCTCACCGCTCCTGCGGGAGTCGAGATCACCTGGGTACATCGTGGCGGTGCGGCCGGCGAGGTTGGCGATGATCGGGCCGGAGATAACGCGCCGATCATTGCCGCGGTGCGCGAAGCGGAGTGGCTCGACGGTGAACCACATGTGTTCATCCATGGGGAAGCACAAGCTGTCATGCATAACCTCCGCTCCTATGTCCGTAAGGAGCGCGGCGTGAGCGCGGCCAACACGTCCATTTCGGGATACTGGCGGCGCGGGCGCACCGAGGAGACGTTCCGGGAGTGGAAGGCCGCGTTGCACGCATCGGAGTCGGCGGCGGGCGTCGCGGGCTGAGTGTTCGGGCTCGCGACAATCCGGCAACGGCGGGCGTGTGCGGTTGCGCATTCCCGCCGGGATCGATTGTGCTGGACGAATGAGTTCGACCGTTCTCGATGACTTCGCCGCATATCTGCGTCACGAGCGGGGCCGTAGCGAACACACCGTCCGCGCCTATGTCACCGATGTCCGTGGTCTGATCGCATTCGCTGGTGCCCGCGCGGTTCCGGTCGACGCGATTGATCTGCCGTTGCTGCGGGCGTGGCTGGCCGAGCAGACGCGGCGCGGCGCGGCGCGCACCACCATCGCCCGGCAGGTGTCATCGGTGAAGACCTTTTGCGGATGGGCTGTGCGCGAGGGGCTGCTCGCCGCCGATCCGGCCGTCCGGCTGGTGGCACCCAAGGCACGCCGTGCGCTACCACCGGTCCTCAACGCCGACGAGGCCGCCGCCGCCATCGCGGCCGCGGGTATGTCGCGAGGTCCGGCGGCGAGGGACGCCCGGCCGGCGGCGGACGCCGATCCGCTGGTACTACGCGACGTGGCTATTCTGGAGTTGTTGTACGCCACCGGAATTCGCGTCGGCGAGCTCTGTGGACTCGATATCGGAGATGTTGATACCGCGCGTCGGGTAGTCCGTGTGATCGGCAAGGGCGATAAGGAACGGGCGGTGCCCTACGGCCTGCCTGCCGCCGAGGCCGTCGATCAGTGGTGCCGATGTGGTCGCCCCGCTTTGGTGACGCCGCGCTCGGGTACGGCATTGCTGCTTGGCGCGCGCGGCGGCCGGTTGGATCCGCGGATGGCGCGCACGGTGGTCCACCGCGCGGTGGCGGCGGCCGGCGGGCCGTCGATGGGGCCGCACGGATTGCGGCACAGCGCCGCGACGCACTTACTCGAAGGCGGAGCCGACCTGCGGGTGGTACAGGAACTGCTCGGGCATTCGTCGTTGGCCACCACCCAGATCTACACGCATGTGAGCGTCGAGCGGCTGCGTGCGGTGCATCGTCAGGCCCATCCACGGGCCTGACGATGCCCCTGCCCGCCCCTCTGCTCAGCCATCCACAGGTTTCAGCCGTACCCTGATCGCGCCGAGTAGCCCGAGTGGGTTCACGTAGGTTGCGGCATGACCGACGCCCCGGCGGGCACCCCAGTGCAGGCAGGAGTGCACCGGGCACCCCGGATGCGCGGATGCCACGGTCGCGATCGGATCGCCACGGGCCACCCGAGCACCCTTCTTGGCGATCGGTTGGACCGGCTCGTAGGTGGTGATCAGGCCATCGCCGTGCAGGATCGACACCGATGACTTGCCGCCGACATTGCCCGCGAAACGGATCACGCCGTCGGCGGCCGCCAACACGATGGTTCCCGGTGCGGCCGCGAAATCTACTCCCCGGTGGCCCGATTCCCAGCGTTGATCAGGTGGATCGAAACCCCGCACCACCGTTGCCCTGGGCGGGAGCGGCGCCGAATAGGTGGGGGAGCGAGCGGATGCGATCGAGGGCACCCCGCACAGCACCGCCAGTGCCAGCGAGAGCTCGACCACAGTCACGACGATCCATCGCCGCAGCGCGGTGGCCGCCGCGTGCCTTCGCGGCGGGGCGTAGGGGGTCGATGGCATACCCGCTTCGACGCATCGGCGCGCCCAACGGCTCCACTCGGCAGAATGCGGCCGCCCCCCTGCGGTACGGGAGGTGAGTAGCCAGGGCGTTGCGGTGTCGGAGAGTTTTTGGTTCCGGGCGGCCCGCGGCGTAAGCTGGTGGGGCATCTCATCGGCAGATGAGGTGACTTCGCGCGCCTACACGCCGGTTCGCGCCGTGATTCGCATCGCGGCACGCCGCCGGACGCCTTGCGTGGGGTGGTCCCGAATACGGGTTCCGCGTGAGCGTAGGCGCCAGGGTCGTCATCAACCCCGATGACGATGTCAACTGCACACAAAGGATTGAGCACTCATGGCTGTCGTAACCATGAAGCAGCTGCTGGATA
Organism: Gordonia sp. (in: high G+C Gram-positive bacteria); assembly: GCA_047605305.1. GTDB lineage: Bacteria > Actinomycetota > Actinomycetes > Mycobacteriales > Mycobacteriaceae > Gordonia. The sequence continues at coordinate 25,537 of JASGFW010000011.1, forward strand.
GCGGCGCACACTTCGGGCATCAGACCCGCCGTTGGAATCCGAAGATGAAGCGCTTCATCTTCACCGACCGCAACGGCATCTACATCATCGACCTGCAGCAGACGCTGACCTACATCGACAAAGCCTACGAATTCGTCAAGGAGACCGTCGCTCACGGCGGCACCGTCCTGTTCGTCGGCACCAAGAAGCAGGCCCAGGAATCTATCGCCGCTGAGGCGACCCGCGTTGGTCAGCCCTACGTCAATCAGCGTTGGCTCGGTGGCATGCTCACCAACTTCTCCACCGTCCACAAGCGCCTGCAGCGGCTGAAGGAACTCGAAACCCTCGAGCAGACCGGTGGTTTCGAAGGACGCACCAAGAAGGAAATCCTTCTCCTTACCCGGGAGAAGAACAAGCTTGAGCGCACCCTCGGCGGTATCCGCGACATGGCCAAGGTGCCGTCGGCCATCTGGGTTGTTGACACCAACAAGGAACACATCGCCGTCGGCGAGGCCCGCAAGCTGAACATCCCGGTCATCGCGATCCTCGACACCAACTGCGATCCTGATCTCGTCGACTACCCGATCCCGGGCAACGACGACGCCATTCGCAGTGCCGCGCTGCTCACCCGCGTGGTGGCGTCGGCGGTTGCCGAGGGACTGCAGGCCCGCGCCGGTGTCGCCTCGGACGATTCCAAGCCGGAGGCCGGCGGCGGCGAGCCCCTCGCCGAGTGGGAGCAGGAACTGCTGACCCAGGCGACCTCGGGTACCGAGGTTGCCGCGTCCGCCGGTGCCGCAACCGAATCGCCCGCCGCGAACTGACCCGGGGTTTCCGGTCATCGGCAGGGCGTATTAAAGCCGACCGGGTGCGCGTTGTTTCACCGCTCACAAGGCGATGACAGCGCGCACCCGGACCATGAATTCATTTGTAAGGAGGCTCGCCGACGATGGCGAACTACACCGCAGCCGATGTGAAGCGTCTCCGCGAGCTCACTGGCTCTGGCATGTTGGACTGTAAGAAGGCGTTGGAGAACAGCGACGGCGACTTCGATAAGGCCGTCGAGGAACTGCGTATCAAGGGCGCCAAGGACGTCGGCAAGCGTGCCGAGCGTTCCACCGCCGAAGGTCTTGTCGCGGCCAAGGACGGCGCGCTGATCGAGCTCAACTCGGAGACCGACTTCGTCGCGAAGAACGCCGAGTTCCAGGAACTCGCCGATAAGGTTGTCGCTGCCGCCGCGGCCGCGAAGACCAATGACGTCGAAGCACTCAAGGCCGCGCCGCTGGGTGAGGGCACCGTCGCCGACGCCGTACAGGCACTCTCGGCGAAGATCGGCGAGAAGCTCGAACTGCGTCGTGTCGTGTACTACGACGGACCCGTCGCCGTCTATCTGCACAAGCGTGCCTCGGATCTGCCGCCGGCCGTTGGTGTGCTGGTGTCTTACACCGGTGAGGGCGATGACGCCGCGGAAGCCGCGCGCAACGCCGCCCAGCAGGTCGCCGCACTCAAGGCGCGTTTCGCCTCGCGTGAGGACATCCCCGCCGATGTCGTCGAGAATGAGCGGCGCATCGCCGAGGAAACGGCCAAGGCTGAGGGTAAGCCGGAGAAGGCGCTGCCCAAGATCGTTGAAGGCCGTATCACCGGCTTCTACAAGGATGTCGTGCTGATCGATCAGCCCTACGTCAAGGATTCGAAGAAGACCGTGAAGGATATCCTCGACGAGGCTGGCGCCACCGTGAAGGCGTTCACCCGCTTCGAGGTCGGCCAGTCGTAATCGCGCCCCCCCGTCCCGGCCGGTGTTACCGGTCGGGAAACGGCACATGACCCGGCATTCGACCGGCGGGTTCCACATGATCGCCGCAACACTCTTGAGGAGGTTGCGGCGATCATGTCGTTTCAGCAGATATTCGCGCAGTAATAGGGTGTTAGCTACGTAAGGTTTTCGCTACGTACCTGGTCAGCGCAGAGCTGACCGTCGCCGGGCTGCGGCCGACGGCGACCGGAGCCCAAAGGTCAGTGCCGCGATCACGACGCCGAGTACTGATAACGCCCACAGCGTGGTTTGGAAAGCCCCGACGAAGGTGTAAGCGGCTACGTGACGTCCGGCTGCATGCAACTGTGGCGCCGATTTCTTTGCGATGTTCGCCGCGAGCCCCGTCTGCTGTGCCGACGAGGCTGAGCATCCCTTGGCCGGACGTTCCGGATGGGCAGATTTGAGCTGGGCTGATGCGCAGTCGGCGAACCGATCGGCGACCGCGCTCTGGAACATCGGTTCCACAGTGGTGTGGCGCAGCGCGGTCACGAGATCGTTGCGGACCGCGGGCACCGCATCGGATGCTTGCGCCGATACCTGCGCGAAGAAGAAGATGCTGACCACGGCGAGACCGATGGATGCGCCGATCTGCTGGACTGTCGGCACACATCCCGACGCCGACCCGATGTTCTCGGGACTCGTATCGGAGAGGATCGTCGTCTGCATGGGGGCGATGAATAATCCGGTGCCGATCCCGCCAACGATCAGCGGACCCAATACCGCCGGCACCGAGAGCGACGCCGTTTCTGGGGCCAGCACACTGCCCAGCCATGCCAGACCGCCGGAAAGCACGAGAGCGCCGGCACATAGGGTCGATGGTGCTCCGATTCGGGTAACCACCAGTGGTGATGCGATCGAACCCACCGCTGCGCCGATCGCGAAGGGCAGGGCGAGCAGGCCCGTGCGTAGCGCGGAATAGCCAAGGCCGAACTGGGTGGAAATCGATACCGTGAAGAAGAATCCCGCGAACGCGCTGAAGAACAGCAACGATAAGGCCAGGCCGACCGAAAACTGGCGTGAGACAAATAGATCCAGTCGCAGCAGCGGTGCACCACCGCGACGCAGCAGGCGGCGTTGGGTGATCACGAACAGCGACAACACCACCACCGCCGCGCCCATCATCACCCACAGATGAACCGGCCAACCATCTTGGCGTCCCACCGCGAGCGGATAGAGCAGCCCGAATAAGCCCAGTGTGGACAGGACGGCCCCGATGAGATCGGGGCGTGGTGGATTCGCATCGCGCAACTGCGGTAATCGTTTACCCGCCAGCACGCATGCGATCACACCGAGTGGGACGTTGACGAAGAAAATGATCCGCCAGCCCCAGCCGAAAAGGTCGCCGCTGACCAGCAGTCCGCCGATCACCGGGCCCAGCATCGCGGCCAGCCCGGCGACCGCACCGTAAATGCCGAAGACGGTGCTATGTCGGGATTTTGGGAATAGGGCGGCGATCAGCGCCAATGTTTGCGCCGACATCAATGCCGCACTTACTCCCTGTAAACCACGACACACGATAAGTTCGACCGGGTCGCGAGCCAGCCCGCACAGTACCGAGGTCACCGTGAAGGCGACGATCGCGACGACATATAACCGGCGTCGGCCCAGTCGCCCGCCGAGTGTAGCCGCGGTGAGTAGGGTGCATGCGAAGGCAAGGGTGTACACGCTGAGCACGAAGAGCTGCTGGGATGTTGAAGCACCCAGATCGACGGTCAGATCGGGCAGTGCGATGTTGACGATGGTGGTATCGAGCATCTGCATGAAGAGCCCGAGCAGACATCCGGTCAGCGCTATCCACGCCGCCGCCGGGGTCTGCTCGGCCGTCTCCGGTCGTGCTGTGTTGGCGGCGGCGGCCTTCGTCATGTGGCTGGATCTAGGTGAACGTAGGCACGTTCAGGACGTAATCACCGTGTGCCGCAATGGTTTGCATAATGGTGCGGTATTTATCGATATATGTCTGGATCGATTCCCGGGCGATTTCGGTGTCGGGATAGAGCAGTGTCATCGAGGTGCGATCCTTGAATCGGTTGATCCACACGAACACTTCGTCGCTGCTGCCTCGATTGCCATAGAGGCAGCCGTTGATGGCATCGAACATGTCGACTCCGGGGAGCCGGCGTACATCGATGTAGGAGAGCATTGGGGCGGTCCATCCCGCTGGAACATCGATACCGTCAGAAGGCTCTGTGAGTTCGAGTACGCGATGGAATGAGACGTCGGTGAGAGCCTTGCCAGCCGTGAAGCTTTTCGCTGCCGCACCGGCTATTTCGGTGAATGAGGTACCCGGCTCAACGGTAATGGGAACGGGAATCAGGCTGGTGAACCAGCCGACCGAACTCATCTCGGATCTAGTGGTACGGGTACTTTTCGGCGTCATGCCGAGATAGTCGCTGCGGCCGGTGAATTCGCTGTAGGCAAGTGCCGCGACGGCCAGTAATCCTGATGCCACATTCGATCCGTTGTCGCGGCACGTCTTCTCGAAACGAACCGCGTCTTCTTCGGTGAAGACTTCAGTACTCAGATGTGCACTGCGGGTATAGCTGAACGGGTCACTACCCAATGGCAGTGGGAAACTCGGAAGCCTGCCCCCATTGGATTGGACGATTTCGAGCCAGGTGCGGAATTCCGGCGATTCGCGGGTGAGTGCTCGGGAAATCGAACGCTCTCGTTCGCAGTACTGCACATAACTCGCGACATCGGGAAGGGGGTTGCTGAGGCCGAAAGCCTCATTCATGTAAAGGGTTATCAGTTCCACGCAGGTGAGCGCCTGCGAAATGCCGTCGGTGTCGAGATGATCAACGGCGGCGTACAGCGTGAATCCGCCTTCCCATTCGATGGTGCCGAATGTGAAGCAATCCCAGTGGAACGGGCCCGGAGTCTGCTGCTGAACGTGCTCACGGATTTCGGCCGCTGATCCAATGTAGCCGTGTTCAGACGGAACCATCGACAGTAATTCCGGGTCGACGAGGTGCCGTGCGATCGAACCGTCATCTTCTGCGGAGAACCATGACCAGTAGGCGTCGTGACGGCGTAGGTAGGCGTTGAGCGTTCTGGTCAGTGCATCGACATTAAGCGGCGTCTGGAAATCGAAGGCTTCCAGGCACAATCGCGAGAAACGGAATCCCGCTTTCTCGTTGCGCTGGGCGGCGCGGAGGTATTCCTCCTGCTGATGAGACGCGGGTATCGGATGAATGGGAGCTGAACTAGCGGCAGCGACAGACTCTCGCGACAAAGTCCACGAGGTGACTTGTCCTGGTCGAGGATTCCACTCGTCGATTAGACCGAAATTGACCATAAGACAAACCCCTTAACTCGTTTGGGAGTAGATCGAACCCCCGGCTCGATCCATACACCACACCGGTTTGGGCCGCGTCGCACAATGTTAACTTACGGTATCTTACGGTCGTGGCTGCCGCAATCTACACCGGCTCTTCTGTATTCGGGCTGTGAATGCGACTTCAGCGGTCACGGGTCGGTGCACACGTATTGTGTTGCACGCGTAGATGCCGTTGGCGAGGGTTTTGCTGGTGTGAGGTTGGCAACATCACATGCCGAGATACGGGTATCGGTGTGGTGAATCCCATGTGATACGCGCTGTGATCTGATGTGCATCGAAGTGTGGTTCACCGGTCGGCATGGCGGCGGGAATGTCAATGCCGCAAATTTTATTCATCGCGCTGTCGAACATGTTGCAGCACAGAAAATTCGGGTTTTCCTGAAGATGCGGATGGGATATCCGCCGCTCACGTGGCGGTCATGACGAGTGGACAGGCGTGCACTTGGCGCGGCACACTGCGTGCCAAAGGGGGTCGCTAGCGTCAGCCTTCGCGTCTGCAGATGTGTATGCGGGGAGGTTGTCGTCCAGACCATCACGGGAGTGCGAGTGAGCAAGTGGGTTGGCTGGGTGCCGGAGGGCATCGTCAGCGAGCTGGTCAGGAGCGGGATTCCGCGAGCGATCACCCTCGCGGTCATGATGTGCTCATACGTGCTGGCGGCATGCCTGGTGCCCGCCACAGCGTCCGGTGTTCCCGCCCGCGGCGACAATCATCGGCGGCTGGCGCCGGAACTTTCCTTTCACGTGTGGTCGGCCTCCATGCGCCGACAGATCCCGGTGAACATGATCCCCGCGGCGGGAGGCGGACCTGCGCCGACTCTCTACTTGTTGAACGGCGCTAACGGGGGGCGGCGCGGCAGCAGTTGGTTCGAGCAGACCGACATTCGTCGTTTCTTTGCCGGTGAACACGTCAACGTCGTCGTCCCGATGGGGGGCGCGGCAAGTTACTTCGCGGACTGGCAGCATCCCGACCCGGTGCTGGGCACGCTCAAGTGGGCGACTTTCCTCACCAAAGAATTACCGGCCGTGATCGACAAGCGATTCAACGGAAACGGCCACAATGCGATCGTAGGTATCTCAATGGCGGGTACCTCGGTATTCCAGCTCAGCTTGCGCGAGCCAACGCTGTATTCCGCGCTGGGCTCCTTCAGTGGATGTGCCCAGACGAGCGACCCGGCTGGCCGGCTTGCGGTCGGCCTAGTCGTCAAGACCCGCGGGGGAGGCAACGCGAGCAACATGTGGGGGCCGGCGAACGATCCGGCGTGGCGAGACAATGATCCTTATCTGCATGTCGGTGCCTTCCGTGGCAAATCGATCTACGTCTCGAATGGGTCGGGGACACCGGGCAAGTACGACACTCTGCACGGTCCGGGGATCAACGGCGACCGGAATAAACTCGTCACCCAGATAGCCGTCGGCGCGCTGATTGAGACCGCGACGAACCACTGCGCGCATAATCTGCAGCGGCAGATGGCCGCGCACGGGGTGCGTGCCACGTTCCACTTTTATTCAGGTGGTACACACGCGTGGCCGTATTGGCAGGATGAACTGCATCGTGCCTGGCCCCAGTTCAAGAAGGCCCTGAACCCCTGAAGCCGGACCCTGAAGTCGGCTGCGATCGTGTCTGATTGCCCCACCACGGCACGGCCGATGATCGCGGGGCCATAAGATGGTGTCGGCGAACTGACGAGTTAAGGATGTTGATGAGCGAAACCCCCGGCACTCCGGAATCCGAACGTCCCGGCTTTCACCGGGTGATCCTCAAGCTCGGCGGTGAGATGTTCGGTGGTGGCCAAGTCGGGCTCGATCCGGATGTCTTGGGCACCGTCGCAGACCAGATCGCCGAGGTGGTCAACTCCGGCGTGCAGATCGCGGTGGTGATCGGCGGCGGCAACTTCTTCCGTGGTGCTGAATTGCAGCAGCGGGGTCTCGACCGTGCGCGGTCGGACTACATGGGCATGCTCGGCACGGTGATGAACTGCCTGGCGCTGCAGGATTTCCTGGAGAAGCGAGGAGTGACCACGCGGGTGCAGACGGCGATCGCGATGGGTCAAGTTGCCGAACCCTATCTGCCGCTGCGTGCGGTGCGTCATCTCGAAAAGGGTCGCGTGGTGATCTTCGGGGCAGGCATGGGCATGCCGTATTTCTCCACCGACACCACCGCAGCTCAGCGGGCACTGGAGATCAAGGCCGAGGTTGTGCTGATGGCCAAGGCTGTCGACGGCGTCTACAGCGCCGACCCGCGGATCGACCCGGATGCGACGTTGTACCGCGAGATCACTCATCGCGAGGTGCTCGACAAAGAGTTGAAGGTCGCCGACGCGACCGCCTTCAGCCTGTGTATGGACAACAAGATGCCGATGTTGGTGTTCAATCTTTTACAGGAGGGAAATATCGCGCGTGCCGTCTCCGGTGAACGCATCGGCACGCTGGTGAGCAGTTGATCGGGCACCGCAACGCAACGCGCATGCGGGCAACCCGCAGCATCACCCGACGAGAACCAGGAATCGAAGAATGATTGACGACGCACTGCTCGACGCCGAGGAAAAGATGGAGAAGGCGGTGAGCGTCGCCAAGGATGACATGGGTTCCATCCGAACCGGGCGGGCCAATCCGGCGATGTTCAACAAGGTGCATATCGAGTATTACGGGACGTTGACCCCGGTTACCCAGGTCGCCTCGATCAGCACGCCCGAGGCACGTCTGGTGGTGATCAAACCCTATGAGCCGTCGAGCCTGCGTGATATCGAGACTGCCATCCGCAACTCCGATCTCGGGGTGAATCCCACCAACGACGGGTCGCTGATCCGGGTGTCCATCCCGCAGCTCACCGAGGACCGCCGCAAGGATCTGGTGAAGCAAGCGAAGGGTAAGGGTGAGGACGCCAAGGTGGCGATCCGTAACGTTCGACGTAAGGCGGTCGAGGAACTCAAACGCATCCAAAAGGACGGCGAGGCGGGCGAGGATGAGGTCGTGCGCGCGGAGAAGGAACTCGACAAGATCACCGCTGGCTACGTGCAACAGGTCGAGGAACTCGTCAAGCGCAAGGAAAACGAATTGCTCGAGGTGTGAGCGCACACCGATCCGATCCTGAGATCATGACCACAGATTCACCGGCCACTCCGACAGGCGATTCGGATGGTCCGGTATCGGCGCAGGCACCAGGGCAGCCGACCACGAAGAAGTCGCGTGCCGGGCGCGATCTGCCCGCCGCGATCGGCGTAGGAGTCGCGCTCGGCGCGACGATCATGGTGATTCTGCTGTTCGCGCCCGACGCCTGGTATGGCGTCGTTTCGGTGGCATTCGCGATCGCCACCTGGGAGGTGACGAAGCGGTTGCGTGCCGGCGGTTACAGTGTCGCGCTGTTCCCGCTGTTCGTCGGCGGCCAGGCGGTGATCTGGTCGGGTTGGCCGTGGGGGACGACCGGAATACTGGTGGCCTTCGCCGCAACCGTGCTGGTGTCGATGGTGTGGATGCTTCTGGCACAGGGGATTTCCCGTGCTCCACAGAATTATCTACGTAATCTGGCGGCGACGATCCTGGTGCTCGCGTGGCTGCCGCTGCTGGCCGCCTTCGGGGCGGCACTGGTAATCGCCGATCACGGCTCGGGGCGGGTCGCCACGTTGATGATCGTCGTGGTCTGCTCCGATGTCGGCGGCTACGCCGCGGGGGTGCTGTTCGGCAAGCATCCCATGGCGCCCGCGATCAGTCCGAAGAAATCGTGGGAGGGCTCGGCCGGATCACTGATCATCGGTACCGCGGGTGCGGTGTGTTCGTTGATCTTCCTGCTCGACAGCGCGTGGTGGATCGGACTCATCCTCGGACCCATCCTGGTGATCTGCGCGACGCTCGGCGACCTCGTCGAATCGCAGGTCAAACGCGATCTTGGCATTAAAGACATGGGCACGCTACTGCCGGGTCACGGCGGCATCATGGACCGGCTGGACTCTCTGCTGCCCTCGGCGTTCATCGTGTGGGCGGTGCTGACCGCGCTGCTGTGAGGCGGGTGGCCAGCCCGATTCAACTTCGGGTCTTGGCCTTCTTGAGTGCCCGGCTCAGCTGCAGGGTGCGCGCACCACCGGCGATCGCGACGATCAGCGCACCGGCGATCGCCGCGATGAGCAGGCTGACACCGACCGGTAAGTTCACTTCCCAGAACAGCAGGTCGATCCGCTGCGAGCCGAGGTTTTGCAGGATGAACACGAGCAGCAGAATCAAGATGACCACGCCGATGATCAGACCGGCGAAGGTCGCCCGCGTGCGGGTGTGGGCAACCTTGTTGATCTTGTGTTCCAATGCGGCGCGCTCGTCGAGTAACGCCTGATGTTGTGCCGGGTCGATGACCGGCTCATCCGCGTGCGCCCCTGGCTGCTGATCGCCTTGACTCATGCACCCATCATGACATGCGACAATGGAAATATGACGTCTTTGCCGCTCGTGTTCGACGCGCCCCGCCGTGGGCGCCCGCCGACTCATTTCGCCGACCTTGACCAGGCCGGACGGGTGGCAGCGCTCGCCGAACTCGGGCTGCCGAAGTTCCGCGCGGATCAGCTCGCCCGCCAGTATTACGGGCGCCTCACCGGCGACGTCGAGCAGATGACGGATCTGCCGGCGTCGGTGCGCGCCACCGTTGACGCCGCGCTGTTTCCCACCCTACTCACCCCGGTCCGGCATATTGCCTGTGACGACGGTAGTACCCGTAAAACGTTGTGGCGCCTACACGACGGCACGCTGCTGGAAAGTGTGCTGATGCGTTACACCGACCGCAACACGCTGTGTATCTCCAGTCAGGCGGGATGCGGGATGGCCTGTCCGTTCTGTGCCACCGGCCAGGGCGGGCTTGATCGCAACCTGTCGGCGGCAGAAATCGTCGATCAGGTGCGAGCGGCGGCACGTGCCCTGCGTGACGGCGAGTTCGGCACGCCGGGGCGACTGTCGAATGTGGTGTTCATGGGGATGGGAGAACCGCTCGCCAATTACAAACGGGTGGTGTCGGCGGTCCGGCAGATCACCGCACCCAGTCCCGCGGGACTCGGCATCTCCGCGCGTTCGGTGACGGTGTCGACGGTGGGTGTCGCGCCCGCGATCCGACGGCTGGCCGACGAGGGATTGTCGGTGACGCTCGCGGTATCGCTGCACACCCCCGACGACGAATTGCGCGACACTCTGGTGCCGGTGAATAACCGGTGGACGGTGGCCGAAGTGCTGGAGGCGGCGCGCTATTACGCCGATACCACCGGCCGTCGGGTATCGATCGAGTATGCGCTGATCCGGGATATCAACGACCAGCCGTGGCGGGCGGATTTGCTGGGGCGCAAGCTACATCAGGCGCTCGGATCGCTGGTCCATGTGAACCTCATCCCACTCAATCCGACGCCCGGCTCGCAATGGGATGCCAGCCCCAAGGAAGTCGAACGCGAATTCGTCCGCAGGGTGCAGGCGCAGGGAGTGTCGTGCACTGTGCGCGACACTCGCGGCCAGGAGATCGCCGCGGCGTGCGGTCAGCTCGCAGCCGACGAGGTTAACTCCACTTCTTCGTAACGAAGGTCTTGTAGAGCAGTACCAGTGCCAGCACCACCGCGATGCCAACGAGGTAGATGTCCTCGACGTGGCCTTTTTGGTTACCGATCAGCATGAACAGCAGTGCGGCCACGGAGAACCAGCCGGCGATAAATATCGTCTTACGGCCGGTGCCGTGCCACCCGAAGCGGGCTGACGGTGCGTCGGCGGGCTCGTGCCGCCACCGGGTGTCGGTCGCCTCGTGATGAGAATGTGCCTCGTGGTGAGAATGCTCGACCTCGGTGCTTGCCACGCTGGCTCCTTACTGCACGGGGCTCGCACACGCGGCAGGCGTGGCGAGCGGGTCGGGGTTACGCCGGATTTCTCTGACGCACGGTAGTAGCTCTTGCCACGAGCATAGCGCCACCGCATAGGCGTCGTCGCACGGCCACACGCGAACCCTGACAGAATGCCGCCATGCTTTCTTCCACACGGTCACTTCAGGACTACCGCACCGAGAATTACCCGCGAGACATGGTCGGGTACGCCGCCACCCCGCCGCATCCGCACTGGCCTGGCGACGCGAAGATCGCCGTGCAGTTCGTGCTCAACTATGAGGAGGGCTCGGAGAACAATGTGCTCGAAAACGACCGTGGCAGTGAGACATTCCTCTCGGAAATGATTGGGGCGCAATCATTTCCCAATCGGCATATGAGCATGGAGTCGCTCTACGAATACGGTTCGCGCGCCGGAGTGTGGCGGGTGCTGCGCGCCTTCGAGCGGCGCGGATTACCGCTGACGATTTTCGCCGTCGCCCAGGCGATGGCACGTAATCCGGAGGCGGCCGCGGCCTTCGTCGAGCGCGGCGATGAGATCGCCTGCCACGGTTACCGCTGGCTGAATTATCAGATGGTCGACGAGCATGTGGAACGCGAGCATATGCATGCGGCGATCGAACTGCTCACCGAGATCACCGGTGCGCGACCGCTGGGCTGGTACACCGGGCGCGATTCACCGCACACGCGTGATCTCGTCGTCGAATACGGCGGTTTCGTCTATGACTCCGACAGCTACGCCGATGACTTGCCCTACTGGGTGCGGGTGCCGCGCACGGTGTCGGGTGCCGTCACCGAAGTAGATCACCTGGTGGTGCCGTACACGATGGACACCAACGACATGCGGTTCGCCTCGCCGGGCGGATTTCCCTCGGGCGAGCAGTTTTACTCACACCTGCGGGACGCGTTCGATGTCCTCTACCGAGAGGGTGTCGAGGGTGCGCCGAAGATGCTGTCGGTTGGTCTGCACTGTCGCGTGGTGGGGCGCCCGGCGCGGTTGGCGGCGCTCGAACGTTTCCTCGACCACATCCAATCGCATGACGGAGTGTGGATCACCCGCCGCATCGATATCGCCGAGCACTGGCGGGCCACTCATCCGCCTGTCGCGGCAGGCGCCGGGCCTCGATAGGGGAGTAATGAGCCAGTAGGGGAGAATGATCCGGTGACCACGCGTGTACTGATTCTGGGATCCACCGGGTCGATCGGTGTCCAGGCTCTTGAGGTGATCGCCGAGCATCCCGAACGCTTTGAGGTCGTCGGGCTCGGTGCCGGCGGTTCGTCGCTGGAGTTGCTGCGCGCCCAGATCGCCGCGGTGGGCGGCGAAGGGGCGGGATTGAGCGCTCGCCAGGTCGCGGTGGCCGATCCGGTGGCCGCGGAAAAATTGGCCACCGACCTCGGCGATGGCGTGCTCGGCGGCCCGGATGCGATGTGCCGACTCATCGAGACGGTCGAGGCGGATGTCGTACTCAACGCGATCGTCGGGTCGATCGGGTTACGACCCAGCCTTACCGCACTGGCCAGCGGTGCGCGGCTCGCCTTGGCGAATAAGGAGTCGCTGATCGCCGGTGGCGGCTTGGTGCTCAATGCCGCCGCACCGGGCCAGATCGTGCCCGTCGATTCCGAACATTCGGCGATCGCGCAATGTCTTCGCGCCGGTTCGGCCGCAGAGGTTGATCGACTGGTCCTGACCGCGTCGGGGGGGCCGTTCCGGGGCTGGACGCGGGCGCAACTGGAGAATGTCACGCCCGAGCAGGCCGGCAAGCATCCGACCTGGTCGATGGGTCCGTTGATCACATTGAACTCGGCCACCCTGGTGAATAAGGCACTCGAGGTGATCGAGGCGCATCTGCTGTTCGGCGTGCCCTATGACCGGATCGATGTCACGGTGCATCCGCAGTCGATCGTGCACTCGATGGTGACCTTCATCGACGGCGCGACCGTGGCGAAGGCGTCGCCGCCGTCAATGAAGTTACCGATCGCACTCGCTCTGGGCTGGCCTGATCGGGTGCCCGGAGCGTCGGCCGCCTGTGACTTCTCGACCGCGTCGGCGTGGACGTTCGAGCCGGTCGACGACGAGGTCTTCCCGGCGATCCGGCTCGCCCGGGAGGCGGGTGCCGCCGGAGGCGCGCTGACCGCGGTGTTCAACGCCGCTAACGAGGCGGCAGCCGCCGGGTTCTTCCGCGGCGCGATCAGTTTCCCGCGGATCGTCGAGATCATTGCCGATGTGGTGGCCGACGCCGACGAGTGGCGCACGCCGCCAGGTAGTGTGGAGGACGTTCTGGCCGCCGACAGTTGGGCCCGTACCCGGGCGGCGCAGTTGGTCAACGGCGACCCCGCGTGATGCCGACCGTTCGTGGCCGTCGAGATGGAGTGAGCACAAGGTGAGTTTCGCGATCGGCGTGGTGGTTTTCGCGCTGGCCCTCATCGTCTCTGTGGCATGGCATGAATGCGGGCACATGTGGGCCGCTCAGGCCACAGGCATGAAGGTACGCCGCTATTTTGTGGGCTTCGGCCCGACTATCTGGTCAACGCGGCGTGGCGAGACCGAGTACGGAATCAAAGCGTTGCCGTTCGGCGGGTTCTGCGACATCGCGGGTATGACACCCTACGACGAACTGACCGACGACGAATACGAGCGCGCGATGTTCCGGCAGAAGCCGTGGAAGCGACTCGTGGTGCTCGTCGCCGGACCCGTGCAAAATGTCATCCTCGGGCTGGTGCTGGTGTTCATCGTGGCCGTCGGATGGGGGCTGCCCAAGATCGGGCCCGACGCCGACCACGCCGCAGTCTACGTCGAGAAAACCACCTGTGTCCCGATGGCCACCGATGCCACCGGAGAACCGGTTACCTGCACCGGGGCGAGCCCGGCCGCGTTGGCGGGGCTGCGTGTGGGCGATCAGATCGTCGCGATCAACGGGCATCGGGTGGTCAACAACCTTGACTTGATCGCTACCACTCAGAAGTCGGTGGGTACCGCGCGGCTGGATGTGGTCCGGAACTCGACTGCGCTCACCCTCGACGTGCCGATCACCGCGGTGCAGCGGATGAAGCGGGGAGCCGATGGTGCCCTTGTCCCGGTCACCTCGGGTGCGCTCGGGGTGCAGCTGACGACGCCGCCGGCGCCGATCACCCACTACAACGTGCTGAGCGCGGTGCCCGGCACCTTCGTGTTCACCTGGCACCTGCTGGGTGAGACGGCAAAGGCATTGGTGTCGCTGCCGTCGAAGGTCGGCGGACTGTGGCATGCGGTCACCGGGGGAGAACGTGCCGTGGATTCGCCGGTCAGCGTGTACGGCGCTTCGGTGATGGGTGGGGAGACCATTGAACACGGTCAGTGGAGCATGTTCTTACTCTTGTTGATCAGCATCAATTTCTTCCTCGGCCTGTTCAACCTCGTGCCGCTGCTGCCGTTGGACGGCGGGCATATGGCGCTCGTCGGTTACGAGAAGGGCCGTGATGCGGTGCGCCGGTGGCGCGGCCTTCGCCCCGGCGGCGTCGTCGACTACTACAAGCTGATGCCGATCACCTACGCCGTGGTGATCGTGATGGCCGGTTTCATGGTGCTGACCGTGACCGCCGACATCGTCAATCCCATCAAGATCTTCTAGCCCAGCTCATCTCTCGTGAGGAATACCTGATGAACACAACCGTCGGCTCAGGAATGGCCATCGGTCTCGGCATGCCGGCTGCGCCGCCGCCGGTCCTTGCTCCCCGCCGTAAGACCCGCCAGATCCAGGTCGGTTCGGTGGGCGTCGGCAGCGACCATCCGGTGTCGGTGCAATCGATGTGCACCACCAAGACCCACGACATCAATGCGACGCTGCAACAGATCGCTGCGCTCACGGCCTCGGGTTGCGACATGGTGCGGGTGGCTTGCCCGCGCCAGGAGGATGCCGAAGCGCTGCCGATCATCGCGAAGAAGTCGAAGCTGCCCGTTATCGCCGACATCCACTTCCAGCCGAAATATATTTTCGCGGCCATCGACGCCGGTTGTGCGGCGGTGCGCGTCAATCCCGGCAACATTAAGGAGTTCGACGGCCGAGTCAAAGAGGTGGCCAAGGCCGCCGGCGATGCGGGTATCCCCATCCGGATCGGTGTGAATGCCGGTTCGCTCGACAAGCGCATCATGCAGAAATATGGCAAGGCCACCCCCGAGGCGCTCGTTGAGTCGGCACTGTGGGAGGCCGGGTTGTTCGAGGAGCATGGTTTCGGCGATATCAAGATCTCCGTCAAACACAACGATCCGGTCATCATGGTGGAGGCGTATCGGCAACTCGCCGCGCAGTGCGACTATCCGCTGCATCTGGGGGTGACCGAGGCCGGGCCCGCTTTTCAGGGCACCATCAAATCCGCGGTGGCCTTTGGTGCGCTACTGAGTCAGGGGATCGGTGACACGATCCGGGTGTCATTGTCGGCGCCGCCGGCGGAGGAGATTAAGGTCGGCGACGCCATTTTGCAGTCGTTTAATCTTCGGCCACGTAAACTGGAGATAGTCTCCTGCCCATCGTGCGGTCGCGCCCAGGTTGATGTGTACAAACTGGCCGATGCGGTGACCGCCGGGCTTGAAGGCATGGAGGTTCCGCTGCGGGTGGCGGTGATGGGCTGTGTGGTTAATGGGCCGGGGGAGGCTCGGGAGGCCGATCTGGGAGTGGCGTCGGGAAATGGGAAAGGCCAGATCTTCGTCAAGGGGGAGGTCGTCAAGACGGTGCCCGAGTCGGAGATCGTCGAGACTCTGATTGAGGAAGCGCTGCGTATTGCGGCTGAATCGGGAGAAACTGGAAGTGGACAGGCGGGATCACCGATCGTGATCGTTTCCTGATGCGCATCTGACTGGTTGCGCGTGAGGCGGTGTCGGGTCCTGCGCGGGGCGATGCGATGGAGGCGCGGCTGGTGCTGAAGTTGTTGGGCGATAAGCCTTTGGGGGCGCGTGACGCACCCACGGTGGCGCGTGTGCTGGCTTCGGATCCTGTGGCCATGTGCATGGTGGCCGCACGCTTTGAAACTCACGGTATCGATCCGCGCCTTCTTGGCGGCGAGTTGTGGACGGCCGGCGATCCATCGACCTCGTTGTGTTTCTCCGGCGCTAACCTGATTCCGTTGTTGGGCACCATCGCCGATATGGAGTATTTCGCGGCGCGGGCATCCTCGGGGCCGCGGGTGTGTTCGTCGGTGGTCGGCGCCGCCGACATGGTGCTCGCGTTGTGGGAGCGGCTCGGTCCCGGGTGGGGTCCGGCGCGTGAGGTGCGTCCGGTGCAGCCGCTGCTGGCGTTGTCGGGCCCGCCGCTGGTGGCCCCCGACCCGGCGGTGCGGCTGGTGACGCTCGACGATCTCGATACGTATCTGCCGGCCGCGATCGAAATGTTCATCGGCGAGGTGGGTGTCGATCCGTGTGCGGGGGATAGCGGCCGTTCCTATCGGCGCCGGTTGGCGTCGCTCATCTCCGCTCAGCGGGTATTCGCGCGGTTCGAGCATGACACGGTGGTGTTCAAGGCCGAGATCGGGTCATTGTCGCGTCGGGTGGGACAAATCCAGGGTGTCTGGGTGGATCCGACGATGCGTGGTCATGGGATCGGCGCCGCAGGCACCGCCGCGGTGGCGGCCGCGGTGGCCGCGCAGGGCCGCATTCCCAGTCTGTATGTGAACAGTTTCAATCTGCCCGCGCGGGCCGCCTATGAGCGGGCCGGCTTCACCGAGGTGGGTACATTCGCGACGATTCTCGTTGACTGACTGGGCTCGTCGGCGTCTTTGCGCGCGAGCCTCCCTGAGCTGTGGTCGGCGTCGTCCCGAAGCTCTCTATACGGTCTAGTATTTGTCATCGATGATGCATTTGAGGTCTGGTGTCATGTCCGTGACGGGCGCGGCGCTCAGTGCTGTGCTGCTGGCCGGGGTATCGGCGTGTTCGTCCACCGATGACGGGCCGAGGCAGGTCGTCGATCGATTCTTGTCGGCGTATAGCCGTCATGACATCGCAGGTGCGGCCGCGGTCACCGATAATCCCGATCAGGCGCGTAAGGGGCTTGGCTCGGCATGGGATGGGTTGGCGGCCAAAGGATTCACTTATTCGACGGGTAAGGCCGATATTCATGGTGATACCGCCGATATCGACGTCACCTATCGGTGGAAGTTGCCGCGCGGGCGGCAGTGGAGCTATCTGGCGACGGTGCGGATGGGTCGTTCGGATTCGGGTTGGGCGGTGCGCTGGGTGTCCACCGACATACATCCCGATCTCGGTGCGAATCAGCAGCTCTCGTTACGGATTGTCGAGGCGCCCCGGGCCACCGTTAATGAGGCTGACGGTTCGGAGGTCATGCGTAACGGCACCGTCGTCGGCCTCAATTTTGATGCGAAGAAGGCTGCCGCCAGCGGGTCGGTAGTTGATTCGGTGACCCGGCTCGCCGCCGCGCTGCATCGGATCGCTCCCACGCTGGACGTGCAGAAGATCGCCGAGGAATCTACCGCCAGCGATGGCCAGTATCCGATCACACGGCTCAGTCACGCCGATTTCGACCGTCTGCGTGATCAATTGGCGATTCCCGGGGTGGTCACCAATGAGCAAGCCGAGCTGGTGTCGACCGATCCGACTTTCGCGCCCGCGCTGCTTGCCCAGGTGAAGAAGGTTGTCGATAGCGAGGTCGATGGCCGGGTGGGTTGGCGGATCGTGACGGTTAATCCGAATGGCCTTGATGCCGATGTGCTCGCCGATCATGCGGCCTCCCCGGCGCCGGCGATCTCGTTAAGCCTGTCGCGCGCGGTGCAGACGGCGGCGCAACGAGCTGTCAACGCGACCAACCGATTCCAGATCGCGATGGTGGTTATTCAGCCGTCGACGGGGCGTATTCTGGCCGTTGCACAGAATGCCGCGGCCGATAGGCAGGGTCCTATCGCGACGACGGGTCTCTATCCGCCGGGATCGACGTTCAAGATGGTGACCGCGACGACCGCGATCCGTCGTAACCTCGCGCACCCCGACACTTTGGTGCCGTGTCCCGGGACGATTCAGATCGGGCCACGGCTGATCCCCAATTACGACGAATTCTCGCTCGGTACGGTGTCGATGTTGCGGGCGTTCGCGCAGTCATGCAACACCACATTCGCGCATCTGGCCAGTGAGATGGGACCGTCGGATCTGGCGAATACCGCTGCGGCGATGGGGGTGGGGCAGCAGTATTCGATAGCCGGTCTCGATGCGGTGTCGGGTTCGGTGCCGATCGCCAACGATCTCGTGTTGCGTAGCGAGGATGGCTTTGGTCAGGGCAAGGTGCTGGTCAGCCCGCTTGGGCTGTGTCTGGTTGCCGCGACCGTCGCCAACAATGGGAAAGCCCCTGTGCCGCAGCTGATCATT
This sequence comes from Gordonia sp. (in: high G+C Gram-positive bacteria), assembly GCA_047605305.1. Lineage (GTDB taxonomy): Bacteria > Actinomycetota > Actinomycetes > Mycobacteriales > Mycobacteriaceae > Gordonia. Next base: position 43,836 of record JASGFW010000011.1, read on the forward strand.
GGCAGGAAGACGATTGTCACCGGGCCCACGCCGACACTTGAGCCCGGCGTGATCGCGCAGTTGCGGCCGATGATGCGTGCGGTGGTGACCAGCGGTACCGGTACGACGATCGCCGCGGAGGGGGAAATTTACGGCAAGACCGGTGAGGCCGAATTCGATGGTGGTTCACATGCGTGGTTCGCCGGCTATCGGGGTAATCTCGCATTCGCCACTCTTGTTGTGCGCGGCGGTGATTCGAATAATGCGGTCGGGGTTACCCGAGATTTTTTCCAGTTCTTGCCGCCCGGATACGCCACCCGCTGAGCGGGTGTGGGCGTCGTCGGCGGCAGAATTCGGCTCAGCCGCGCCGCGGCAGGATTACCGGCTGTCCGGTTCGCGGGTGATCCCAGACTTCGACGGGATGATCATAGATGGCCGAGAGTAGTGGCGCGGTCATCACTTCGCGTGCCGGGCCGATCGCCGACAATTGCCCGTCGCGCATGAGGGCGACTCGGTCGGCGTGGGCGGCGGCCAAAGAGAGATCGTGTACCACGAGAAGTACCGCAGCGCCCGCGTCGCGGTGGCTGCGCAGGATGTCGAGCACACGTTCCTGGTGGTGGATGTCGAGGGCGGCGGTCGGTTCGTCGAGCAGCATGACCGGTGTGCGTTGGGCTAGTGCGCGGCCGAGTGACACCCGTGCCTGCTGCCCGCCGGAGAGCTGGGCAAAGGGGCGGTCCGCGATATCGTCGAGATCGCAGGAGCGTAGTGCTTCGGCGATCGCTGCCGGTGACCCTGCCGCCTGTTGCGTCCGTAACCACGGATAACGGCCCATCGCGACGACCTCGGCGACGGTGAACGGTGCGTCGGGGCGGTTGTGCTGGGTGACCACCGAGCGTAGCCGGGCGAGTTCGCGCGGAGCCAGCCCGGACATATCGTGTCCGTCGATGTGGACGCGCCCCGATTGTGGTGTTCGTAGCCCGGCGAGAACCGAGAGCAGCGTCGATTTGCCGCAGCCGTTGGGGCCAACCAAGGCCACGAGCTCACCCGGGTCGACATGCAGGGATACCCCGCGGATCACGTCGCGTCCGCCGAGGGTTACGTGGATATTCTCGCCCACCAGCCCCCTGCCAGCCGGCTCGCGGTGTACGGTCACCAGCCGGCTCCGGCGTGACGGCTGCGGCGCAGCAGCACGAAGAACACCGGACCACCAACCAGTGACGTGAACACGCCGAGTGGCAGGCTGGCGGGCGGCATCACGGTGCGGGCAGCGAGATCTGCTGCGGCGAGTACGAACGCGCCGCCGATCACGCTGGTGGGCAACAGAATCGCGTGACGCGGACCGACGACGAGCCGCATAAGGTGCGGCACGATCAGGCCGACGAACATGACGATCCCGGTGAAGGCGACGGCTGCCGCCGTCAGGATGGCCACCAGCACGATCACCTGTCGACGCACGACTTCAACGTTCACGCCGAGCGATGCGGCCGTGATCTCCCCGAGCCCTAGTAGATCCAGTTTGTGTACGAGCAGAAATGATGCCGCTACCGCAGCCGTGACCAGTGGTAACGCCACCCATACCGGTCCCCAGGTGATGCCTTCGAGCGACCCGAGTTGCCAGAACACGATCTGCTCGCGCGCGGTGGTTGAGGCGATGAAGGTGAGGTAGGAGATGATGCCGAGCGCAAACGCGTTGACCGCGATTCCGGTGAGTACCAGCATGATTGCCGACGACGATCCGTCACGTAGCGACAGAATGTACACGGCTGCCGCGGTGCCGAGCGCGAAGACGAAACCTACGCCCGCCAAGGCCCATCCGTTGACGCCGACTCCGCCGACCACGATTACCAGTGCCGCCCCGACGGCCGCCCCCGAGGACACCCCGACCACCCCGGGTTCGGCGAGCGGATTGGCGAGCACGCCCTGCATGAGGCATCCGCCCGCGCCGAGTGCTGCTCCGACAATGAGTCCCATCACGATTCGCGGGAAGCGGACATTCCATAGCGTGTATTCGCCGAGCGGGGTGCTTGGTAACGACCCCCACGGCAGGTGAAGGTGGCGGGCGAGGCTACCGAGTACTTCGATGGGGGAGACGTGCACCTGTCCGGCGGCGGCGGAGATCACCGCGATGAGCACGGTTGCGACGATCAGTGCGGTGATGACCAGCGTCCCCGATGCTCGGCCACCGCGTTCTGGTCGCGTGCCGACCGGCGATGGAGATGTCATGTGTAGATGGCCCGGCGCAGTGCCGTGAGTACCGAGCCGGTGTCGGGTCCGAATGCGAGGATCTCGCTCTGGTCCATCTGCACTACCCGCCGGGCCTTGCCAGCACTGGTTTGTGAGACGCCCGGCAGTTTCAGGACACCGTCGATCCCGCCGACGGAATCTGCGCCCTGCGTCATCACCAAAATGACGTCCGGATTGGCCTTGAGCAATGCCTCGGTGGTGATCTGGGTGAAGGCCGCGGTTAATCCGGCTGCGGTGCCCGCATCGGTGCCGCCGAGCGCGGCGATCAGATCATCGGCACCCGAGCCAGGACCGGTGAGTAATACCAGTCGTGGTCCGCGGATGTAGAGGAAGGCGATCCGCGGATTACCCGATGGGTGGGGCACCGTGGCTTTCGCAGCGGAGATCTGTGCTTGGGTGCGGGCGAGCAGTTGCTCGCCCGCAGGTATGACGCCGAGGCTTGCGGCGACATCAAGGATCAGATCGGGCGTGGACGAGATAGTGCGCACGGAAGTGAACGCCACCACGGGTATTCGGGCTGCGCGGATCTGGTCGACGGCGGTGGTGGGGGTGGTCGAGTCGTCGACGAGCACCACCGACGGGTTGAGTGCGAGGACGGCTTCTGCGCTGAGCGTGTGCCCGTTGGTGGTGACCAGTGGCAGCTTCGCGGCCGACGGAAATGCGGTGGAGATATCCCGCCCGACGACGCGGCGGCCGAGGCCAAGTGCGAAGACGATGTTGCCGAGGGTGCCGTTGCGGTCGACGGCGATGATGCGGCTGGTGTCTGTGACGGTGACCCGGCCGTGACCGGCCGAATCGACGGTGACCGGCAGTGAGATCTGCGGGTTCGTTGTCACCGGTACTACGTCGGAGGAGGGCAGCGTTGCCGTCGCGGGGCCGTTGCGCAGATGTGCCGTCGATACGTTCGACCGCGTGCTCTGCTCGATGGGTGCGGTGCTGCATGCCGGGATCAGCAGCGCCAGCGTTGCCAGCACGGTGCCCCACACCTGTACGGGGCCCCACACCTGTACGGG
>JASGFW010000012.1:0-44451 GCA_047605305.1 Gordonia sp. (in: high G+C Gram-positive bacteria)
GCCGAGCCCTACCACGGCTGAAACTTTTCACTTCACGTAACTGTGGGAGTTTGAGCGCCATTAATGGCACTCAAACTCCCACAGTTGTACTGCGATCAGCCGAGCTTGACCGTCACTCCGTCCGAAAATACAGAGTCGTGCAGTTCGAGGCTCGCCGGCACGGCGTCCTTGGGCATGTCGTAGACAATCTTCACCTGGACGGTGTTGCCGGGATTGATGTTGTCCCACACAGCAATATCCGATCCACCGAGTGCGATCTGCGCCGAGGTACTTGGCTCAAAGGTGCGGCCTCGAGTATCGATCAGCTTCTGACTTGACGGTGAAAAATCCTTCGGTTTATCACTGGTGTTGTTGACCGTCGCCGAGACGATGACAAACTGCCCCTGTGCCTTCTCTGTCAAATAGGGATTATCACCAACCGTCTCCAGCCCTTTTTCCACACCCGTGACGATGAACTCGAATTTCCCGTCGCGCACAGCAGCATTGAGTCCGGCAACCTTACTGGCGGCCTTCTGAGTGTTCTCAGCAGCGGGCTGCGCGGCATTCTGATCCTCGGTAGCCGACGACGATGACGAGTTCGCCGACGTCGCACTCTCATCCTCGCCGCCCGACGCCAAGCTGATAATGATCAGCACCACCACGATCGCACCAACGATCCACGGCCACTTGCGCTTCTTCTTCTGCGGTGCCGGCGGTGGTACCTGCTGGGCATACTGCGGCTGCGGCGGGGGTTCATTCTGCGGGTAGGTCATCTACAATCCCTCTCTCGACTCAGTGGCGGGGCCGAAGAGTGGGCCACGTCTCACACGAGACACTATATAAAGCATCCGACAATACGGACAATTGGGAATTTCGCTCACCTAGCCCGCGTGACCCCAATAGGTCACCGGCCCGCCATGTCGCATCAACAGACCTGCTCGCCGCGGCGTCACCGAAACCAATCGCTTCACTGCTCAGAAAACGCACAGGTGCACCTCAGATCGTCCGCAACCTGCGGGGACATCGTGGATCAGGTAATACCTAAAGCCACCGCGATGCGAAAGAAGAACTTCGATGCGAACCCCGCGCACCATCACCACCGACGTACCGCTGATCGTGCTCGACGACGATGAGGCCGTCGCCGAGTATGCCGAGCGTCGCTTCCGAGCCGGAATACCTCTGGCCGTGGTCAGCGGTCACTACTCCGACGTGATCCCCTACATGCTGCATAACAATGGGCATACTGTCGCCCTTGTCGCCGATGTGAACGATCCGGTACAGCTCGCCGAGACCATCGTGCTGGTGGAGCGCCGACTCGGCCGCGTCGGATCGGTGATCCGCTACGGCACCGACCTGCCGGCCACCGCATTCGCGCCGGCAACAGGTGCCGCCTCTGTCGCATAAATCCCGCCGCTGCGTAATCCCACGACAGCATATGTAAGGCGCGCGACAGTACTTCAGCGCATGGTGGTGTCATGACAACCACACCCGCCACCGGGCCGATCGCGTCGGCTCCGGCTCCCGCCACGAGTGGGCTGGCCATCGACGCCCACGGGCTCGTGAAACATTTCGGATCGACCCGCGCCGTCAACGGCGTGGACCTGGCCGTCCCGACCGGATCGGTGTACGGCGTACTCGGACCCAACGGGGCCGGGAAGACGACCACGGTCAGTATGCTGGCCACCCTCCTGAAACCCGATGCCGGCTCGGCGACCGTCTTCGGATATGACGTCGTCCGCGACAGTGTCGCGGTACGTTCCCTGATCGGCGTCACCGGCCAGTATGCCTCCGTCGACGAGGATCTCACCGCCACCCAGAACCTCGTGGTCTTCGCCCGGCTGCTCGGATTCTCCCGGTCAGCGGCGAAATCCCGCGCCGGGGAGCTGCTTGAGGAGTTCTCCCTCACCGATGCCGCAGACCGCCCATTGAAGAACTTCTCCGGCGGCATGCGGCGGCGCCTCGATCTGGCGGCAAGCCTGATCGACACACCCCCGCTACTCTTCCTCGACGAGCCGACCACCGGTCTCGACCCACGCACCCGCGCGCAGATGTGGGACACCATTCGCGCCCTGGTTCGCGCCGGGAGCACAGTCTTACTGACCACCCAATACCTCGACGAAGCCGATCAGCTCGCCGACCGTATCGCGGTGATCGATCACGGTGTGGTGATCGCCGACGGCACCGCCGACGAACTCAAACGTTCGGTGGGCACAAGCACCCTGCAACTCACCCCCGCCGATACGTCGCAGGCTCAACAGGTATGCGAGATCGTCGAGCGGGTGCTTACCGAACCGGCGGCGCTCAGCCCGGAAGCCGGCCGGGTGACGGCCAGCCTGCATCATCCAGATCGGGTGCCCGACGTGCTGATTGCATTGCGCGACAACGGTATCGCGATCGACGAGATCAACGTACAGAAACCGACCCTCGACGAGGTGTTCCTCACCCTGACCGGCAAGCCATCCACATCCGATGCCGTATCCGGCACCAACGACGATGAGGCCCATCAATGATCACTACAGCCCCGACCACCACAGCGCCGGTCACCGCCATCACCACCCGCGCAGTCCGGGCCCGGGTCAAGCGCTCGGTCAGCCTTACCGAAACCATCCGCCAGTCGTGCACGATGGCCTACCGCGGCGTGCTCAAGATCCGACACAATCCCGAGCAGCTCTTCGACGTGACACTGCAGCCGATTATCTTCACGCTGATGTTCACCTACATATTCGGTGGCGCGATCAGCGGTAACGTGCATGCGTATCTGCCGGTGATCATTCCCGGCATCATGGTGCAAACCGTGATCACTACCTCGATTGTCACTGGCACCCAGCTGCGTGAGGATATGGACAAGGGCGTCTTCGACCGGTTCCGTTCATTCCCGATCGCCCGCATCAGCCCACTGGCCGGCGCGTTGCTCGCCGATATGATCCGCTATGCCATCGCCGCCACGCTGACGATCGTGATGGGCATCATCATGGGCTGGCGCCCGGACGCCCTCGGCGCCGTCGGGGCGGCCCTGCTGGTGATCGCCTGCAGCTTCGCACTCTCCTGGATCTTCGCCCTCATGGGATGCCTGATGAGTAAAGCATCTTCCGTACAGGGCGTTTCAATGCTCATTCTGTTCCCTTTGACGTTCATGTCTAATGCCTTCGCCCCGGTGGACACCATGCCCGGGTGGTTACAGGGCTTCGTGAAGGTTAATCCGGTCAGCCACCTGGTGACCGCGGTGCGCGAGCTGACCGCCAACGGCCACGTCGGCATCCACGTGGTGTACTCACTGGCGGGAGCCGCAGTAATCTGCGCGGTGTTCGCCCCGCTGGCGGTACGCGCCTATATGCGTAACACCTGATCAGCCAAGGTATTTCGGCGCCAGGATGGCCTGCAATTCGGCGGCCGCCTGGCGCCGAGACACTGTCATGGACGCCGCGAGACGACTCTCCCACTCAGCGTCACTCAGCTGTGTGGCCGCCACGGCGCGCCGCAATCCCTCGTCAAGGGTGCGGTAGTCACGGCGCACGTTGAGCCGCCGGGCGAGGGTGAGCAGCCTGATCCCCTCCTCCCGGCTGCGCGGATCGGCGCAGAAGACGAAACCGATCGCGAGTGCCGCGGTAGCCGCCTGCGGCACGTCGCGCCATCCCCGCTTGGAAAACATCTGCACCACCGCGTCGACGAGCGTCGGCACGAATTCCCCGGCCCGCTCCTGCGCGCCGACCGACATGAGGCCGACGGTAGCCACCGCGACATACATCACCAACGCCGGATCGGCCGCGCCACGCGGATGCTCCCGGATCAGTAACGTCCCGGCACGCCAAAACAGTTCCTCAGCGAGATCTACTGCACCCCTCGCCAATTCAAGGTCGGCGTAGGTGACCATCATGGCACCGACAACCTCGGGATCGCCCTGCGGATCGGGATCTGCCGGATGCCAGCCCGCGCTGATGCTGTCGAACTGGGTCACCGCATCGTCGAGATCACCGCTGGCCACTAACGCGGCAACAAGATTGCATGTCGCCTGTACCATATCGTCGCCGGCACCGAGCCTCCCCAGCGACGACACAGCGGCCCGGTAATGCTCGGCAGCCTGCGCCCAATATCCCTGCTGCCCAAAGATACTACCGAGGCGCATCTCGTCCATGGCGATGAACCACTGATCGGTGCCGGTAGCGGCCAATTCGCGTAGCCACAGCCCGTCGGCCAGCGCGGCGGAGAGGTGCCCCTGATTTTCGCGCAGCGCCATCCGCATACTCATCGCCACCATAGCGACATCCCTGTCCGCAGACCGCACGCCGCGCAACACATGCCGTGCCGCACCAGACCCCTTGGGGCTGAGCAGGATTGCACTGACCAGTTCCAGCGGATCGGAGTAGACACACGCCGGACGATGCAGGCGGCGCAGGTAGTAGCGGGCGATACCCACCGTGCGCCCGATATCGCCAACGGCCACTGTCATAAATCCCCACATCAAGGTTGCCTGCCATCGGCGACGAGTGGCGAGATCGGGTTCATCCGGCGGTAACGGCAAGTGATGCAGCACTCGCTGCGCCCAGGTGAGTACCTCATGATTCAACCCGCGGATCGCCCACCATCCGCTGAGCAACGCGAAGACGGCAACGATGGTGTCCACCGTCTCGGCGTCGGCAGCGCCAAGCTCGTCGTAGCGGAACACCGCCTCCCGGGGCTGGCTCGCATACGCTTGGCGCAGCACCCAGATGAGGTTCTCCGCCTCCGCACCCACCGCATCGACCACATGCTTATCAACGGCACGTATATGCTCCGAGGCCAGCGTGGTGATCGCGAAATTCCTTGCCCACCTGGACATATCGGAATCGATACGCGCGGATTCGGTCTCGTCGATCTTGCTATCGCCGAATTCGCGAACGGTTTCCAGCATCCGGTACCGCATCCGGCCACCGTTCTCCATCACGCTCAGCAGCGACTGGTTGACGAGTGCCTCCAGCTCATCATGCACGTGCAGTTCGCTCTTGCCCAGTACAACCGCTGCCGCATCGGCGGTGAATCCGGCCGGGAATCGACACAGGTGCCGTAATGCGTTGTGTGCACCCGGTTCCAGCAGATCCCAACTCCATTCGATCACCGCATATAACGTCCGATGCCGATCGGGCGCTGTTGGGTCGGCGGCCCGCAGCAAGGCGAATCGCTCGGCGAGCCGCTCAGCGATTTCCACGACGGTCATCGTCCTGGTACGCGCGGCCGCGAGTTCGATAGCCAACGGCAGGCCGTCGAGGCGCCGACACACGTCGGCGATCACCGCGGCGGGTAGCGTCACGTCGGGGCGGATCGCCCGCGCCCGGGTGCAGAACAGCTCGACTGCTGCCCCATCCGCCGACACATCGAGCGGCGCCAACGCGTAAATCTGCTCCGCACCCACCATCAGCGGCGCTCGGCTCGTCGCCAGCACGGCGATCTGTGGTTCGGTGGCGAGCAGATCAGCGACCACCCGGGCACATCGGCCGATGACCTGCTCACAGTTATCGAGGATGACCAGCGCCCGCGTACCGCGCAACGCATCGGCGAGCCGGTCCTCAAGGTCACCGACCGTGAGTCGGGGGCGCCCCGAACTGCTGATCTCGGTGTCGCCGACACCGAGCGCCGCAGCGATAGCGGCCACCACATCGTCGTCGTTGCGGACCGGCGCCAGCGATACGTAGAACACCGGCCGGCCGGCCGCGGCGAGGCGGGCACCGACCCGGTTGGCCACCCGCGTTTTGCCGACACCGCCGGGTCCCTGCACGGTGACCAGCCGATGTGTGTCGAGGAGCCGTCCGATGGACGCGATATCGGCATCGCGACCGATGAGTGCGGTGGTCTCCACGAGTAGTCCGGTGGCAGGAGACCGCCGACGTATCGGCGTGCTTGCTGCACTATCGTCCACCGTGGTGCCGACGGTCGAATCCGCCACTAACAGTTGCGCATTGAACGCGGTGATCTGCGTACCGGGATCGACGCCGAGTTCGGCGGACAGCCGTCTGCGCAACCGGGCGAAGACCGCCAGCGCGTCGGCGATCCGCCCCTCACCGGCCAGCGCGCGCATCAGATCCAGGTGCGCGGGCTCATCGAGTCCATCCTCACCGCAACGCTTTTCGGCCATGACCCGGGCCGTGCTGAAATCTCCGGTGACCAACGCGAGTGAGATCCGGCGGTTCCGCAGTGAATCTGCTAATGCATTTGTACGCAAACGTAATTCGTCGGCCAATCCGCCCGGGACCGCATCGTCGAGATCATCGGGCGGTGTGCCCCGCCACCACTGTTCGGCGATGACGACGGCGTCAGTCCTACTCCCGGAAAGTAATTCGGCGACGATCTCAAGATCGGTACGGCATCCCGTCAAGCGATACCCGTTCCCCGATGCCATCAGCCGCCCCGGCCCGAGGATCTGCCGCAGCCGGGAAATCTGCGTATGCAGTGCCGCCGTCGGCGATCGGGGCCTCTCACCGCCCCATACGTCACCGATGAGCCGATCGGCCGAACGCGTTCTTCCATCGGCCAACGCCAGCGACACCAACAATCGCTGGGCCCGCACCCCGGGAACCGGACGCAGGTCCGGCGGCGGTCCGGGCTCGTAGCGCGGTGGCAGCACACCGATCGCGACGGGCCCGAGCAGACCGATCACGAGGGATTCGTCGGGCACTGACACGGGTGCCAGACTAACTCCAACGTGTGCGCTTGCGCCCAGACCACAAGACAGCACCCGCCCCCGACGGGTATGAATGGGGCCATGGCTCGTTCCTATGACCTCGAACCGATCGGCCTCGACTTCTTCGATACCGCTCCGGTGACGTACACCATCGACGTCCATCTGCCCGTGACGCCGCAACGCGCATGGGCCGAGCTGACCCGGCAGCACACCCTCAACTGGTGCCGCGCGATTCGGTCCGTCGAATTCCTTTCCGCACGGCCCTACGGTGTGGGCACCACCCGTCGGGTGCGCCTCGGGCCCGGCGTGACGCTCTCCGAATACTATTTCGATTGGCTCGATGAAACCGATAATGATCATTACCGCAACGCTTTTCACGTGACCCAGGCCAGCATTCCGGGGATACGTGGATTCGGCGAGCTGACCGAGGTTGCGCCGGCCGCCATCGGTTGCCGTCTCGTCTGGCGATTCGCCGCGGAATTAGCAGCATCGGCACGGGCAACCGCCTTATTCGCCGGGCCGACCTCACCGGTATTCAAGTCCATCGAAACGGACACGATCCGCTACTTCGCGACACTATCGCCGCAAACCTGATCGTGCACGCGCGGGGCGTCAGCGTAGAAAACCGGCCTCCGCCAACGCCGCTCGCACCGCGATCTGATGATCGAGGCCGCGCGTCTCGGCGCTCAGGGTGATCTGCACCTCGCCGAGTTCGAGTCCCTCGGCTACCCGTGAATGCACCACGTCGACGACGCTGGCGCCCTGAGCACGAAGCAGTTCCAGCACGGAGATGAGACCGCCGGGCCGGTCGGGCACGGTGGCGGTGACGGTGAGGAAACGCCCCGCGGCGCGCAGCCCGCTGGTGGTGACATGACTGAGCACCAGCGGGTCGATATTGCCGCCTGAGGCCACCACGCACACCTGCCCACTCGCCTGCACCAGCCCGCTCATCAGCGCCGCCACTCCCGCCGCCCCGGCCGGTTCAACCAGGAGCTTGGCCCGTTCGAGCATCAGCAACAGCGCCGTGGAGAGCGCATCCTCGCTGACGGTGACCACGTCGTCGACTAATTCTTGGACATGGGCGAACGGCACCTCTCCGGGTAAGGCGACGGCGATACCGTCGGCCATGGTCGCCATGTCACGCGCCGCGGTGGGCGCACCGATCCGCAGCGACTGCGGCCAGGCCGCCGCGCTGGCCGCCTGCACCCCGATGATGCGAACGTCGGGCCTGCGCGGTTTGACCGCGGCGGCGATTCCGGCCAGCAGACCACCACCGCCGAGCGGTACGACGATCGTGGTGACCTCGGGCATCTGCGCCAGGATTTCCACACCGACGCTCGCCTGCCCGGTGACGATGTCACGGTGGTCGAAGGGATGGATGAGCACCGCACCCGTCCGCTCGCTGTAGGCGCGCGCCGCGACGAGCGACTCATCGATCGTGTCACCGACCAATTCCACCTCGGCACCGTAGGCCCGGGTCGCGGCGATCTTCGGCAGCGCCGCGCCGACGGGCATGTAGACCCGCGACTCAATGCCCAGTGTTGTCGCCGACCACGCGACGCCCTGCGCGTGGTTACCTGCGGACGCCGCGACCACACCCCGCGCCCGCTCCTGTGCCGATAACCGTGAAATCCGCAGGTAGGCGCCCCGCGGTTTAAAGGATCCGGTGCGCTGCAAATTTTCGCATTTAACCCAGACGTCGCAGTCGATGCGTTCGCTGAGCACCCGGGAGGCAACCATGGGCGTACGACGCATGATGCCCGTCAGCGCGGCGACGGCCGCATCAATTTCTTCGGGGGTAATAAGCATGATGAGCGCACAATAGCGACTGTGCAGCCCCTGCGCAGTCGGGACGGGGCCGCCGGCAGGACCGGGCTCAGTCCGCGCCCGACACCGCGGATCGGTGCGGCCGGCGCCTACCGGCCACCGCGGCGAAGGTGGCGGCCAACGAGGAGGCCACGGTATCCGGGTTCTGCTGGGCGACGGCGATGAAGATCACGTCGACGATCATGAGCTGGGCCATGCGACCGGAGGTGGCACCGTAGCGGTAGCGGGTCTCGCGCGACACCGTCGTCAGCACCGAATCGGCGAGGTGGGCCAGCGGGGAATCGGGAAAATTCGTCACAGCCACCGTGTACGCACCGCGTTGCTTGGCCGTCTCGATCACCGAAAGCGCCTCTTCGGTTTCGCCTGAATGTGAGAAGGCGATCACGACGGCCTTCGGCGGGAGCACCGCAGCGCTGGTGAGGGCCAGGTGCGCGTCGGTCCAGGCGTTGGCGACGTAGCCGATCCGGCGTAACTTCTGCTGCAGATCCTGTGCGGATAATCCGCTCGACGCCGAGCCGAACATGTCGATGACGGGCGCCGCCACGATCGCTGCGACAACGTGGTCGAGTTGTTCGAGGTCGAGCATGGCCGCGGTGTCCTCCACCGCGCGCGCCTCCTGGTAGGCGATTTTGCGCACGACATCGGCGGTACTGTCGGACGGGTCGACGTCTCCGTCGGCAACGCCGAAGCGCACCCGCCGCCCGTCTTCGCCCGCCGCGGCGCGAGCCAGGGCAAGACGGAATGCCTTATAGCCGTCGAATCCGATGTTCCCGCATAGGCGCGCGACGGTCGTCGTCGAGGTGGAGTTGCGGCTGGCGAGTTCGGAGATACTCAGATTCGCTACCTCACCCGGCGCGGCGAGCGCCGACTCGGCGATCCGCCGCTCGCTCGGGCGAAGTCTCGGCAGCGCCTGTCGCAGGCGTACCAAGATGTCCTCGGACACGACGACCCCCTCCTCTCGCTCGGTGAGCACACCGTACTTCGACCGGCGCCGATCACCGCCGCCGACGCGAATGTATAAAAGTAACCCACACGAAATAATTTGCGTAATAAACTTGCCCAAGTTTACCGAAGTCGTCGCCGACCACGCCAACACGGCGAAAACACACTTGAGGAGGTCCGGTGAGAAAGTCCACACCGCCCCGGCGCGGACGCATCCTGGCCGCAGGCACCGCCGCCATCGCCGCACTCACGACGCTCGTCGGCTGCTCGGGCAGTTCCGACCCAGTCGCCGACCACGGTTCCGCGACAGCCAATCCCGACGCCACCCTCGTGGTCGGCATCTCCGCCGACCCGACCCAGATGCTGCCGTGGACCGAGACCTCAGTGCAGTCACTGCAAGTGCTCTCACAGATCTACGCGACGCTACTCAACACAGACGACCATGATCAGATCGCCCCGGGCCTCGCTGGCCTGCCCGCCATCACCGACAACGGGGGAACTTACACATTCACCCTCAAACCGGGACTGAAATTCGCCAACGGTTCGGCGCTGGATTCCACCGACGTCAAGTACACCTTCGACCAGATCATCAATCCGGCAACAAAAGCAACCTCAGCCTCCTACTTCGCATCGGTTGCCAGCGTCACCGCACCGAACCCTACGACCGTCGTCGTGCATATGAAGCATCCCGACGCATCGTTCCCGGCCGGGCTGACCAACATCAGCACCGCCATCGTGCCCTCCGACGTCCCGGTATCCACCCTCACAACCACACCCGACGCGTCCGGACCGTACACATTCGTCAGCCGCACACCGAACGAATCGATTACCCTGCAACGTAATCCGAATTACTACGCGGGCACACCGGGCACCGCGAAACTGCAATTCCGCATCATCCCCAACGACCAGTCGATGGTGTCGGCGCTGCGGACAGGATCGGTGGATCTCGCCATCTTCGATAACCCGGTGACCGCGAAAACAGCTACCTCGAACACCGTCACAATCGCGAAAGTACCGTCGCTGCAATACCACGTGCTGCAGTTGCGGGCGAGTTCGCCGCTGCTCTCCGACGTGAACACCCGCCTGGCGATCCAATGCGCCATCTCACGCCAGGACGTGATCAACAGCGCCGCCCTCGGCGCGGGTGCCGCGACCGGACCGATCACCTCCCCGCAATTCCGGTCCGACCCGAATGACCAGCCGTGCCCGGATAAGAACGAGGCGAAAGCCAAGCAGTATCTCGCCAAAGCCGGTAAACCAGGCGGATTCACCCTCAACCTGATCACCTCGCAAGGCCTCTATTCAAGCGCGGTCGATGAGGCGCAGAGCATCCAGTCGCAACTCGGTGCCGTCGGCATCAAAGTCAATGTCGATACCCTCGATTCGAATACCTACGTACAACGTTGGCTGGCAGGCGATTTCGATGCCGCGATCGCCGCCAATAGCGGCAACGCAGACCCCAGCATCATGTATGCGCGGTACTTCACCTCAGACGGACGTTTCAACAAGGTCGCCGGTTACAGCTCGTCCACACTGGATCAGCTATTCACCCAGGGCATCGAGACGACGGACGCAGCCAAACGCGCCGCGATTTACCACAAAATCTCCCAGGAACTCGTCAACAATGCCGCCTGGGTCTGGTTATTCACACCGACCAAATACATCGCCCTCAACACGTCGGTGCACGGGTTCTCCGCGCGGACCGACGCCGATCTGAGCACATTGTGGAACGCCACCCTGTCGTAAACCAGCAGACAATCATGAATCAACTCACCGCGACCGCACGCAATCCCGTCCTGCGACGCGTGGGCGAGGCCGTGCTGACCCTCCTCGGGGTATCGCTACTGACATTCGTGCTGCTGCGGGTGGTGCCCGGTAACCAGATCACCGCGTCGTACGGCATCGCGGCCGGCAACCTCACCCCCGCACAGATCCACTCGCTTGAGGCCTACTACGGCATCGATAAACCTCTCCTCACGCAATACCTCGACTGGCTCGGCGGCGTGCTGAGCGGCAACCTCGGAGTGTCGGCCACCTCGCATCAGAGCGTGCTCACCATGACCCGGGCGGCGCTGCCCAACACCCTGGAATTGGCGGTCCTGGCCATTGCCGTCGGATTACTCCTGGGCGTGCCCGGTGGCATGCTGGCCGCGTCACGCCCAGGTCGGTTGCGCGACAACGGGATTCAACTGTTCAGCTTACTCGCTCTGTCGGTCCCCTCATTCCTGCTCGCCACCGTCATCGCCACCTGGCTCGCGAACAGCTACGGCTGGGATCCCACCGGCAAGGGATATGTGACGCTGGCCGCCGACCCCGGTCTCAACCTTGAGCAAATGGCGGCGCCGGCCCTGGTGCTCGGCATCAGCATCGCCGCGCCGGTGCTGGCGACCACCCGCAACTCCATCCTCGGCGTCCGGGCCGAAGACTACGTGCGCACCGCCCGCGCCAAAGGCGTCCCGCCCCGACGCCTGCAGACCCGACACATCCTGCGCAACGCCCTCATCCCGGTCGTCACCATCAGCGGCCTGCAATTCGGCTTCCTGCTCGGCGGCGCCGTGGTGACCGAGCAGATCTTCGCGATCCCCGGCATCGGCCGGCAAGTGCTGCTGGGACTCACCCAGAAGGAGTATGCCGTCGTGCAGAGCACGGTACTCGTCATCGCCACCATGTTCGTCGTGGTGAACCTGCTGACCGACCTGCTCTACCGCGTGGTCGACGCGCGAGTACGGGTCCGGTGAGCCCCATGACCGACACCACCGCGAGCGAACTCCGCACAGATTACCCGGCACGTACGCGCATGTGGCTCCGAGCTTTTCGCTCGCCCACCGCGATCATCGGCATCGTGCTCATGCTCGTCATCCTCGCCATGACGGCCATGTCGATACTGGGATGCACCCCCTACGATCCGGCCCACCAGAATGTGGCGCAATCACTACAGGAACCCGGCGGCTCACACTGGTTCGGCACCGACCAGTTCGGCCGCGACATCTTCTCCCGAGTCGCCACCGGACTGACGAACTCACTGCGGATCGCCGTCGTGTCGGTCGCCGCCGCCGGCATTATCGGCACCATCCTCGGCGTGCTGGCCGGCTACTACCAGGGCATCATCGACCGGCTCGTCGGGGTCGTGACAAACGTCCTGTTCGCATTCCCGTCACTGCTGCTGGCGCTCGCATTCGCCGCCACATTGCCACGCAGCTGGCTGACGGTCAGCATGTCCATCGCGATCGTGTACATGCCGATCTTTGCCCGGGTCGCCCGCGGACCGGTGCTCACGCTGCGGTCCGCCGACTACGTCCTCGCCTCCACCGCACTGGGCCGCACCCGGATCTCGACGCTATTCGAGCACGTGCTGCCCAATATGCGGGCACTCCTCGTCGTGCAGATCACCCTGTCACTGTCGTGGGCAATCCTGACCGAGGCGGCACTGAGCTTCCTCGGGTTCGGTATGCCGCCACCGGCCGCCTCCCTGGGCGGCATGGTGTATGACGCCCAAACCTTGATCACCGTCGCCCCCTGGATGCTGATCTACCCGGGTGCCGCGCTCGTCGGCGCGGTCGTCGGACTCAACCTGCTCGGCGATAGTCTGCGCACCGCCCTCGACCCGCAGAGAGGACACCACTGATGGCTGCCGATACCCCGCCGGAGGCCGACGTGGACCAGCTCGTCACCGAGGCCGCCGAAGATCACGGCCTGATGCTCGACGAAATGTCGGTGGCCGAGCTGGCCGAGCTGATGAACGAGCGCGACGCGGGCCTGGCCGGTGCCGTACGGACACAGCTTCCGGCCATCACCCGAGCCGTGGAGGCCACCGTCGAGCGCATGCGCCGCGGCGGCCGACTCATCTACATCGGCGCGGGCACCTCCGGACGACTCGGTGTACTCGATGCCTCCGAGATTCCACCGACATTCGGTACCGACGCCGGCGTTGTCGTGGGGCTGATCGCCGGCGGCGGTGCGGCCGTGGTGAATTCGGCCGAATCCGCCGAAGACAGCGCCGAGACCGGTGCCGCGGACCTCGCCGCCGCCAATATCACCGCAGTCGACACGGTCATCGGAATCGCCGCATCCGGCCGCACACCCTACGTACTGGGCGCGATAGCCCATGCCACCGAATGCGGGGCACTCACCGTCGGGGTGTCCTGCAACGTGGGCACACCGCTATCCGATGCCGCCGAATACGCCATCGAGATCCCCGTCGGCCCCGAAATCCTCGCCGGCTCCACCCGGCTCGGCGCCGGCACCGCGACCAAGATGGTTCTCAATATGTTCTCCACGATCGCCATGGTGCATCTCGGCAAAACCTACGGCAGCCTGATGGTCGACGTCCGCGCCGCGAACGCCAAGCTAGTGCGGCGGGTGGTCCGGATCGTCACGCTGGCAACAGGTGTCGATGACCATACGGCCCGCGATGCCCTGCGGGAAGCCGACTGGCATGCCAAGCTCGCAATCGCGATGATTGCCACCGGAACCGACGCCGCCACGGCCCGAGCCGAACTCGACGCGGCCGGCGGAGTACTCAGCCGGGTCATCTCCGCCGACACCGGACCGATCCGTGAGCCTGGGCAGGAGCAGCCCTGATGCGTGTGCTCGGCCTGATCTCCGGCACGTCACACGACGGCATCGACTCCGCCATAGTCGATTTCACCGATACCCCGGACGGCCGCCTGACCGGCCGCATCGAGTATCACGGCTCCAGCGCCTACCACCCGCAGTTGCGGGCCCGACTGCGCGCGGCCCTGCCACCGGCTCCCGTCGGCTTCGACGTTGCCTGCGAACTCGATACGAGAATCGGGCAGGCATTCGCCGACGCGGCACTCGCCGCGCTTGCCACACACGCCCGGCTCACCGGCGTTGGCCCGGTGGACGCGATCTGCAGTCACGGTCAGACCGTCTTCCACTGGGTCGCCGACGGCCACTCGAACGGCACCCTGCAACTCGGCCAACCGGCGTGGATCGCCGAGGCAACCGGGCTGCCGGTGATTTCGGATGTGCGCACCGCCGACATCGCCGCGGGCGGGCAGGGCGCACCGCTCGTACCGATCCTCGACCGCGCGCTACTCGGGCCGCTGTCCACCAGCCGGCAGCATCCTCTCGGAACGGCAACTGCGGCACTCAATCTCGGCGGCATCGCCAACCTCACCGTCGGCCGTCCCGACGCCGAGCTCACCGCCTGGGATATCGGGCCCGCCAACGCCCTCATCGATGCCGTCGTGACCGCCGACGCAACCTCGACGGCAACCTTCGACCGCGGTGGCGCACTGGCCGCGGGCGGGAAAATCCTGCCCGACCTACTCGCTGCGTTGCTGGCCGAGCCCTACTACCGGTTGCCGCCGCCGAAAAGCTGCGGCAAGGAGTTGTTCCACCTCGGCTATGTCGATGCGATGCTGCGGCGGCTGCGGCTCGAACCGGTTCTGGCGGATCTGGTGGCCACACTGACCGAGCTCAGTGCCGTCACCATCGCCGACACGCTTGCCGCAGCGGGCGTCCGGCTGTGTATCGCCTCCGGTGGCGGCGTACACAACCGCGTCCTCATGCGGCGTATCACCGAACTCGCACCGCGACTGCGCCTGACCACAAGCGACGAATTCGGGATACCGGCCGACGCCAAGGAGGCCGTCGCCTTCGCGCTGATCGGCTGGGCCACCCTGCACGGACTGCCCGCCAACATTCCCAGCTGTACGGGAGCCGCCGGCCCCCGCATCCTCGGCCGACTGACCCCGCCCCCCTCAGGTGCTGCCCCGTCCGGTCCTGCCACAGTGTTGCCCACCCCGCTGGCGGCGTGGCCCGACGTGCGCTTCGAGCAGCCCGATTACGGACGAAGCCAATGACTCTGGTCGCCGACACGGCCGCTCAACTGCTGCGGCTGGGCACCGCGCGCCAGCATCCGGCCGGTGCGATCGTCGGTCTCGATACGCCGGACGGCCGCGATGTGGCCGCCGCCGGCTGGGCCCGGCTGACCGACCACGAGTGCGCCGCCCAGCCTGCGGACCGAAGAAGCCTGCTCGATCTCGCGTCGGTCACCAAAGTTGCGGCTACCACCGTGCTGGCGATGCTCCTGGTGGCCGACGGGCAACTCGACCTTGGTGCACCGGCCCACCACTATCTCGGGGGTTTCGCCGACGGGGCCAAGGCAAAGATCACCGTGGAGCAGTTACTGCGTCACACCGCCGGGCTGGCACCGTGGTGGCCGCTGTATTGCGACACCACCGACCGCGACACCGCTCTGCGCCGGGTCCGGGAGCTGCCGCTTGCGGCCGCGCCGGACACCGGTTGGCGTTACTCGGATCTCGGACCGATCCTCGCCGGGCACATCATCGAGGTGATCACCGGTTCCGGTCTCGACGAGGTATTCCGGCAGTGCGTCGCCGAGCCGCTGGCGCTGACCGCCCGCTTCGGTCCAGTGCCCGCCGACGCCGCGCTGACCAGTGCCGACAGCGACGCCTACGAATACGCCATGGTCGCCGGCGGACGGCCATACCCGGTGCCGTTCACTCCCGGCGCATTCACCGGCTGGCGCGATCATGCGTTGCGTGGCGTCGTCAACGACGGCAACACCGCGCACGCGCTCGCTGGAGTATCCGGGCACGCCGGGTTATTCGCGTCCGTCGATGACCTCCTCGACCTAGCCGCTGCGCTACGCGATCCCGACTTCATCCCGCCTGCGGTACTACGCCGCTTCGCCGAGCCCGGCCCACACTCCGCGACGTCGGCAATCGGTTTCCGACGGGCCGAACTGAGTCCACGACCCGGCTGCGAGGGCCCGGTCACCGTGCTGTGGCATGGCGGGTTCACCGGAACTTTTCTGGCGTTGAGCCCCGAACATCGTCTGGCCGTCGCGGGCGGTGCAATGCGGCTACACGGCACGCTCGGTCGGCTGCCGACCGACGCCGCCGCGACGGATACACCCACACTCGTCGCCACCGGCGATATCCACGCGATGTTCTTCGGACTCGCACACCGCACGATCAGCCACCCCGGTGCGATCGGCCACAGTGGCATCGACCACAGCGGCATCGACCACAGCGGCATCGACCAACTCAAGGAGGACGCCCAGTGAGATCACCGCTCGCGCTGTCTATCGAAGATCTCTCGGTGGCGTTCACCACATCTCGCGGGGAGGTCGAGGCCCTGCACCGGGTGAGTGTCGAGGTGGCCTGCGGCGAGACCGTGGCGATCGTCGGCGAGTCCGGGTCGGGAAAGTCCACTCTCGCCGCCTCCGTCAATCGACTCCTGGCAGCGAACGGACGGATCACCTCGGGCACTATCCGGCTCGGCGACATCGATATCACCGCTGCGAGTGAGAAACACATGACCGCGATCCGGGGTAGCCGGATCGGGCTGGTGCCCCAGGATCCGATGACCAACCTCAATCCCGTCATGAAGGTGGGCGCGCAGATCGTCGAAGCGCTGCGGGTGCACAACCGGCTGCGCCCACGCGCCGCGCGCGAGCAGGCGATCAGCCTGCTTGAGCGCGCCGGCATCACCGACGCGGCCAGCCGCTTCCATCAGTATCCGCACGAATTCTCCGGCGGAATGCGCCAGCGGGTGCTCATCGCGATGGCATTGGCCTGCCGCCCCGAGGTGTTACTCGCCGACGAACCCACCTCGGCACTGGATGTGACGGTAGCGCGGCTCGTCCTCGACCAGATGGCCGCACTGACCACTGAACTGGGCACCGCGGTGCTCCTGATCACCCACGATCTGGCGCTGGCCGCCGAACGCGCCGACCGGGTCATCGTGATGTACCGCGGCGAGATCGTGGAGTCCGGCCCGGCCGGGCAGATCGTCACCAGCCCGCGCCACGAGTACACCCGCCGGCTGCTGGCCGCCGCGCCGGGCATGGCCAGCCCTAAGGTGGCCACCACCACCGTCGATACGCCGGAGCACACCGACCCGCCCGCCGAGGTGCTGCTCGATCTCGCCGGTGTCGTCAAGCACTACCGGCTTCGTGATCGGCGGGCACCGCTGCGTGCCGTCGATACGATCGACCTTCAGGTGCGCGCAGGGCAGACCGTCGCCATCGTCGGCGAGTCCGGCTCCGGAAAATCGACCACGGCCAAGCTGGCGCTGCGGTTGACCGAGGCCGACGCGGGTTCGGTTCGCTATCGCGGCCGCGACGTATCCACCTTGAGCGGGGCGCAACTGTTGGCGTTCCGGCGCGCCGTGGCACCGGTGTTCCAGAATCCGTATGCCTCCCTCGACCCGCGGTACACGATCGGCCAAGTCATCGATGAACCGCTGCGGGTGCACCGCATCGGCGATCGGGCCAGCCGCCGCAGCGCGGTTGGCGAACTACTCGATAAGGTCGCGCTCCCGGCGGCCCTGGCCGACCGCTATCCGCATGAGCTCTCCGGAGGTCAGCGGCAGCGGGTCGCGATCGCTCGGGCGCTCGCGCTTGAACCGGAACTGGTGATTCTCGATGAGGCCGTCAGCGCCCTCGACGTGCTTGTGCAGGCGCAGATCCTCGATCTGATGGTTGAGTTGCAACGTCAGCTCGGACTGTCTTATTTGTTCATCAGCCATGATCTCGCTGTTGTCCGGCTGGTGGCGCATCACGTCTACGTGATGCACGCCGGGCGGGTAGTGGAATCTGGCGAGCCCGACGCGGTGTTCCGCGATCCGCGTGCGGCCTATACCCGGGAACTCGTTGCCGCCGTGCCGGGGCGCACGGGGCGCACCTGACCGGCTCGGTGGTGGACCCCGCACTAGATCGCTTGCGCCAGAACAGATTGCGCCAAATCAAATCTGTGACAGATCAGATATGCCGGAACGGCCGGTCGCTGGCGTCGAGTACGCGCGTGATGTTGCCGCTGGCCAGCGCCCGCAACTGCGCCGGGGTCCAGCCGCGGCGCGCAAGCTCATGTGCCAGCGCCGGATAACACGACACGTCACCCAGGCCGTTCGGCAGAAAGGTGGTGCCGTCGTAATCACCGCCGATACCCACATGTGCGATACCGGCGACATCGCGCACATGCTCGACGTGGTCGGCGACATCACCGATGGTGACGGCGGGTTCAGGGCCGACGCGGCCGGTCTTCGACCAGTGCGACCACGCGCGGGACACGAAGGATGCAACGAAGGTCACCATCACCAGTCCACCATTATCGCGTAGCCGCACCAGCACGTCGTCGGGGACGTTACGCGGATGCGGACATACAGCATGGGCTCCGGAATGACTGAAAATCACTGGGGCGCTGGCAATGTCGAGCGCATCATGCATGGTGGCCGCGCTGACGTGAGACAAGTCGACCAGCATCCCGATCCGTTGCATTTGCGCCACGATTTCACGGCCGCGGTCGGTGAGCCCGCCATGGGGGTGGGTACCGGTGGCCGAGTCGGCCCACGACGTGTCGTCGTTATGTGTCAACGTCATGTATCGCACGCCCAGCCGCGCGAAATCCCGCAGCACCGCGAGGTCGTCACCGATCGAGTGTCCGCCCTCCGCACCCAGTAGCGACGCGATGCGCCCGGCCGCATTGGCCGCCCGCACGTCCTGCCCGGACCACGCGAACTCCAGATCATCCGGGTAGCGCTCGATCATGCGATGGACCAGGTCGATCTGCTGCAATGTCGCGCGCACCGGGTCTGGGTCTGCTCCATCGACGTAGACCGACCAGAACTGTCCCGTCACGCCGCCCGCGCGTAGCCGCGGCAGATCGGTGTGCCGGTGTTCACCGACATCGGCCAGCCCATCCACCGACGAGTCCGCGCATAGTCGCTGCACCCAGGGAAGATCGTTGTGTCCGTCGAGCACACCGAAGACGGCGGCTGCGGCTGCGGCGCGGCGTATCGCGGCCACCCATGCGCCCAGCAGGCGTCGCGCGGCCTCTGCCGATGCTGGCTCCACCGCCGACGCCGCTGCCCGCAGCGCGGCCAGATCCCAACCCGATTCGGCGAGTGCGGTGCCATCCCAGCGCTCAAGCCGGTCGGCGCCGGCCTCGGGATGGAACTGCACACCCCACGCGCACGTACCGATCCGGAACGCCTGGACCGTGCATGCGGCCGAACGCGCCAGGTGCACCGCGCCGGACGGTAGTTCGGTGATCTGGTCACGGTGGTTGGCGATCGCCGCGAATGTGCTCGGTAACCGCGTGAACAACGGATCGTCGGCGGCTGCGGGGAGTAACTCGACCTCGATCGAGCCACGTTCTTGTTCGCCGAAACCGGCGCACACCGTGCCGCCGGCGACCTGCGCCAGAACCTGTGCGCCTAAGCAGATCCCGAGTATGGGCACCTCGTCGCGAAGCGCCTGGCGGACCAGCTCCGCCTCAGCGTGCAGCCATGGCGCACGATCGTAGGCGTCGGGCATGAATCCGCCGCCGAGCAACAGTACTGCGTCGAAACCATCTGCCGTGCAAGGAATCTCATCGCCACTGACACTTTCCCACGATACCCCCTCGGCGACAAGCCAATCGGCGAACCGGCCGAGACCACTGGTCGGATCGTTGACCACCGCCAGCACCCGCAGCGGGGTCGAGGGATCGACTGACATAGGGTGCATGATTCTCCTCGGGGCCGTCGCTCACGCGCGCCGACACCGACGCAAAAACCCACCGCGGACACGCGGTTGAGGGTGGGCGCTCATCTTCCCGCCAGGCGCGTCGGATACTGCGCTTGCCTCCCGGCCCGCCTGACAGCTAAGTAAGTAATTTACACCTGATTGATCAATTACGTGAAGTAATAACATTCATGTTCAAGGGTGCGCCATGGCTCTCCCGGGGGTCACACGCCGCTGGGCGGCGCCGACCCCAGTGCAGTGGCTGCCGTCCTTGACGGCGAATAGCCGACGGCACGTCCGCTGCGCTCAGCTCAGCGCCTGCTCCAGATCGGCGAGGATGTCATCGATATCTTCGATACCCACCGAGAGCCGCACCAGGTTCGCCGGTACTTCCAGTAGCGAACCGGCGGTCGAGGCATGGGTCATCGCGCCCGGATGCTCGATCAGCGATTCGATGCCGCCGAGCGATTCGGCGAGGGTGAAAATATCGGTGCGCGCGCAGAACTTCTGCGCTTCCTCAATACCACCGGCGACCAGCACCGAGATCATTCCGCCGAATCGCTTCATCTGCTTGGCGGCCACCTCGAAACCGGGGTGGGTCGGCAGCCCCGGATAGAGCACCCGCTCGATTTTGTCGTGCGCGTCAAGGTATTCGGCGACTTTCTCCGCATTGTCGCAGTGCCGCTCCATCCGCACCGCGAGAGTCTTGATCCCGCGGGCGGTGAGGTAGGCGTCGAATGGCCCGGGCACCGCACCCGCACCGTTCTGCAGAAATGCGATGGCCGCGTCGAGTTCGGCATCGTCGGTGATCAGTGCGCCGCCGACGACGTCGGAATGGCCACCAAGGTATTTGGTGGTCGAGTGCAGCACCACGTCAGCACCGAGAGTCAATGGCTGTTGCAGATAAGGAGTGGCAAAGGTGTTGTCCACCACCAACTTTGCCTTAGCGTCACGGGCTACCTGGGCCAGCGCCGCGATATCGCCGACATTGAGCAGCGGGTTGGTCGGGGTCTCGATCCAGATCAGTTTGGTCTTGTCCGTGACGGCCGCACGCACCGCGTCGATATCGGAAACCGGCGCAACCGAATAATCAATTCCCCACAGCGAAAACACTTTATCGATCAGGCGGAAGGTCCCGCCGTATGCGTCGTTGGGGATCACGAGGTGATCGCCCGGACGTAGCGAAGCACGCAGCAGCGCGTCGGTGGCGGCCATACCGGACGCGAATCCCCGCCCATAGGTACCCGCTTCGATCGCCGCAAGGTTCGCCTCAAGCGCGCGGCGAGTCGGGTTGCCGGTGCGCGCATACTCGAATCCGCCGCGCAGTCCGCCGACACCGTCCTGGGCGAAGGTCGAGCTGGCATAGATCGGCACATTGACCGCGCCGGTCAGCGGATCGGGCTCATACCCGGCGTGAATGGCCGCGGTGGAGAAGCCGTGCGGACGCTGCTGGGAACTCACGTGAAAACTCCTCGATGAGTTGATGGTTGGATGACGGCCGGTCAGCCGGCGGTGATGGTCGGGTGGGTACTGACGAAGGCCAGCAGATCGTGCCGGGTGATGACGCCGATCGGTTTCCCGTCCTCAACCACCATCAGGGCATCGGTATCAGAGAGCGCCTTGGTGGCCGCCGACACGGGTTCGCCGGAACCGATGAGCGGGAAGGGGGCTCCCATATGCGCCGACACCGGGTCGGCGAGGCTGGCCCGGCCCTCGAATACCGCGCTGAGCAGGTCCCGTTCGGTGACGGCACCGGCGACCTCGCCCGCCATCACCGGAGGTTCGGCACCGACGACCGGCATCTGCGAGACACCGTATTCGCGCAGGATCTCGATGGCGTCGCGCAGGGTTTCGGATGGATGGGTGTGCACCAGATCGGGCAGCGCACCGGTCTTGCCGCGCAGCACATCACCCACCAGCGGTTCGGCCCGGCTCCCGTCGAGCGGGGTACGCAGGAATCCGTAACTGCTCATCCACTCGTCGTTGAAGATCTTGGCCATGTAGCCGCGGCCACCATCGGGCAACAACACCACCACGAGCGAGTCTGGGCCCTCACGTTGGGCCACTTTCAGTGCCGCGACCGCGGCCATACCGCAGGAACCGCCGACGAGGAGACCCTCTTCGCGAGCCAGTCGGCGGGTCATGTCGAAGGAGTCGGCATCGGAGACGGCGATGATCTCGTCGGGGATGCTCGGGTCATATGCCTGCGGCCAGAAATCTTCGCCGACGCCCTCGACGAGGTACGGGCGCCCCGTGCCGCCGGAGTACACCGATCCCTCCGGGTCGACGCCGACGACCTTGACCCGACCACCGGAGATCTCTTTGAGGTATCGGCCGGTGCCGGTGATCGTGCCGCCGGTGCCGATTCCCGCGACGAAGTGGGTCACCTTGCCATCGGTATCGGCCCAGATCTCCGGACCGGTCGTTTCGTAGTGGCTTTGCGGACCGGCGGGATTAGCGTACTGATTGGGTTTCCACGCGCCGTCGATCTCGCGGACGAGCCGGTCGGAGACGTTGTAGTAGCTGTCGGGATGTTCTGGCGGCACGGCCGTCGGGCACACCACGACGTCGGCGCCATAGGCGCGCAGTACGTTGCGTTTGTCCTCGCCCACTTTGTCGGGGCAGACGAATACACACTTGTATCCGCGCTGCTGGGCGACCAGCGCGAGCCCTACCCCGGTGTTGCCCGAGGTGGGTTCCACGATGGTGCCGCCCGGGCGCAGTTCCCCGGATTTCTCGGCGGCGTCGACCATCCGCACGGCGATTCGGTCTTTACTACTGCCGCCCGGATTGAGGTACTCCACCTTCGCCGCCACCAGACCCGAACCGGGTGTGGTCACCGAGGAGAGCGCGACGAGGGGCGTGTTTCCCACCAGGTCGACGACGTGCTTGGCGATGCGCATAACACCTATGATCCCAGAGTGCTCGAACCGGGTTGCATCCGAGTTCGGGCTAAGCTAAATGGCGTGTCCGGTTTACATCGTGCCCTCCGCGATGTCGGTGCCGCGGCGACGGCTACTGCCGCGGGTGCGGGGGTGTCGTGGGCGGCCTACAACGTACTCACCTGGCAGGCTCAGAAGGCTCGCACGGTGATCCCGCACCGCACCGATAACGCCCCCAACGGCGACGGCATCTACCTTCCGTCCGGTGACGGGCCGCTGCGGGCCGGGCGTGCAGCCACCGCAGATCTGCACCTGAGTGTCTTCGGCGACTCCACCGCGGCCGGGCTCGGTGTCGATGACGCCGACGACACTCCGGGGGTGAAGCTGGCCCGACGGCTGGCCGCCCAGACGGGTCACAGCATCCGCTACCGCAATAAGGCGATCGTCGGCGCGACGTCGAAGGGTTTGGCCGGCCAGATCGACGCGATGATCGTCGCCGGTGAACGCCCCGATATCGCCGTCATTCTGATCGGGGCGAACGATGTGACCGCCCGTAACGGTATCCGTAATTCGGCCGCCCGTCTGGGCCGCGCGGTACGGCGGCTGCGTGAGATCGACGCGCAGGTGGTGGTCGGCACATGTCCGGATTTCGGTGTCATCAGCGCGATTCCGCAGCCGTTGCGTTCGGTGCTGCGGGTGTGGGGTCAGCGGTTGGCGGCCCGCCAGGCGGCGGCGGTGCGCGCGGCCGGCGGACATCCCGTTCCGCTCGCCGATCTGCTCGCCGAGGAGTTCAAAGCCGGCTCCGATGACCTGTTCTCCGCCGACCGCTACCACCCGTCTGCCGCGGGGTATGAGCTGGCCGCCGCGATCCTCACCCCTGCGGTACTGGCGGCGATCGGCGAGTGGGGCCCCGCGCCGCTACCGCACCCGCCGGAAATGTCGGAGACGGTGCCTACCAACCCGCTGATGTCACGCCTGTTGCGCCGCGCACGCACCGTCTGACGCAGCATTCCCGCGCAACGATCTCATTGCGCGGGAACAGCTAACTCTTGGTCGGCATGGATAACGCGGCGATCGCACCGAATACCGCCAGCCCGGCTGACCACCAGAACGCGGCGTGAAAGCTTGCCAGGCAACCTGTTCCGTCGGCGAGCACCACCGCCAGCAGCGCCGTACCGAATGAGCCGCCCAACTGTTGCAGCACCCGGGTGATCACGCTGACGTCGTTGCGCTGCGATGCGGGCAGCCCGACGAAGGGCGTCGCCATGATCGGCGCAAGCAACGCCCCGAGGCCGGCTCCGCGCAGCAGTAACGCCGCCATCAGCCAGCCGGTGCAAGTATGGGCATCGGCGCAGGCGAAGGGAATCGTCGCCAGCGCCACCACCATGAATCCGGCGACAGCCACCGGGCGTCCGCCGAATGCGTCGCTGAGTCGGCCCGCGGCCGAACGAGTCACCAATGCGCCAATCCCCTGCGGGATGAGCAGTAACGCCGCGCCGAGCACCGATTGCCCACGCACCTGCTGAAAGAACAACGGCAGCACGAACATCGCAGCGAAGGAGGCGACACCGAAGAAGAACAGCGCCGTCGACGAGGTGGCCACCGGCCGACGCGCGAGCGCCCGGATATCAACCAGTACGACGCTGCGCGGTGCCTGAGCTCGCACCACGAATGCGGCGATCAACACCACGCCGATCAGCCCGGGCAGGAGAACATCTTTGTGGGTAACTCCGTTGTGCGCGTTGGATAATGCTAAAAGAATTCCGACGAGTCCCGGGCCGAGCAGGACAAGCCCGACCCAGTCGAAACGCTGTGCATCCGGGCCATGATGCGCAGGCACACGCTGTGCCGGTATGCGGCGCGCGAGAATCATCGCGAACACACATATCGGAATATTGATCACGAACAGCCATCGCCAATCGCACCAGTTGAGCACGATTCCACCGATAACTGGCCCCAGGATGGGGCCGAGTGCGGTGGGTAGCGAGACCATGGCAACAACCCGGCCGAGGGCGGCGCCATCGCAGGCGCGCACCAGAATCGATGTCATCAGCGGGAAGAGCAGACCGGCACCGAACCCCTGCAGAATTCGGAAACAGATGAGCGCGTGCACATTCCAGGACGCGGCACACAATACGGACCCGGCCAGAAATACCACCAGGCCCGAGATCCATCCGACTCGATCACCGAAACGGGTTGCGGCCCAACCGGAGAGCGGCACGGCCACCGCCAGCGCGAGCAGATATCCGGTACTGATCCATCCCACCGCATCGACCGGTGCGTCGAAATCCCGGGCGAGCCGGTCGAGCGCGATCGTGACAATGGTGGTGTCGAGGATCGGCGCCGCCAGGCCCGCGATCAGCGCCCACGCGACCCGACGCGTCTGCGGTGCGATATCCGTGCTCGGCAACCCGTCAGCAGACATCACCCACCCCCTTAAGATGCATATCCGTATCTAATAAATGGCGACCATAGGCGGCTGGGATAAGATGCGCAAGTGCATCTTGATGAGGCGCAGCACCCCACCCGGCGCCGCGGGGAAGAGCTAGAAGCCGCGATCCTCGACGCGGCCTGGAAGCAACTGCTCGACTACGGCTATTCGGGCCTGACCTTCGAAGCGGTCGCCGAACGCGCGGGCACCAGCCGGCCGGTGCTCTATCGTCGCTGGCCGACGCGCGCGGAGCTGGTGCACGCCACCATCACCCATCGCGGCAAACACACGGTGGTCACCATCCCCGACACCGGCACCCTGCGTGGTGACGTGTTGGCGGTGTTGCGCGAGATGAACGCCAACCGAGCGGATTACATCGCGATGATGGCGTCGAGTCTGGGTGAATACTTCGCCGACGGCGGACTCACCCCGCGTGAGCTGCGGGCGATATTCATCGGCGACCGCGTATCAACGATGCGCCTGATCCTCGACCGGGCCGTCGAGCGCGGCGAGGCCGACCCCGCACGATTGACCACCAGGGTGGTCAATGCCGCGAGCGATCTGTATCGACACGAGGTACTGATGACGCTGCAACCGGTTTCCGATGCGGTGTTGGTCGAGATCGTCGACGAGGTTTTTCTGCCTCTGGTGCGGCACACACCGCGTTAAGGGGCGTCGAGTAACGTATTTCACATGCCTGAAGCTGTCATCGTCGCCCATGCCCGTTCCCCCATCGGCCGCGCCGGAAAGGGATCCCTCAAAGACCTTCGTCCGGACGAATTGTCCACGCAGATCATCGCGGCACTACTGGCCAAGGTGCCCGAGCTCGATCCGAAAGACATCGAAGATATCCACTGGGGTATCGGCCAGCCCGGCGGCCAGGGCGCCTACAACATCGGTCGGGTGCTCGCCGTCGAGCTCGGCTTCGACCACATTCCCGGTGTCACCGTGAATCGCTACTGCTCGTCGTCGCTGCAGACCACCCGTATGGCCCTGCACGCGATCAAGGCCGGCGAGGGTGACGTGTTCATCTCCGGTGGCGTCGAGAGCGTGTCGAGCTTCGGCGTCTCCGGCGCCGCCGACGGAGCCCCCAACTCGACCAATCCCCTCTTCAACGAGGCCGTCGCACGCACCGAGAAAACCGCAGCCGGCGCAACCCCGGCGTGGCACGACCCACGCGAAGACGGCGCGCTGCCCGACATCTACATCGCCATGGGACAGACCGCAGAGAACGTCGCCAGCCTCACCGGCATTTCCCGTGAGGATCAGGACCATTGGGGCGTGCGCAGTCAGAACCGCGCTGAGGAGGCGATCAAGGCCGGATTCTTCGAGCGTGAAATCGACCCGGTCACCCTCCCGGACGGCACCATCGTCACCGCCGACGACGGACCGCGCGCGGGTACGACCTACGAGAAGGTCTCCCAGCTCAAGCCCGTATTCCGGCCCGACGGCGTGATCACCGCCGGTAATGCATGCCCGCTCAATGACGGCGCGGCCGCGCTGGTCGTGATGAGCGATACCAAAGCCGCCGAGCTTGGCCTCACCCCGCTGGCCCGCGTGGTGGCCACCGCGGCCACTGGTTTATCCCCCGAGATCATGGGTCTCGGACCTATCGAGGCGGTCCGTAAGGTACTGCGGGTTGCCGGCCTGTCC
This sequence comes from Gordonia sp. (in: high G+C Gram-positive bacteria), assembly GCA_047605305.1. Classification (GTDB taxonomy): domain Bacteria; phylum Actinomycetota; class Actinomycetes; order Mycobacteriales; family Mycobacteriaceae; genus Gordonia. The sequence continues at coordinate 26,868 of JASGFW010000012.1, forward strand.
CTTTCGGATATCGATCTGTTCGAGATCAATGAGGCGTTCGCGGTGCAGGTTCTCGGTTCCGCGGATGCACTCGGCATCGATCATGACAAGTTGAATGTGTCCGGCGGGGCCATCGCGATCGGGCATCCGTTCGGTATGACAGGTGCCCGCATCACCACCACTCTGCTCAATAACCTGCGCACCCACGACAAGACCTTCGGCATCGAGACGATGTGTGTCGGTGGCGGGCAGGGCATGGCCATGGTGCTCGAACGTCTGAGCTGATCCGCATCACGCGCGGCACCTGCGCACCAAAAATCCCGGCCCCGCACTCATGGACAAGTGCGGGGCCGGGATTCGCGCAGGGGGCGGGTGACCGCTAATTATTCGAGTTGAAGTAACTCAGCAGACGCAGGATCTCGACGTAGAGCCAGACCAGAGTTACGGTCAGGCCGAGCGCAACCCCCCAGGCGGCCCGTGCGGGCGCGCCGGCGCGGATCAGCCGGTCGGCGGCGTCGAAGTCGATGAGGAAGCTGAACGCTGCCAGCGCGATGCAGACCAGCGAGAAAATGATCGCGATCGGACCGCCGTCGCGCAGGACGCCAGCGCTGTGGGTGAACAAGCCGAGGATCATGTTGCCGATCGTCAGCACCATCACGCCGACCAGACCCGCGAACAGCATGCGGGTCAAGCGCGGGGTCACGCGGATCGCACCGATCTTGTACACCAGCAGCATTCCGAAGAACACACCGAAGGTGCCTAATACGGCCTGCCCGATCAGCGCGCCGGCACTGGTGTCACCGCTGATTATCCAATTGGCGAAAACGAATGAGATCGACCCGACGAATAAGCCCTCGAACACGGCGTATGCGAGCACGACGGCCGGATTGTCCTGCTTGCGGCCGAACGTTGCGACGAGCACAACGACGAGGCCGGCGATCGCGCCGAGAGTCATCAGCGGGCCGGCGAGCGCATTGTTACTGCTGCTGATCGCGTAGCTGACGATCGCGGAGACGACGAGCACACCAAGGGTGATCGCGGTCTTGGTGACGACGTCGTCAATGGTCAGCTGACGTGATACCTGCTGCGGCGGTGCGTACTGCGGGGGAACCTGCTGGCCGTACTGGTTGTGTACGGCAGCCTGCCCTGCTCCGGCGAAATTGGTACCGAAGCCTGCGTATCCGCCTGGATTTTGGTTATCGCGGACAACACCGCGCATCACCGGGTTGCTTCTGTCTGCCACGGGGGCTCCTTCGTTGGACCTACGACACTTCAACGGGGATGAACCCGCTCGAGTTCCGACTTTACCTTTTCTTGACCAATCGCCGCAGCCGACGCGACGCGCAGCGAGTCCAGCAGTGCCGGCAGCCCGCTAGGTTCGCGTCCGCGACCGACCCCAAGGACGGCCCGACCGATGCATATCGAGCGGAGCACCTCCTCGGCGAGCGTGAAATCACCGCTACGCCACAGCGCCGGCTTGGCGATCATCAGTGACGCCACACCGTGCGCGGCAGACCACAATTCCAGCACAATGGTGCCAACTTCGTCCTCCGGGAACAGTCCGGCGCGGGCGACTTCGGTGATCACTTCGGTGAACCGGACGAACGCCGACGCGGCGAGCACCTGGTCAACCTTGGACTGTTCATCGACGGGTAACGCGTGAAACGCCTGCCGATAGAGCACCGGCGTCGCCACTCCGAAACGTACATAGGCGATCCCCATGCGCAGCGCACGTTCGAGCGGATCGTCGACGCCGTCTACCGCCGCGCGCAACCGTGCGTCGAGCTGCTCGAAATAGCGGGCGCATACCGCGTCGAGGAGTGCTTCCTTATCGGCAAAATGCAGGTAGATCGACGGCGGAGTGACCCCTACTTTTGTGGCAACCGCGCGGATCGACACCGCTGCCGCATCTTGCGCGTCGAGCAGCAATTGCGTGGCGGCATCGATGATCTCCTCGGCCAGCAGTTCACCGGATCCTCGGGGAGAGCGGCTGCGCCGCGTCGTGTTGTTCACCGTTCTCCTGGTCTGATACGTCAATCGCATCCTGGACTGGCGCATCCTGGGCTGGATGATCATGCGACGGCCGGCCGGGCGGGTGTTCACCGGGCGTCGCAAGGCTGGGTGGCGCCAGGCTGGCTGGTTCAGCGACCCCTTCGGCCAGACCGATCCGTTGGTGTAGCCAGCGCAGCGGCGCCGGTGCCCACCAGTTTGCCCGGCCGGCGAGCCGCATGAAGGCCGGAACGAGCAACATTCGGATCAGCGTCGCATCCATCAGTACCGCAAGGGTGAGGCCGACGCCGAACATCCGCATGAAGGACACCTGTGAGGCGCCCATCGCCGCGAACACGATGCTCATCAGCAATGCCGCCGCGGTGATCACCCGGCCGGTCTTGGCCAGGCCCGCCGCAACCGATCGATCATTGGCGGCCCGCGAGCGATCCGATGCTAGCCACTCCTCGCGGATGCGTCCGAGCAGGAACACCTCGTAGTCCATCGACAATCCGAAGGCGATGCAGAACATGAGTACGGGCATCGTCGAGACGAGGTATCCCGTCGCGGAGGTGCCGAGCCCGCCGAGATGTCCGTCCTGAAAGAACCACACCATCGCGCCGAAGGTCGCCGACAATGACAACACATTGAGCACGAGCGCCTTGAGCGGCAGCACGATACTTCCGGTGAAGAGGAACAGGAGCAGGAAGGTGGCCACCGCGATGAGAGCGAATACCCATGGCAGGTGGCTGTAGATGGCGTCGACGGTGTCGACGTTGTTGGCCGCCGCCCCGGTGAACTGCACGGTGAGTCCGGACGGAACCGCGACATCGCGCAGCGCGCTCAGCTGCGTCTGCGCATCGACACTCATCGGTTCGTTATTCGTGGAGATGGTGATGACACCAATATCTCCGCTGCGCGAGTCTGAGCTGCCCGAAGCCACGAGGCGACCGCCGACAAAGGTTCCCGATTCGCTGGTTGCCAAATTGACGCCGGCAACCTGCGACAGGTGGCGGGTGTAGGTGGCTCGCACATCCGAGGCGACATCGCCGGTGGCGACGATGGTGACCGTCGACGACAGGTTCTGGGTGAAGTCGTCGCGGATCTCCTGCTGGATCTGACGCGCGCTCGCCGAACTCGGCAGCACCCGGTCGTCGGGGAAGCCAAGTTTGATGGACAGGAAGGGCGCACCGAGCACAAGCAAAATGATGATCACCGCCGCACCGACGGACACGGCGTGGCGCAGCACCGCGCTGGCCACCCGGTGCCACCAGCTCTCCTCGATCGGTCGAGCCGGCGCGGGCGCACGGCGCAGCAGGCCGCGCACGCTCAGTGAATCGATGCGCTTACCCAAGATCATCAGCAACGCGGGTGTGACGATCAGCGAGGCGAGTGACGCCACCGCGATCACCCCCAGGCCCGCATAGGCGAAGGAGCGCAGGAAATACATCGGGAAGACCGCCAGCGCGGCCAGCGCCAATGCGACGGTGACCGCCGAGAAGGCGATTGTCCGGCCGGCGGTGGTCAATGTCGCGATGATGGCGTCGGGCCGGTCCCGACCGGCGGCCACCTCTTCGCGGTAGCGGGTCACCAGTAACAGGGTGTAGTCGACGGCCAGCGCCAATCCCATTGCGGTGGTGAGGTTCAGCGCAAAGACCGAGACATCGGTGACCGATGCGATCAGCCGCAGCAGCGCAAAGGTCGCGATAATGGAGACAATGCCAACGCCGATCGGCAAGGCTGCGGCCACCAGACCGCCGAATACGACGATCAACACCAGGAAACTGATCGGGATGGCGATGGCTTCGGCGATCGCCAGATCACGCGTCGTCTGGCGATTGGTCTGTTCGTAGATCATGGCCTGCCCGCCGATACGGACCGAAATGCCATCCCGTGTGCCGGCGAAGCGTTCCTCGATGGTCTTCGCATGCGCGGTCGCGTTCTCCTCGCCGCCGTCGAGCGTGACGACGATGAGCGCACTGGTTCGATCCTTACTCAGCAGCGCCGACCCGAGCGTCGGATTCTGCCAGACCGACAGAATAGGCTTCTGCACGTAGGCGAGGTCGCCGAGCTCGGCGACCAGACCCCGCCCCACCGCGATGGCACGCGAATCCGACGACATATCGACGCCCTTGGCGGCGTCGAGTTTGAGCACCACTTCCAGGCCGCCGCGATGAAAAGTGTCATCGAGCAACTCCGCGGCGCGTACCGACTCCGAATGCGGATCGCTATAGCCGCCCGTGAGCAGATACTGCGACGCGGACGCGCCGTAGAGTCCACACGCGATCAGCAACAGCACGGCGGCTGCCGCCACGCGTCGTGGCATCGCGATCACAATCCGGGCAAGTCGATCCAACATAGGCGCTCCAGCCAGGCGACATTAACTTACCCGCGTTAAGTTATCAGGGTTAATGTAGCGGGACAACGGTCGCGCCCGCCACCCCTCCAGCGCCCATTACGCCGCCTGCCTTCAGACCGCATCACCCTCGCGTGGCATGCTGTACCTCGCGCCCCCATAGCCCAATTGGCAGAGGCAGCGGACTTAAAATCCGCCAAGTGTCGGTTCGAGTCCGACTGGGGGCACTGTATGAGATCCTGGCTCGTACTAGATCCTGGCTGGGACGCTGGCGAATGCACCGCGATACCGCGCGGCGGGATGGCGGTCGTTGAGCAGATCCGAACCGAAGAGCTTCGCCCGCGCGGTACCCGGCCGGTAGTCGGATTGGGCCAACCCGCGCTCACGCAGCACGGGAATGACGTGGTCGATAAATTCGACGTAACTGCCGGGGATCGTCGCGTTCACCACGTTGATTCCGTCCACTCCGGCAGCGCGCCAGCGTTCGAGTTGATCGGCGATCTGCTCCGGCGTGCCGACCACCCGCGAGTTCCGCCCTTGCAACCGGCCGAGATCTTCGATGGTTGCCTCCCGGCCGTCGACCGAGCCACGCACCCAATCGAGCACGCTGCGCACGCCCTCGGTCTCGATGGCGCCCAGTGGCGTATCAAGCGGATGACTGCCGAAGTCGATACCGATCGCCCCCGACAAGTGCGCGATCATCGCGTCAAGATCGAGGTTCTCCTCAAGTTCACGCTCCTTGCGCCGGGCCTCCTCCTCCGTGCTGCCGATCACGAAGTGCAAACCCTGAAAGAATGTGAGGTCATTCGGGTTACGCCCATACGACGGAAGTCGCGCGCGGGTGTCGTCGATCAACGTCTTAGCCTGCTCGGGGCCGGGAGCGATGATGAACTGCGCTTCGGCGTTGCGGGCCGCGAATTCTCTACCTGCCGCGGACGAACCGGCCTGAAAAAGCACCGGCGTCCGTTGCGGCGAGGGGGCAACCAGATGCGGCCCTTCTACCCTGTAGCGCTTACCTTCGTGAAAGATCTTGTGCACCTTCGATGGATCGCCATGGCGCCCACCCGCTTTATCCTGCAGGAGAGCGCCGTCGTCCCATGAACCCTCCCACAACTTGTAGACAACATCGGCATACTCGTTGGCCCACACGTAGCGTTCGTCGTGTTCCTCCAGATCGTCGAAACCGAAATTACGGGAGGCATTCGCCAAACCGTTGGTGACGATATTCCAGGCGATTCGCCCATTCGACGCATGATCGAGGGTGGACAACTTTCGCGCGAAGTTGAACGGATGTTCCTGCAGTACCGAACTGGTGATCGCGATCCCCAGATCGCTGGTGTTGTAGGCGATCGCCGACGCGATCACCGACGGATCGTTACTCGGAATTTGCAGGCCCGCTTCAACATACTTCTCGTACCCGCCGTCGTAGTCGCCATAGAGTCCGACGACATCGGCGAAGAAGATGAAATCGAACTTACCGCGTTCGAGTTCCTTCGCCAGGGACACCCAGTGATCGAGCGAATTGAAGTTGATCTGTTCGGCGTCATCGGTACGCCACAATCCTTGCAGGATATGCGATGTCGTATTCATCACGAAGGCGGAGAACCGAAGCGGCTGCGGCATGAGATGTCCTGACCTATTGATGGAAAGCCCTAGCGGGGAGCTACTTGACGATCAGCTTGCGCTGCGAGGCCATGGTGAACACTGCGGCGACCACGATCACGAGTCCCTTGATGATGGTTTGGGTGTAGTCGGCTGCGCCGATCTGATTGAGCCCGTTGGAAAGTACCGTCAAGATCAACACACCGAGGACGGTACGGGCCACGCTACCCACGCCTCCCGACAACGCCGTACCGCCGATGACAATCGCGGCAACCGAGTCGAGCAGGACGGTGGAGCCCAGCGTGGGTCCGGCGGCACCGAGCTGTGCGGTGAGTAGCAACCCGGCCAGTCCCGCGGTGATACCGGAGGCGATCAACACGAATACCTTGACCCGCTTAGTAGCGACACCGGCCAGTTCCACCACCCGCTCATTTCCGCCGACCGCATACGTGTAGAGGCCGATACGGGTACGTCGGGAGACAAACCAGACGATCAAGAACACCACGAAGGCGATCACGGCGGCATTCTGCAGATTCGGAATCCACTGCCCGATAGCGAGATTACGGATTCCGGTGTCGGTGAAGTTGATCGTGCTGCCTTCCAGGATCGTCAATGCGACACCCGAGAACAGCGAGAGCGTGCCCAATGTGACGATGAAGGACGGCACCCGCCCATAGGCAAAGACAACTCCGTTAAGCAGGCCGATCACCGCGCCCACACCGATCGCGATAAGAATCGCCAGCGCGGGATTGGCTACACCCTTATTAATCAGGTAGGCGACGACCGTACCGGTCAGCAGCGCGACGGAACCGACGGAGAGGTCAATACTGCCGGCGATCACGACCAGCGTCGCCCCCAGCGAGGCGAGCAGCAGGATGCCTGCCTGCCCGCTGATCAGCGCGAAATTCGCGGCGCTCCAGAAGGCTTCGGCACGGACCGAGAAATAGACGATGAGCGCCAACAGCGCCAACAGCGGCAACACATCGCGGGCGATATTGGGTCGTCGTAGCAGTTCGAGCACGGCTTCCTTGGCCGGCACAGCCCGTCGAGGTGCGCCCGCAGGTGCCGCAGCGGAGGATTTGGCGTCGGCGGTTTCGGTGGTCATGGTGTCATCCGTTCGTGCTGAGTAAGGGTGTGGGGGATCGGGTTTCGGTGTCGATCTTTCCGGCGGGGAGCATCAACGCGACCAGGTCGTGTTCTTCGGGCTTCGCGGCGGCGGGAGCATCCACGGTCGCCACCAGAGCACCGTTGGTGACCACTCCGATGCGGTTGGAGAGGCCGATGAGTTCGGGCAGGTCATCGCTGACGAGCACGATGGCGGTTCCATTGGCCGCGGCCTCGCGGAGCAGTGCGTAGATTCCTTCGCGAGCGCCGGTATCGACTCCCTGAGTCGGGGCGTCGAGCACCAACACGTCTGGTTCGCGTAGCAACCACTTGGCGATCACCACCTTCTGAGCATTACCACCCGATAGCGATGAAACTTGTGCGTCAATGCTTTCGGCGACGATCCCCAGGGCGTCAACATAACGTTCCGCAGTCTTGCGGGCTGTCCCTACTGCCCACACACCCAACCGCCGGGTGGCGAACCGGTCGTGCAGCGAGGCAAGTTGAATATTGTCCGTGATCGATGCCGTGGTGATCAGTCCCTTTTCAGAGCGATCGGGTGGCACATAGGCGATACCCGCCGCGACATGCGCAGAGATACCCCCGGAAACGTCCGAGCCATTCACCGACACGGTGCCACCGGTGCGCGTCACCGCCCCCGCGATGATCTCCCCCAGCACCCTTTTGCCCGATCCCTCGGTTCCCGCCAGCCCGAAGATCTCCCCGGGTGCCACCTCGAATGAGGCGTCGTGCAGCACATCCGCCCCAGCCAGGTTGCGCACCACGAGTCGCGCTGCGGTGCCCGGGGCGATCTCGCTCTGTGCACTTTCGCGGTAATAGTTTTCGGTGCGGATCCGGCCGACCATGAGGCGATGGAGTTCGGTCTCATCTGTGCCCGCGGTCGGCCGGTCGGCGATGGACTGACCATCTTTGAATACCGTGATCCGATCGGTGGTGTCGAGGATCTCCTGCAGTCGGTGGGATACGAACACCACCGCCGCTTTACCGCGCAGACTCTGCAGCAATCGCAGGAAGTTATCCTCATGCTCGTGATCGAGGGCGGTGGTTGGCTCGTCGAAAAGCACGACGGGACGTTCGATCTCGAGTATGCGTGATAACGCCGTCACCCTGGCAATGTCGAGGCTCTGTTTCTGACCGGGAGTCAAACTACCGGTTGCCGCGGTGGGCACTACGCCGTCGATCTCGGCGTCGGCGAGCGCGGCTTCGGTGGCGCGGATCAGCGCACGCCGGTTGAGTAGTCCACGCGAACGGAACAGATGTTCCCACCCGAAGAAGGTATTCTCGTACACACTCAGGTTGTCGATCAGATTGGCTTCCTGGAACACCCGGAAGATGCCCAGCCGGTTCGCCTCCTGATACGTCTTGGGCGCGATGTCCTTCCCGTCGAGACGCAGCGTTCCCGAATCGTAGGGCAGCACACCGGAAAGGATGTTGAGAATGGTGCTCTTACCTGCGCCGTTCTCACCGATCAGCCCGACGACTTCGCCGTCTCCGACAGTGAGATCGACGCCGCGCAGCGCGCGGTTGGCGCCGAAACTCTTGACGATATTGAGGGCTTCCAGACGGAGGCTGTCGGCACGCGTCATCGATTCCTCCCATAGGGTGATGGGCCAAGCACGGGTGAGCGGTAATGATCGCGGTAGAGCGCGCGAATCCGGTCGAAATCTCCGTTGCGTTTGGCAGTGAGATAGGCTTCGGGGTAGGCGAATCCCTTCGGCTTGGGAATTCGCGGCCAAATGCCGTCGAGGTCTTCGATGGGGAACGCATCGAATTGCAGATCGAAATCGTCTGGATGTTCTGTCCGGGAGAGAAGCTTGACGTCGAAGGACTCCGCTATCGGCTTATCGACGTAACGATCTTTGAACGATGCGACATTCTCCTTGGTGATGATCTCGGCGTGCCAGCTGTACATGCGTTCTGCCGCTTCGGGTTTCCAGCCGTGTAACCGGTCATGGAATTGGGCGATCGTGACGAAGGACGGGTAGGCGGGCACGTTACCTGTGGTGGCCAGTTGCTTACCCGACACCACGCGTTCGATGCCGGCGGTCGAGCCGTTGGCGCCGATCACGAAGACATCTTTACCGGGCACCTTGCCCGCAGCCTCGATACCGGCCACCACACCGGTTGCGGCGTCGTCGTTGACCGCGACAATCCCGACGGTATCGGGATAGCGGGCGAGCAGAGAAGCAGCCGCACGCTGGGAGAGGTCGGCATCGTATTTCGCGTGCAACTCCCCGGCGAACCGGATTTTCGGGTACTTCTTCAATGTGTCGTGTACGGCGAGCCGCCGCTGTACCTCGCAGCCGTCGATCGACGGATAGAAGCCGCCGACCCGCACGATCGTGCCCTCCTCGCCAATGTGCTTGGCGAGCACATCGGTCGCCTTACCCACCGATATGTATTCGTCGGGAATGAGGAAGGAGTTGAAATCGGCGCCCTCGGAATCACTGTGCCACGGGGTGTACCAGGCCGGAGCATTCCACGCCGCCTGAAACAGCACACCGTTGCGGTTGGCATCCTGAGCGAGTGTTGGCAGGGCACCCGCGTCGTTAAGGCCAACGAAGATCGCCGTCGTCTTCTGAGTAAGCAGCTGGGCGAACTGGTTGGATTGCACCGCGGCATCACTTTTGCCGTCAAGCACCACCGTTTTGTAGCCCAGTTGCCCGGCCGCCGACTGATATGCCTTCGCCCACTGGACCGCATAGTCGCCGCTTGACGACCAGTTCAATAGCGCGAACTTGCCGTCGGTATAGGCAACGGCCCCGGCCCGGTCGGAGGTACGACGGCCGGTGGCGGCCAACGCTCCCCCGCCGGCGAGAACTGCCGCGCTGCCGGCGAATAGCTTCACAAACTGGCGTCTGCCTAAACCGTAGGTATCGAGCTTCTCCAATACCGAATCGATGGCGCGCTTGTTATCCGGATCGCGCTCGTCGATCTCTTTTACCATTATCGCAGTCTTCCTGGCCTTTTCGCATTCACTCCGGACTCAGAAGTAACCATTTGTGGGCAGCGGCTGATCGAGAAGCACACTGGCACCCACCGCCTGCGCCTTGAGACGCGCCGGATTATGCAGTGTGATGGTGCGAATGTTGCGCCAGTGCCGGTCGAGGTCTTTACCGCGGCTCGACGCCGATGCGCCTCCCGCCTCGAAGAGCAGTGTGGCCGCCCGGGTTCCGATTTCGTCGAGCACAACCTTCGCCTTAGACGTGGCCAGCGCCGCAGCTTGCGCCAACTCCGGGTTCTGAATTCCGTTGACGGCGGAATTCGTCGCGGCGTCAATGGCTTCCGCGGCCACAAGCACCGTCGCCTCGGTGACGTAGGCCAACGATGCCAGCTCCCCGACGACCTGTTGCAGTGACGGATCGTGACTCGGTACGGGATCGGTGGCATGCGAGAAATTACGCGTGCGCGACTGCACCAACGCCTTCGCGTCATTCACCACAGTGCGCAGGATGCCGGCAATGATCGCGTGCAGATATAGCTGGACGAATGACCCCTGGGTCGACTGCGGCGGAGTCTCGTCGAGCGGCAATTCACGGAGAATGTCTTCCGGATATACCTTGACCGATGTGAATCGCGTTGTCCCTGAACCTGTCCTGCGCTGACCGAAGCCATCCCAATCGTCGAGGACTTCGACCCCCGCACGATCGGTCGGCACGACGATCGATGTCAAAGTCGTGCCCTTCACCGTCCACACGCTTACATAATCGGCGAAAAGCGTTCCGGTGGTGTAGAACTTCTCCCCGTTCAAAATATAGTGATCATCTTCAGGTGCCAGCGTAGTATCGAATTCGTAGCTGCCCGCAGACTTGACTCCCCGTTCGCTCGTCGCATTGCCGAAGACCTTTCCCGCGGCGACGAGATCGATGAACCGGCGCGCATTATCGGTATCGATGGCCAGGAACTCCTCAGTCAACCAGAAATGGGTTCGATAGATGTGCGCGACTGTCGGGTCAGCGGCGGCCAAATCGATGATCGCCGCGAACAGCTCACGCAAGTTGATCCCGGCACCACCCAGTTCCACGGGCAGCCGTAGCTTTCCGTAACCCGCCTCGGCGATGAGGGCAACCTGCTCGAATGGATTGACGTTCCCGATCTCACGCTCGACCGCGCCGGCGGCGACCTGATCAAGCAACGCGGGGAATACCGTCGCGTCCACCGGGGTGACGGTTGTTGGGGCGTGGTGGGTATCAGTCATCGAATCTCCCTGGGCAAGATGGTTTTACGCAGCGCAAAACGTGGCGCATAGCGCATGGATGATGGGTATGGGGCTCGTCGATCTGCGACGAACGTACGGGGTGTCGATACCCCGCAGGAATGAATGCGTGCACGCGGCGCAAAAAGAAAAACATCGGCTGGCGGCCTATCGATATTGCGCATTTCCGACTACCACGCCGCGGGACCGAGATGTCTCAGATAAGCGTCACATTCAGGAAACATCCATGCGCACAAGGGATATCAATAGTAACTACGTGCACACTCGAATCCATCTGCGGCATTCGGGCCAGCCAGTGTGGCCGCCAGTCAACTACCCAGATGTGATTAAGGCCACAATGATCGCTAGGGTGTCGGCCGGGGTGCGTTTAACGCCGATGCGGAAGGACGAACCTCCGGAGCCCCGTCGCGAATAGCAATCTCAACATCAACATCGTAAACATCACTGATAAGCGCACGAGAATATGTCTGTGCCGGGGGCCCGGAACCAACCACACGGCCATCTTTGAGAAAGATAACTTCATCACATGCCCGCCCGGCAAGATTGAGGTCGTGAACGGCGAGCACCACGACACGGTGTCGCGAGATCGCGATTTGTCTGGCCAGCCGGAAGATCCACCACTGATATTTGATATCGAGGGCGCTCGTCGGCTCATCGAGCAGCAGGATCTCACCGTCTTGTGCGATAGCGCGGGCGATCAAGACCCGCTGCGCCTGGCCACCCGAAATCGATGCCACATTGCGGTGCGCGAGATCCGATAAACCGAGGAATTCGATCGCCTCGGCCACGTGTGCCCAATCCGCCGCCGATGGACGCGTCCCGAAATACGGAGTACGGCCCAAAAGTACCGCCTCGGTCACGTCAAGATCGAAGGGCAGTTCAATCTGCTGCGGCACATAGGAGACAAGTGTTGCGCGGCGCCCACGATCGACCGTCGCAAGGTCGATCGACTCATCGAGAATCGCCGAGCCGGCGGACGGGCGGATAATTCCGGCCAGAGATTTGATAAGTGTCGATTTGCCCGAGCCGTTCTGGCCGAGTACGCCGATCACTTTGCCGCGATCCGCCGTAAGATCGACCGATTTGACGATATCAACTTTCCCATATCCGACCGAGAATCCGCGGACACACAACCCCATCAGGACACCTTAGGACGCGACAATACGAGATACAGGAAGATGGGCACACCGATGAGTGCATCGATGATGCCTATCGGCAGGACCGCCGGTTTCACCACGACGCGGCTGACCGCATCCGCGACGAGCAGCACGGCCGAGCCGATGATTGCCGAGAACGGAATCAGGAAGCGATGGTTAGCCCCGACAACTAATCGTGCGATGTGCGGGCCCACCAATCCGACAAATCCGATAATCCCGGTAAAACCGATAGTGACCGCGGTCAGGATGACCCCCGCGCCGATTGCTTCGAACCGTACCCGAGACACATTGACCCCGAGGCTCTTCGCCGAGTCGTCGCCAGCGAAAGCGATCGCGTTGATGGCGCCACTCCGTCGCTGCACGAGGGGATAGATCACGACCAGCAACGCTGCCAGAATGCCCACCTGGTACCACACCGTGGCGTTGACCGATCCCCATGTCCAACGCACGATAGCCGCGAGCGTCTCGTCGTCGGCGAAATATTGCAGACCACTGGTCGCCGCCGTGAACAATTGCGTAATGGCAATGCCCACCAGGATCAGCGTTGTCACCTCAAGTCGCCGGGTCGCCGACAGTGCGAGGACGAATGCCGTACTGACCACTGCCGCCAGAACCGATCCGATGATGAGAACTTCGCCTGAACCGCCGAAGAACATCACCGCAACCGATGCGCCGAACGCCGCAGCCGGAGCCGTGCCGAGGGTATAAGGACTAACCAGGGGATTACGCAGAATTCCCTGGAATAGCGTGCCGGCGATCGCCAGTGTCGTACCGGCCAGCAACGCCATCAGGACTCTGGGCAGCCGCAGGTTCCAGACAACCAGATACTTGCGCGCCTGCTCGGGATCTGCGGCATGCCCGCCGGTCAGCTTTGACCATATCGCCTCCACACTCGTCACGAAATCTATTCCACCGGCACCTATTTCAAGTGTGACCAGGCCGCATAGCAGCAATAGCACTACACCAACCGCGATGGCGACGACCTGCATCCGGTAACGCCCGGAATCAATACCGCCACTCCCACGGGCCACCTCTGCTGCTCCCGCGACAGCAGCCGAGCGCGATGCCACGTGCGCTCAGCCCGTGTACTGGTAGTAGTAATCGGTCACCGGACGGTAATTCGCTGCCGGCACACCTTGAAAATCGACGACCCACTTGCGGAAATACTTATCGAGATCCAGATCCTTGAACTTATCCGGATGCAGCAATGACGCGATAGTCAGCGCACCGAGCTGCTTGTTGAGCGCGGAGATCAGGAAGTTGTTCAGCACAAAAACATTTTTATTCTGTACCGCCTTGATACGCGCCCATCCGGGCCGCGACGCCAACTCACCGAGCACCTCGCTCGCGTGGTCGTGGGTGAATGGCGTCTGTCCGCTGATTGACGACGATATTTCCAGACGGAACACATATGCCGGGTTTCTCTCGAGAATCGCTGCCGGATCCACCGGGGTTGCGAAGTTGAAACCGCTGGGGTGCTGGTGTGGATCATTAAAATTGATATCGCCGAAAATATTCCGGCCGCCGGCCAGGGTGATCAGATTTTCCCACACCGACCCAGCAGCGGTGGTGGTGTTTGCACTCCCGTTCTCCCAATACGTATCGACGGCAGAAGTTCCGGCCAATCGCGTCGTGAGTTGATGAGTGATATCCGCATAGAAATCACGGATCTGCTGCGCGCGCGGCGCGGCATCATATGCGCGGCTGAGAATATCCAGATCTTTCTCAAAGTTACTCGGATTCGACGTCGATACCACCACTACTTTTATGCCAAATGGTTCGAGTTTGGCAGCAGCGGTTTTATAGTCTTCATTCGACAAGAAGAAAGCAACCTCAGGATTGGCCGCAATGAGGGCGTCGTAGTCGATATCCTTCGACGTGGTCGTGCTCGATACCGCGGGAAGTTTCGCGAAGGCTGACCAGTAATCGGCATTCGTCGGAGATTTCGCGGGATCGTACGATGAATCGGTGGCCACGATGCTGCGCACTCCGCCGAGGGCACGAATAAATTCCGTCGTATACGAGTAGCTGGAGTACGCGCGCTGCACCGGAACCTGCACGCTGACCTGACGCCCGGCCTCATCGGTGATGGTCTCCGTGTGGCGTCGGGTCGTCGCACTGGCCGACGCCGCCGCACCCTGCGACGATGAATTATCTTCTGAGTGAAGGTTAATCGTTACAATGGCGACGATTGCCGCGACGATAACCACCGCGGCGGTGGCAACGACCCAGACGAGCCGTGAAGTGCGTGGCGGCTCGTTCGGCGCTTCGGACAACGTTCCTCCTGGTGAGATGATGATCGTCGAATGTTGACGAGGGTGGCGCGGCGGAGCGGGGTAAGAGGTGGTTCTCCCGATCCGGGCCGCAGTCGTCGGCACACGCGCGAAGCGCGACAGACGATGCCCGATGCGACCATCGGATCAACCACCGGAGGGATGCTAGCACTGCCCGTCAACATGGATGACGTTGTCCGCACACTGATTCCAGACCCGAGCACAGTGCCCGATAACGACTGCCCGACGGTCCGGTCGGGCATCACCGGATGCCCGCTTACCTGCGCACATTCAAGCTTGCGCCCGGAACCTGAGCGCGATACCAGAAGCGGTCGAGACAACATCGACGAGGGTG
The DNA here is from genome assembly GCA_047605305.1 of Gordonia sp. (in: high G+C Gram-positive bacteria). Lineage (GTDB taxonomy): Bacteria > Actinomycetota > Actinomycetes > Mycobacteriales > Mycobacteriaceae > Gordonia. The sequence continues at coordinate 41,920 of JASGFW010000012.1, forward strand.
GGTTCCAGAGCTTGTAGCGAGGCTGGATCGATCACGACCGTGAGGCCGTCGATGGTGGCGACGGCATCGTCGCATCGTGGCGCGAGGTCGAACTGTCCGGTGCACGCAGGTATTTCACAGCCGGCGGGCGGTGCCGATATACGGAAGACGATTCCGTCCCTATCCGACGAGCGGATCAGTTCCGAAAGGTACTCCGTGGCCGCAACGGTGAAGCGGACCTTATCAGTCAGCGCGGTCACCACCGCGGGACAGTGGCGTTATCGACGAACAGCGTGCTACCGCTGATCGATTGTGCGCCATCTGAAATCAGCAATTCGATCGCCTGCGCCGCTTCGAGCGGGGTGACCGGCGCGGCCGACACCGGCTTATCGCTATCGACGACACCCACTGCGGGCAGACCCGTAGGAACTGCGGCCACGCTGAGATCGAGCGGCCCGAAAGACACTGTATTTGCCCGGATTCCAGTTCCCGCATACTCCTGTGCGAGTTTCGCAATGAATGCCCGCGTCGCACCGGTGGCCACGGCGTGCGTGAATCCCGCACCGCCACCCGACGCCACGGCGATAATCGATCCCGAACTCCGAGACAGGAAGTGCGGCAATATTTCCTGCACCAATCGGAACGTGCCGGTCAGGCTGACCGAAAGCAACCGTTCCCAGGATGCGTCGTCGGTATCGGCGAATGCAGCACCCGTGTCCCGGCCCACCCTGGTGTGCACGACGGCATCGATGTGCCCGTATGCGTCAAGCGTGCGGGTCACCAATTCTGCGTTAGCAGTCGGGTCTTCGACGTCGCCGCCGAATGCGAACGATGTTCCTCCCGCGGAGTGAATGGATTCATGAACATGGGTCGCCGCCTCCAGCGAACTGCACACAGCTACTACCCGATGCCCTCGCGCGGCGAGGTGGCGGGCGGTGGTGGCACCCAGCGGACTACCCGTACCGGTGACAATCACGACTTTCGACGCCCCCCGGGCCGTCTGTGTCGCCTGGCTGTCTTGTGTCATATCCTCAACTCTCCTTCGGTCATCGGTGACCCTTCGAGAGGGTTATACGTCCTCACGTCCGTTGACACCAGTGCCGCGGGTTGGCTGCACGCCGGCACTGCCGTGGCGGCCTAATAGTATGTGGCGCACACAAATCATCCGACGGCTCCGATACGGGGAAGTAAGGCGGTCTGACATGGCTGGGAGATCTGTCGATCGACGCGACGGCGGGCTTATCCTGGCGATTTTCCTCATGCCGACGACATGGGTGCAGTCCAGACGGAACCCGCATACCGCGATACCGCAGATCCTCGACACAGCACTTCGCGCCGAGGCGGCGAAGTTTCATGCGGTTTTTCTGCCCGACAGCTGGGAGTTGCGTAGGGACTGGGGGCCGGTGGGGTTTCAGAGTCTCGAACCCATCGGGCTGCTGAATTATGTGGCAGCACACACAGATAACATTGGCCTGATCGCAACTGTGTCGACGACGTGGTCACAACCCTATAATCTCGCCCGCCAGTTCGCGACTCTTGATCTGCTCTCCGACGGCCGGGCGGGCTGGAACATCGTGACTTCCGTTACCGGAGCTACGAACTTCGGTGTCCAACAACCCAGTCATGCGGAGCGCTATCGCCGGGCCCATGAATTTGTCACCGTCGTCGATCGTCTCTGGGATAGTTGGGGTGCAGAATCGATTCAGTTCTCCGAAGACGGGCGGGCACATGTCGATGCGGCACACATTCATCCCATCGACCACAGTGCAGAACATTTCACCGTCGCCGGCCCACTGAATATTCCTCGCACACCGCAAGTACGTCCATTGCATGTACAGGCGGGGGCATCTCAACATGGCATTGAACTCGCCGCGCAACACGCCGAGTTGGTATTTACGGCGCAACCTTTCGACGATGTGGCCAAGAATTTCCGATTAACGTTGCATGAGGCATTTAGGAACACGGGTCGCACATGCGTACCCCCACGCGTACTCACCGGTGTCCGTCCCATTATTGCGGCAACCCGTGATGAGGCGGAAGAGAAGCTGCGTCGACAACTCGACAATCAGTCGGCACAACATGTTCTGGTGCGTTACGAATCAGCCATCGGACGCAGTCTGAGTGAATTCCCACTCGATGATGTCTTACCCATTGACCTCGTCGATGCCGTCGACACCGATGGCTGGAACGGCAATCAGTCATTTTACGAAATCACCCGCCGCCACATCGCTTCCGGCATCACTCTGCGGCAACTTCTGACCACCGATCAGCACTGGCGCATCGTCGGGTCCCCCGGCGATATCGCCGACCGACTATCGGAGCGATTCGATAACGATGCCACCGACGGCTATAACCTCATCGTCAATGATCCGGAATCGTTCGAGCTATTCCTCGGTGAGGTGATTCCCGAATTGCAACGCCGTGGACTGTTCCGGACCGACTACTCCGGGCGCACATTTCGCGAGGATATCGCCGCAGCCGGGCGCCCACCACTATGGTGAGCCAACGAGTCCCGTAGTCTGCGGTGGGCACCGCCACCTATTCGGTGGTACT
>JASGFW010000013.1:0-44294 GCA_047605305.1 Gordonia sp. (in: high G+C Gram-positive bacteria)
GTGAGGTCGTACACCGGGATGGAATCGATGGTCTGCGCCGCAAAATTCGCCTGCACCCATTGCGCGATCTGTGCGGACGTACTGCCGGCACCCGAACCCGACCCCGCGGGGCCTGCCCCATCGGGACCTGCTCCAGTGAGGTCACCGCCGCCGATGAAATAGTGGATCTTCTTCTCCCGCACCAGCTTGCGAAATTCCTCAAGCGTCGGATACGGATCGGTACCGTTGAATCCACCGATGGGCATCACCGAGTAGCCGGTCGCCAGCTGGTACCCCGACGCCGTGTTAGACCCGACGGTCGCGGCGATCCAGGTGAAGTCGTCGGCGTCTACGCGCAACGCACTGACGAGTTCGCTACCCGGACGTGAGCCCATCAGCAGACCACCGCCCGGCCCGCCGCCACCGGGACCACCACCCTGTTGTCCACCGCCCTGTTGTCCACCACCGGCCTGTGGACCACCACCGGGACCGCGACCACCGGGACCACCGGGACCACCACCCGGCCCGAATCCGCCGCCCACCGCTGGCCCGGCGCTGATGATCGACGACTGTTTAGGTGTGGTGATGGTGTCGACGGTGTAGGCGAACGGCCCCGCGAGGCTCGCGGTCACCGACACGATCACTGCGGTCGCGGCGACGTAAGTTCGGTGCGCGAGCAGCATGACCGCTCCGCCGACGATCCCGAGCATCAGCACCACATACCGCAGCCACGGCATGAAGTTCTCCGATCGGGCGAGCAACAAGAAGCCCCAGATCGCGGCGATCCACACCGCCGCCGCCAGCACCAGCCGCACCCAGACGTTGGCGCGGGCCCGCCACGCGATCGCCGCACCGCCCGCCAGTAATGCCGCGACGGCCGGCGCCAGCGCTGCGGTGTAGTAGCTGTGGAAGATGCCCGCCATGTAGCTGAACACGACCATCGTCACCAGCAGCCACAGCCCCCACACGGCAAGGTAGGCGCGGCGAATGTCGGTGCGCTTAGCCCGACCGATGATCACCGCTGCGGCCACGCCAAGCAGTAGCGCCGACGGGATGAGCCAGGCGATTTGTCCGCCCTGCTCGGGTTCGAACATTCGCAGGAATCCTGTCTGACCCCACATCCCGCCGCCACCATTGCCGCCCGGTCCGCCAGCCATCACCGAACCCGTCTCGTTACCGTTGAGCCGACCGAAGCCGTTGTACCCCAACGTCAATTCGAGGATCGAATTATGCTGTGACCCACCGATCCATGGCCGCGACGAGACCGGCCATAACTCGACAATCAGCAGCCACCACCCGGCGCTGACGATGAATGCGCCGAGCGCCGCGAAACAATGCCCTAGCCGGGTGAGCCAGCCGTGCGGTCCGAAGCCGAAGTAGGTGAGCATAACCGCGGGCACGATGAGCATCACCTGCAGTTGCTTGGTGAGAAAGCCGAATCCCAGGAAAACCCCAACGAGAAGCATCCAGCGAATACGTCCGTCTTCCACCGCTTTCAGACACGCCCCAACTGCGGCGATCATCAGTAGCAGCAACAGCGCCTCAGGGTTGTTGAAGCGGAACATCATCGCGGCAACCGGCGTGAGCGCCAGTACGGTGCCGGCGAGAATTCCCGACCAGTGTCCCAGATATTTCCGGGTGATCCAGTACAGCAACGCGACCGAAGCGACACCAAGGAGTGCGTTCGGTATCAGCATCGACCACGAGTTGAGTCCGAAGATCCGCACCGATATGCCCGGAAGCCATAGTGAGGCAGGCGGTTTGTCAACAGTGATGGAGTTGGCCATATCCGACGAGCCGAAGAACCACGCCTTCCACGATTTCGATCCCGCCTCAATAGCGGCCGCGTAGAACGAGTTTGCCCAACCGTTGACCGAAAGATCCCAGAGATTGACGACCGTCGTGCCCAGCAGCAACACAGTTATCGACAGCCGTCGCCACAATGGCGTGGCTGCTGTGCGGCCGTCAACTCTGCTGTGGCCCAATAGCTGCGGGGCTGACACTGATCCTGCGGTGGTGGTCATCGTCTCGATTCTTGATCAGAAGGTAGCCGGTGCCGCGACGAGGGAGCCGGTCGGCGACCGGCTCCCTCGCAATCACTTGGCAATCCGGGGGCTGTTCAGGTGGGCGCGAAACACCCAGCGGAGTCCGACGAATCGGGTCGCGGTGGCAACAAGATTGGCCGTCACCAGCACCAGCAGTTCTATGTGTTTGGAGACATGCGGCACGAATGCGTCCAATCCGGCCAAGGCGCCCGCAGTCACCGCCCAACCGAAGAGGAAGACCCCGAACCCGAAGAATTGGTGCTTGAGCGCACCTTCACGGCCCTGCACCCCGAAACTGAACCGTCGGTTAGCGGCCGTATTGAGGATCGCGGTGACGGCCAGTGCCACAAAGTTCGACACCTGCGCGCCGAGTAGCGAATGCATCAGCATGTAGAGCACCACATAGGCGACGGTCGAGGCTACTCCGATGACGCAGAACCTGGCGAGTTGGCCAACCATGCCGTACGGCACCCCTTCGATCGCCGGCCCGGGAGCACGTGTGCGGCCGATGGTCGCCCGCAACTCTGCTGTCGGCAGCCTACCGGCACTTAATGCGTAACCCACTCGGACACAACCTTTTAAGTCGGCGACTGCCGTGGACACGATATCGACGGTGCTGTTGGGATCGTCCACCCAGTCGACCGGCACCTCGGCGATACGCAACCCGATCCGCTCACCGAGCACCAGCAATTCGGTGTCGAAGAACCAGCCGGTGTCCTCGACATAGGGCAACAACTGGCGGGCGACATCGGCACGCATCGCCTTGAAACCGCATTGCGCGTCAGAAAACTTGGCGCGCATGGTGGTACGCAGAATCAGATTGTAGGAGCGGGAGATGAATTCACGTTTCGGTCCGCGCACCACCCGCGAACTGCGGGCCAGCCGGGTACCGATCGCGATATCGGAATGGCCGGATTCCAGTGGTGCGATCAGCGGCAGCAACGCATTGAGGTCGGTGGAGAGGTCGACGTCGCAGTAGGCGACGATCTGCGCGTCGCTGCGCGACCACACCGCCTTAAGTGCACGGCCCCGACCTTTCTCGTCGAGGTGGATCACCCGCACACCGCCCATCACACCGGCAAGTTCGGCGGCGATCGCGACGGTGTTGTCGGTACTTGCGTTGTCGGCGACGGTGATCCGCGCACTAAAGGGGACATGGCTGGCCAGGTGTGCGTGTAAACGCTGTAGGCAGCCGGCAATGTCGGTCTCTTCGTTATAGACGGGAACGACGATATCGAGGACGGGGGAGGCGACCGACGTGTCGGCGACGATAGTCACCGGCGCCGGGGCCTGTGGGAGGGCTTCTGTGGTCATGTCATCTAGAGTCGTCAAATAATCTTTGCCAACTCTGCACTAAGCCTGCCGGTTAACTGTGAACGGTTGCGTTGCACGCAACAGCGGCCGAGGCCACGGTGTCCGAGTCCACAGCGTCCGAGTCCACAGCGTCCAAGTCCCGGATGTCCACCAGCCCGGGGCTGGCCGCGAGATATCCGATTATGTCTGCGGTGGTCGCTAGATTGGCGTGCATGACGAGTCATCCCCCCGCCCTATCCGACGCCGACCAGGCCGTCGCCGACGCGGTGATCACCAGTCTTGCCGGGGAAGGCGCACACCTGCGCGCCGATCAGCTCACCGCGGTGTGCGGCCTAATGACGCCGGGTGCGCGCGTGCTGGTGGTGCAGGCAACCGGCTGGGGAAAGTCGGCGGTGTACTGGACGGCTACGGCGATCGCGCGGTCGCACCGGCGCGGGCCGACGTTGATCGTGTCTCCCCTGCTATCGCTCATGCGCGATCAGGTGGCCGCGGCCGAGCGCGCCGGATTGCGTGCCGCGACACTGAATTCCTCGAATGTCGCGCAGTGGTCGGAGGTCGAGGCGCAGCTACGTAGTGATGAGCTCGACGTTCTGCTGGTTTCTCCAGAACGCTTAGCCAATCCAGGTTTTGGTCGTCGGGTGCTCGATACGCTGGCCGGCGAGTTAGGTCTGCTCGTGATCGATGAGGCGCATGCGGTCTCCGATTGGGGCCATGATTTCCGCCCCGATTATCGTCGTGTCGCCGAGGTGCTGCAGACGCTGAATCCGCGCACACCGGTGCTGGCGACCACCGCTACCGCTAACAGCAGGGTCACCGCGGATGTCGCCGCACAGTTGGGCACGGCGAGTGACCCAGCGGCCCCCGGCGCGGTGCGCACACTTGTTCTGCGCGGCCCGTTAGCACGGAACTCATTGCATCTCAATGTGATTGATGGTTTATCTCCGATCGAACGGTATGCCTGGGTGGTGTCACACCTGAGCGTATTGCCGGGTTCGGGCATCGTGTACGTACTCACCGTTGCCGATGCGGACCGGCTCGTCGAGGCGATCCGGGCGGTACACGGTGACACGGTGGCAGTCGCCGCCTATACCGGCCAGCTCGACATCGAACGCCGCCACCAGCTGGAGGATGCGTTGCTACGCAACGAAATCAAGGCCCTGGTTGCCACCTCGGCACTGGGCATGGGTTATGACAAACCGGATCTCGGTTTTGTCCTGCACGTGGGATCGCCGCCGTCTCCGGTGTCGTACTACCAGCAGGTGGGACGCGCCGGGCGCGCACTCGATGACGCGGTGGTGGTGCTGTTGGCGTCGCGCACCGACGACTCGGTCTGGGAATACTTCGCGACCGCTACCATCCCGGACCCGAAGCAGATCGACGCCCTCCTGCGCGCACTGAGCGCGGCGGACGGGCCGATGTCGGTGCCCGCACTCGAGTCACAGACCGGAATTCGGCGTGGGCGAATCGAATTGATGCTCAAACAACTCGCCGTCGACGGCGCCACCGACCGCGGCCCGGACGGCTGGTCGGCGACCGGGGTGAGGTGGATATACGACGCACAACACTACGACGACGTGATCGCCGTGCGTCGCCGCGAGGCCGACATCATGCGCGCCTACATCTCCGGTCGCCGCTGCCTGATGCAACTTTTGACCGAATCCCTCGACGATCCGCAGGCGGCGCGATGCGGGCACTGCTCGGTGTGCCTCGGTAAGCTGAGTGCACCTCTCACCGCCACCGTCGATCCCGCGATCATGCGCACGATCACCTCGTCGCTGCGGCGGTCCGCACATGTTCTCGAAACCCGAAAGATGTGGCCCGGTGGCGATTTCGGCCGGCGCGGACGGATTCCGGAACAGTTGTCGGCGGCGCAGGGAAGAGTGCTCGCGCACGCCGATGCGCCCGAATGGTCACAGCTACTCGCCGACGCCCGCGACCATGACGCCCAGGCTCTCGACGATCTTGGCGAGGCCGCGGTGGCCACGCTGTCGGCATGGGTGCGCGAGGCCGGTGTGCGACCCGATCTGATCCTGTCGCTGCGGCTGACAGGCACCGCGCTGGCCGACGAATTGGCCGAGCGGCTGCGGATCGTCGGACGCCGGCCGGGCGGCGCGCTCCTCGTGCGCCACGGCACCCCACCCGGCCGCGACGCACCGGGAGCGGCGGTGGCCTCCTACTGGCGAGATCATCTCGGCGATCCACCTCCAGAGGTCGACGGGCAGGTGGTGCTCCTCGTCGTCGACGAATCACGGGACGGATGGGCGATCACGCTGGCTGCGGCGGCACTGCGAGAGGCCGGAGCAACCGCGGTACTGCCGTTGCTGATTCATCAGGCAGTGTGATCGGAAGACACTGTGATCGGCCGGCGCAAGATCAGTCGGGAACGTATTCGCCGTAGCCGATGGCACGCAACGCGCCGCGAATCGTGTCGGCATCGCCGTCTAGCTCCGCCGCTGGCACATCCCTACGAACGTGGGAGAGATCGTAGGCCGCCATACTCACTGCGGGGAACACGTGGATATGCACGTGCGGCACCTCAAATCCGGCGATCAGCAATCCGATCCGCGGCGCCCCAAACGCCTGCTTGACCGCCCGGCCAATCTTCTGCGAGACATCGGAGAGATGGGCGAAGGTTGCGGTATCGATCTGCTCCCAGTGGTCGACCTCCTCGCGCGGTACGACGAGCACATGTCCCGCGGTCACCGGCTCGATCGTGAGGAAGGCGACGGCCACGTCGTCCTTCCAGACAAATCGACCGGGCAGCTCCGCATTGATGATCTTGGTGAATACCGACGACATGACCGACATTCTAGTGTCCGGCAGCCGATCGCCGGAGCGTGCGGCGAGCCTCCGCCGTCGGGCGCCGGACCCACAACTTCCGACCCCCGTCGGGTGACACGGATCACCCCAAGGGCAAGACTGTGATCATTCAACGACGAAGGAGAACCCTATGGCCGATCTGACGAATCTGGATCCGGAACTCGCCGCGGCGGTCACCATGATTCCGGTGGTCGACTTCGGCGATATCGCGGCAGCCCGCGAACAATTCACCGAGGTAACCTCGAGCCTGTCCGGCCGAGTCGACCAGACCGGAGTGGACCTGCGAATCTTGACGGCACCCGGCCTAGACGACGATCCCGACGTGACGATCCGGCTCGCCACACCGGCCACTGCGCCAGCCGAACCGCTGCCGGTGGTGCTGTGGATTCACGGTGGCGGATTCGCTATCGGCACAGCGGAATCCACCGACTCGTTCAGTTTCGAGATCGTCCGCGAACTCGGTGTCGCGGTCGCCAGCGTCGAGTATCGGCTGGCGCCGGAGACGCCGTTTCCGGGGCCGTTGCATGACTGCTACGCGGCACTGTCCTACGTCCATAACAATGCCGCCGAACTCGGTATCGACCGCACGCGGATAGCGGTCGGCGGGCAAAGCGCAGGCGGTGGATTAGCGGCCGGCACCGTACTGCTGGCGCGTGATCGCGGCGAGATCCCAGTTGTCTTCCAACTCCTCGACATTCCCGAACTCGATGACCGACTGCAGACCACGTCGATCACCACGTTCACCGATACCCCGCTGTGGAATCGCCCCAATGCGGTGCTCTCCTGGCAGTACTATCTGGGACCCGACTATGCGGGGCCGACACAGGAATCGGTGTCGATCTACGCCGCCCCGGCCAGGGCGACCGACCTCACCGGGCTGCCGCCGGCCTATGTGTCCACGATGGAACTCGATCCGCTGCGCGATGAAGGCATCACCTATGCGCTCAACTTGCTGCGCGCGGGTGTCAGCGTCGAACTCCATTCATTTCCCGGCACCTTCCACGGGTCGGCATTCCTCGCCAGCGCCGAAGTCAGCCAGCGCCAGACAGCAGAATTGCTACGCGTACTCGGTAAAGCCTTGCGGGTGAATTCGCCCCTCTCGTAGCCTCGACATGTGCAAGGCCTCATGTATCGCCTCGCCGAGCTCGACGCAGACTCCGCGGGAATGGTCCGGATCATCGACTATTTCGATGCTCTGCTCCGGCATGGCGCCGACATCACCCAGGTGCTCCGCGCCGCGGCGACCCTGGCCGACTGTGTAGTCGGCATCCGGGGTAACGGCCTGGCAACTCTGCGATGCACGCCCGCCGGAACGTGGCAACCCGCACCCGGCACGCCGAGTTGCCGCCGCGATATCGTCGTCGACGATCACACCATCGGGGCGGTGTGGATCGAGCGCACCGGTTCCGCGCTGCCACTCGACGAGATGCTCATCGACCGACTGGCACTGACCGCAGCGGCCGTGCTGCGGCCGCAACGCGACTTTTCCGATACCGCATACACCTCACGGTTACTGGGCGCCGAGACGACCGACGCCGCGTACGACGCATGCGGCGCACTCGATCTCGATCCCGCACTGCGTGTGCGCGTACTGAGTATCACCGCGCCCACCGCGACCAGTACATCGGCCGCCGACGTGACCCGCCAATCGGTCGGCGCCGAATCGATCGCCGCGCAATTGGCCCGCGCCCACTCCCCCGCACGCGCGACGGCCGTCGTCACCGACCTCGACGTCCTCGTCATCGTCGCCGAACCGCACAACTCCACGCTGCACGCGACCGGCCCTAGACTCACCGACATTCTGCCCGCATCCCCGGTGTACTGCGGGATCTCCCTCGAATGCGCGGCCGGACAGGCATATAGGCATGTCGCGACCGCACGGCTGGCCCGCACCTACGGCGCGACGACGCACGCCCCGTTCTGCGCCGACACGCTCGGCGCGCTCAATCTCTTGCTCAACGCCCCGCCCGAAGCGATCGCCGCCATGCCCGACGTCGCGGCGTGCGAACAGCTCCGGCGCACCGGCCAGGGCACCGAACTGCTCGACACCCTGCGCGCCTACCTGCGCATAGGCACGTTGCGGGGCACCGCCGAACAACTGCACCTGCATCACAGCAGTGTGGCCACCCGGCTCAAATCGGTCTCCGCGGCGGTGCGCTTCGACGTGATGACTCCCACTAATGCGGCGCGGGCCACCGCCATGCTCGTCGCCGATCAGATCCATTCGGCCCATCAGATCCATTCACAACCCTCCGACTGACCGGCCGAACGTGTTGGTGGCCAACCTTGTCACAGCGGCATGTCATTCTTTCCGGGTGAGTCGACGAGAAGCCACCGGAGCCGGTGCGGACGGATCCGGTGAGCAGCGCGCCCCCCGACGCGGGTATGCCCAGCCCGTCGATTCGGCCCGCGGCGGCGATTCGGCAGATATCGTCGCGCGGGCGCAGCGGTTCCCCCGGCTGCGTTATATGGGTTCGAAATACCGGTTGCTGCCCCATCTTGAACGCACCTTCGCACAGATCGGCGGTGACCACGCGGTCGACGCATTCTCCGGGTCGGGGGTCGTGTCATATCTGTTGAAGACCCAGGGTTTCGCCGTGGCGAGCAACGATTTCCTGAACTTTCCGCACATCATCTCGCGCGCCACCGTCGCCAACTCTTCGGTGCAGCTCGAACCCGACCTCATCGAGGAGATCTGCGGCCCCCCCGTCGACGATCGCGATTTCATCTCGCGGACCTTCGACGGGCTGTATTTCACCGCCGAGGATCGCGCCTTTCTGGACTCGGCGTGGTCGCATATCGACCTGCTGCGCGGGTATCGGCGTGATCTGGCAATCTCGGCGCTCGTGCTCTCGGCGGCACGCAAGCAACCGCGCGGGGTGTTCACCTTCACCGATCCGTCGCGCTACGCCGACGGCCGCCGCGACCTGCGCATGTCGCTGCGCGATCATTTCCGGCTGCGCGCGGCCGCGGAATACAACGCCACGGTTTTCAGCAACGGCCACCGGCATCGCAGCACCTGCGGCGACGTCTTCGATCTCGATCTGACCGGCTTTGCCGGCGGGGCACCCGATCTGGTCTACCTCGATCCCCCCTATGCTCCGCCCGCCGACGATAACGACTACATCAAGCGCTATCACTTCCTCGAAGGGCTCTCGGTCTATTGGTCGGGCATGAGCATCATGGAGAACACCAAGACGAAGAAACTTCCCAAGCGGTTCACGCCCTTCGCTTATAAGCGGACAATCGAGGATGCATTGTTGCGGACATTCGAGCATTTCGAGCAGGCGGGGGCGATCGTGTTGTCGTATTCGTCGAATGCGTTACCCGGCGCCGACCGCATCGTCGATCTACTGGGGAAGGTGAAGCCTTCGGTGGAGGTGGTCGCGATCGACCACAAATACAGTTTCGGGACGCATGCCGCGGCCACCCGCCGTGATGTCAGCGAGTTCCTGTTCATCGGCCGGGACTGAGCACCCCCTTATCCGATGACCGACGCACCCGATTTCGACGAGTACCTGGCCTCGCTGGGACGGCTCACCTCACACGTCGATCCGACGGCCGCAACCCCGGAGGCTGAGCGTATCGCCGCGGCCACGGCCAGTCTGAGTGAGCTTCTCGACACCGATATCGCCGGGCTGGCGGCATGGGTCCGCGATCATCCCGCCGATGTGCCGGTGCTGGGGCTGGCCGTCGGGTTATCGCAGGAGAAGTTGAAAAATGTGCTGCGCGATCGGTTCAACACGTCGGGGTGGCACGGTCTGGCCCGGGCGCAACCGGTCGATCTGGTGACGTGGCTGGACGCCGAATTCGATTTGGTGGCAGTGCTGCGCGCACAGATGACCCGCACCTACACCTTCGCCGACGTGTTGGTTGCCCGCGCCGGCACCCGAGTCACCGCGACGCGCGCGGGGGCCTCGGGCCGCCGAATCGAAGACGAGATCGAGGAGATCGCTCGGGGCCTGGCGCTCCCCTACCTGACCCGGTCCCGCTTCACCGGCCGCAATGGGCGTACCGCGCCGGCAGATCTTATTGTTGGGCAAGATAATTCGGCCGATATAGTGGTCGCCGCGAAGGGTTTCGATTCCACCGGAAGCAAACTCACCGACGCCGTACGTGAAATCGAGGAGATGGCCGAAGTCCGGCTACCCAAACAACTCGTCCTCGCCGTGATCGACGGAATCGGCTGGAAATCACGCCAAGCCGATCTGCGCCGCATCCATCAACTGTGGGTCGATAAGCAGATCGACGGCATGTACACCCTCGTCACCCTCGACCGCTTCCGCGACGACCTCGCCGAATTCGCCCGGCTGCGCAGGCTGATCTGATCCTCCTTGCCGGGATACCCCGCAACCTCATCCGGCGACGGAGGCCGCCTACTCGGTCAGCCGTGGCAGACGGAACCAGAAGGTGGCTCCCTCACCGAGAACGGAATCGACACCCACTCGCCCGCCATGCGCGTTCACCAGCGCCGCGACGATCGACAGTCCCAACCCGCTCCCCCGGCCCTGCCCCCGCGACCGGGAGCTGTCGCCGCGATAGAACCGCTCGAATACATGCGCCACATCGTCCGGCGCAAGGCCTTGCCCGGTGTCAACGACCGTCACGAGCACGTCATCGACGCCGTCCGCCTGGTCCACACCAACGGTGACGGTGATCGACGCGTCATGCGTATGTACCACCGCGTTATTAACCAGGTTGCGAATCACCTGCACCAAACGAGGGGCGTCGCCGAGGACCAGCGGCGGATAGTCGGACTCGCCGATCGCCAGACGGATGCTGCGTTCGGGCGCGGCGACCCGGGCCGATTGCACGACGTCGGCGGCCAGCGCCAGCATGTCGACGGGCGCGAAGTTCAGCGGACGCTGTGCATCGAGCCGCGCCAGCATCAGCAGGTCCTCCACCAGCAAATTCATGCGGCCCGCCTCGTCATCGATGCGCCGCATGGCGTCGGCAACATCGGTGACCGCACCTCGCCGATACAACTCCGCGAAACCCTTGATCGACGTCAACGGGGTGCGCAGTTCGTGGCTGGCGTCGGCGATGAAACGCCGCATCTTTTCTTCCGAGGCACGCGCCTGCTCCTCCGAAGACCTGGCCTGCTGTTCGGAAGCCGCGGTGGCCGAGAAGGCACGCTGGATCTGGCCGAGCATCGTATTGAGCGACGCTGACAGGCTGCCCACTTCGGTATTAGCCGGCGCCGGCGCCACCCGCATGTTGAGATTGCCCGCAGCGATCGCATGGGCCGTCTCCTCGACCCGCCGCAGCGGACGCAGACTCGACCGCACCAACAGGTAACTGAGCACACCAACCACCATCACGACCGCGGCGCCGATTCCGAATTGCAGCCACATCAGCCGCGACAACGTCTTATCAATATCGGTCAGCGGTATCGCAACCACAACATCACCGTCGGGAGTGGTGCGTTTGATAAGTCGCCACTGCGGCCCGCTGGCATCGGATGAACCCACGGTGACCGGACCGGCATTGCCGACGTGCGCGCTAGGTAGCGCTGGCGAGTGATCGAAATCGTTGCTGGACAACGTCTGACCGTTGCTCAGTGTGCTATAGACATAGTACGGGGACGGCGGCCGTCGGGCGCTGGGTGGCGGACCAGGGGTGTCATTCACCCGACGGGGCTTCGCCCAACTGTCCACCGCGCTCAGCAGTCCGGTGTCGGTACGCGAGATCAGATCCGACCGCATCGCCGACGTCACCGCGAATCCCGACACCACCAACCCCACGACAAGGAGCACCAGAATAAGCGCCACCAGTGAAATACGCAGCGGAACACCACGTTTACGCCGGCCATCGGTCAACACCGTCAACGGATCCAGCCGCTCCTGATGCGGCGGGAGCTGTGTGGTCATCTCAGCCGCGCGGCTCACGCAGCACGTAACCGACCCCGCGCAGGGTGTGGATCAATGGCTTCTCACCGAAGTCAAGTTTGCGGCGCAGATACGACACATAGGATTCGACGACGTTGACCTCACCGCCGAAATCGTAATTCCATACATGATCGAGTATCCGCGGCTTGGACAGCACCGTGCCCGCGTTGACCATGAAGTACCTCAACAGGGTGAACTCGGTCGGCGAGAGCGACACCAGTTTGTCCGCCTTCCACACCTCGTGGGTCTCGTCATCGAGCACGATGTCGGCGAATGTGATCCGCGAGGAATCCTTTTCATTATCGTCGAAACCACTGCGGCGCAACAGAACCTGTAACCGCGCAACAACCTCTTCGAGGCTGAACGGTTTGGTGACGTAATCGTCGCCGCCAACGGTGAGGCCGTTAATCTTGTCCTCAACGGAATCTCTGGCGGACAAAAACAGTGCGGGCGCATTGATCCCGTCGGCGCGTAGCCGACGCAGCAGACCGAATCCGTCCATCCCGGGCATCATGACATCGAGGATCAATACGTCAGGTTTGTAGGTGCGGCACCGATCAATGGCCTCGGGGCCGTTCGCGGCGACCTCGACCTCATACCCCTGGAACTTCAACGACACCGACAGCAACTCGCGAATATTGGTCTCGTCATCGACAACGAGGACCCGCGGGCCGTGTGCGACCCCTTTACCGGATGTCTTGATGCTTGTATGGCCCATTTCGTTCACATATACCACCATCGCCCACGAATCTGCTACCAGCCTACCCGACAGCTGGAAGTTTCCTGTGGGTGCTGGCCTGCAGAAATCCTCGGTCGCTGCGGGGAGTCCCCGGACATCACCGCCGTAAATGGGCACTCAGCCAGTCGATGGTCGCCATCCCGAACAGGTCGGTACCCCAGCCGTACATGTCGACGAGGAAGTGAATCATGCTGCAGTCGGTGGGGTGATAATCCACCTCGGTGCCACCGCGGCGGTAGGTTGCCGCCAACCGGCGGGCGTCGGCGGCGGGCACCAGCGACATCGGCGAATCGTCACGCGCGCAGGAGGCGATTAACACCGGAGCCTTCGGTGCCCGCGCACCAAGCGTGTTGTCGCGGTACACATGCGCGAACTCGGGGATGTCCGCGGGGTCGCGACCGTCCCGGAACAGGGTGCGCAACGGCAAGAACGGCGTGCCGAAATAAGCAGGCGTCTGGCACTGCGTGCGAAATAGGGCGGCCAACCGCCTGCCGACAGGGGTGAGCTTCTCGTCGATCGCCATCTCCGGATACCTCGGTTCGAGGCCCAGCAGGGTGGCGAACGCGAAACCCGACCCGATGGAGCCGTCAGCGGCGCGGATGAAGTGGCGCTGATCGACCGCCATACCCTCGAGTACCGTGGCGGTGATGTTGAGTTCCGGTGCGTATCGCGCGGCGTTCTCGGCCGCGAATCCCGCGCCCACCCCGCCACCGGCGATACCGAACAGCGCGATCGGAGACGTCGCCGACAACCCTGGCGTCCGATACTCCAGTGCCGCGCGCAGGCCGTCGAGCAACATGTTGCCACCCACCCGACCGGCGAATACCCCATGTGGATGGGGATCGCCGTCATTGCCCACGTCGCTGATCATCACCGCGTAGCCCTTGCCGAATATCAACGCCAGCGGGCCCAGCGCCGACCACGACGCCCCGTCGATCGGATCACCGCCTGTCCACATCGTCGAGGGATGGCAGTAGGCCCCCACGCTGTCGTTGGCGAACTGATACCCGACGATCGGCCGTGTCGTATTACTGCGGCCATCGACCGGGATCATCAGCAGGCCGGTGCTGATGGCGGGCTCACCGTGTAATCCCCGCGAGACATACATCAGCTTGTAGGCGTCGAGATTTCCCGGCCGGAACCCGCTGAACTGGATATCGACCTTCTTCGCCTTCAGTAGCGCGCCCGGTCTCTCGTCGCCACGTAACCGCGGTTCGGTGTAGAACGCGTCACCGGAAGTCAGCGGGTCAATGATCTCGCGCGGGCTGGCTGGTCGGCCGTCGGTGAAGGTACCGACCACGTAGCCGTTGAAGATCTCGTCGAGCCGAGGAGTACGGTTCACCGGCCCCGCGTGGGCGAGCGGGACGGCCGCGATCGCCAGCATGAACACCGCGCTGATGAATACCGTGATGGACACCCATACAGTCTTTTTCGCAGACATTCCGGTCGGACTCGGCACGGTCAACGAGATCATGAATAGGTCACTTTCGTCGTCGCCAGGGCAGATCGCAAGGCGGGCAGGATATTCCACAGCGGCCGGTGGCTTTCCAGCTGCTGATCAAAGGGTTTGCGCAGTGCAGCCCGCAGTTGCGGCCACCGGGTATTGACCTGCGCGGTGTACTTCGGCAAAAGCTGATCGGTGATGTACGCCCAGCGTTGCGGGTAGACCGACCAGTTCCAGTCGGGCAGCGCAAGAGTCAACGTCGCACGCCGCCCATCGGGGGCTCTGCCGTGGATCTGGATCGATCGGAACGATCGCGGCGGGATCACCCCGGCGACCGAGGGTGACCCGGCAATGGTGCTCACATAGGTCACCGCCTCGCCCACATCGCCCTTATAGGCACGCGTGCGATCCCACTGCGCGCGGATCACTTCGCCCTGCTCACGCTGCAACAGTCGGGCATTCCCCGCGGCGACGGCATCGGGGCGGCCCGAGGATATATCACGCCAGGCCGCCATGATCTCGTCACCGAAGATGCCGGCCCGGCGCATCTCCGCCAACGCAGGCAACCCGCCGACCACATATGCGCGGTGCATCGGCATCAGGTCGGAGAAAATATTCTTCTGCATGATCAGGATGTTTCCCTGAATATAACGCAGGTCGGCGGCCGAGACCGTTGCGCCGACCCGCGCCAATGCCCGCAAGCCGCGTGGCAGGCGGTTAACAAACACCGGACCCAACGTCCGATTCGTTCGGCTGACAACGGCGTTCGCCAGCGGCTGCAATCGGGTGAGATCGTAGATATTGGTGGCCAGTTCGAAATCGAGCAACCCGCCACCGAAGTCCGCACCCACCAAACCACCCATGCCGGCCCACTGCAGTTCCCGGTGGGTCAACTGCAGATTCTGGTAATACCGGTACGACTTAACGAGATTGGCGCGGTTGGCGGTGACGCCTGCCCGCGGATTCCAGGACGCCAGGTCGATACCGGCAGCTGTGGTCGTATCGGCCAGCCAATACTGATACAGCAGCGCACGATAGGCGCCGGGCGCGAGGTGACGGGCCCGCGCGTCGGCAAGCAGTGAACCCAGAACCACGGGATCGGTCGGCAGTGCCGGATTCACCCCGCCGGCCCCGTGTGCGGCGTCACGATTGGTAAGCGCAAGATTCAGATATGGCCGCAGGCGATCGGCACCGGCGCCGCCTGCCCCGGTGATCGTGGCAACCAACCCCAGAACAACGATGATTACAGCCACCACACCACGCCGACGAGAGTGACCCATATTCCTCTTCACCCCCAAGCCCATGCGGGAGACCACAGTTAATAACAGGCCGGGGGATGTGCCCGGACCGAATGGAGCCCCCTGTCAGGATTGAACTGACGACCGCTCGCTTACAAGGCGAGTGCTCTACCACTGAGCTAAGGAGGCATGCGTGCGTAAGTATATCCGGCGGGTCGCGCGCTTCCTCGCCGGCACCAGTCGAGCGACGATTGACACCATCGAGCCGGGCAGCATCGCGGTCGCGCCGCGGCGGCCGATCGATCGATTCGACGTCGCCGCGATCACCGAAGTCCTCGATCTGGCGACCAAGATCGGCGCGGTGCTACTCGACTCGGGCACGGGCGCGATCGACACCACCGCGCAGATCAGATTCGTCGCGAACGTCTACGGGCTCGAAGACGTCGGCGTGGACGTCACCTTCAACACGATCGTGGTCAGCGCCCGACGCGGCGCGACGCTGCCGCCGATCACCACGATGGAGACCGTCCACTACCGTTCGCTCGACTTCACCCAGCTCGCAGCGGTCGATCGGCTGATCCGCCGCATCCGCGACTCGGCGCTGACTCCGTCGAGCGCACACCGGATGATCGACGAGATCATCGCCGCCCCCCACCCCTACCCCGGGTGGGTGGCGAGCTGCGCATGGGGACTGATGGCGGCGGGTGTGGTGGTGTTCCTGGGCGGCGGCTGGCTGGTCGCGCCGCTGGCCTTCGTGACCACCGCGGTGACCGTCACCTTCAACCGCTTCCTCGATCGCATCGGCACGCCCGTATTCTTCCAGCAGGTCACCGGCGGTTTCATCGCGGTGGTACCCGCCGCACTGGTCTCCGAAGGAAGCGAGAAGATCGGCCTCGACCTCGCCCCCGCACAAGTGATCGCCGCCGGAATCGTGGTGCTGCTCTCCGGGCTCTCGCTGGTCGGCTCCGTGCAAGATGCCATCACCGGCGCACCTATCACCGGCGTGGCGCGATTCTTCGAATTGTTGCTGATGACCGGCGGCATCATCGCCGGGGTCGGCATGGCGATCCGACTCCTGGAGGGCGTCGGCGTGTATCTGCCGACGATTACCACCTCGACGCAGTTCGTGGCCGTGACCGCATCGGTGCGGGTCGGCGCGGGGGCGGTCGCCGCCTTCGCCTTCGCATTGGCCAGCTATGCCGAGCGCCGTGCGTTGCCCGTCGCATTCCTCGGCGGCGCGATCGGCGTCGGCGTCTGCGCCCTCGGAACCTATCTGTCGGTCGGCGACGTGATCTCGGCCGGCGTTGCGGCCGCATGCGTCGGTCTCGTCGGCGGGTTGCTCGCCCGCCGCGCGCTCACCCCGCCCCTGGTCGTCGCAGTTGCGGGCATCACTCCGCTGCTACCGGGTTTGGCCGTGTACCGCGGCCTCTACGGCATCCTCAGCGACCAGACCCTCGAAGGGTTCACCTGGGTGGCCAGTGCCATCGCGGTGGGGTGCGCACTGGCCGCCGGAGTCACCCTCGGGGAATTCGTCGCGCGAACGCTGCGGCGCCCACAGCTACCTTCAGCACCCACCTGGGCCCGCCGCTTATCGGCGCACCCGCACCGGAAACCGCCGGTAAGCGGCGACCGAAACCGGCGAACCGCCCGTCGGAACCGAACATACGGGACGGAATCGAACAAACAGGACGGGCCAACCAGGTAAGGTGGGCCGAGCAGGTAGGATGGGACGCCGCGCACGACATATGCGTCGAACAGACCGATCTTTCACGAGGGGATACGATGCCCGCGAAGACCACCGAACTCGCCGACGACGAGTTGGAGCCGGTAGCCGACGAGACCGCCATCTCGGCGCGACGAGTCGTCGCCGCCTACGCGACCGACGCCGACGAGTGTCGGATGCTGCTATCCATGCTGGGAATCGCTCCGGGCGAGAACGCCTAACTCCGTGAGCCCCGGATCCGACGAGGTATCCACGCTCTCCTCCACTCCGGCCCCCACTGATCGGGCCATCCCCGATCACGGTGCCGCCGAATTCGTTGTGGTCGCCAATCGGCTCCCCGTCGACAAAGAGGTTTTGGCCGACGGATCTGTGCGCTGGCGGCGCAGCCCCGGCGGTCTGGTCACCGCACTCGAACCGATCCTGCGCTCACACACCGGGGCATGGGTCGGCTGGTCGGGTATCGCCGACTCCGCCGACACCCCCGACGTCGACGGCATCCGCATCCACGCGGTGCCGCTCTCGACCCAGGAGATCGCCGAATACTACGAGGGATTCTCCAACGCGACCCTCTGGCCGCTCTATCACGATGTCATCGTCAAACCGGAGTACCACCGCGAATGGTGGAACACCTACGTAGAAATCAACAGACGTTTCGCCGAGGCCGCATCGAAGGCCGCAGCACACGGCGCGATCGTCTGGGTTCAGGATTATCAGCTGCAGCTGGTACCCAAGATGCTGCGGATGCTGCGGCCGGATCTGCGCATCGGATTCTTCTTGCACATCCCCTTTCCGCCCACAGAGCTGTTCATGCAGATGCCGTGGCGCACCGAGATCGTCGAGGGGTTACTCGGTGCGGACCTGATTGGCTTCCACCTCCCCGGTGGTGCCCAGAACTTCCTCTATCTGGCACGCCGACTGGCCGGGCAGGCCACCAGCAAAGGCAATGTCGGCGTGCGCTCCCGATTCGGCGTGGTGCAGGTCGGATTCCGCACGGTGCGCGTGGGTGCCTTCCCCATCTCGATCGACTCGGGAGATCTCGACACGAAGGCACGCTCGCGAGCGGTGCGCCGGCGTGCCGCCGAGATCCGTAAGGAACTGGGCAATCCGAAGACGATCATGCTCGGCGTCGACCGCCTCGACTACACCAAGGGCATCGACGTGCGTCTTCTTGCACTCTCGGAACTACTCGCCGAGCAACGCATCGATCCGCATGACACCGTCATGATTCAGTTGGCAACGCCCAGCCGGGAACGCGTCGAAAGCTACATCCGAATGCGGGCCGGGATCGAGCAACTCGTCGGCAATATCAACGGACAATACGGCGACGTGGGCCGGCCCGTCGTGCAGTATCTGCACCGTCCCGTCCCCCGCGACGACCTGATCTCGTTCTACGCCGCCGCCGATGTCATGCTGGTAACCCCGTTACGCGACGGAATGAACCTTGTCGCAAAGGAATACGTGGCATGCCGGGCAGATCTCGGCGGTGCCCTGGTGCTCAGCGAATTCACTGGCGCCGCCGCCGAATTACGCACCGCATATCTCGCCAATCCCTACGATCTCGAAGGTGTCAAAGACGCCATCGAGGCCGCGGTGGCACAGTCACCCGACGAGGGGCGGCACCGGATGCGCGCGCTGCGCCGGCAGGTACTGACGCACGACGTGGAACGCTGGGCGAAAAGCTTCCTGAGCACCCTCGCCACCACCCATGAGACCGAGACCGCAGCCGACCGCGGCGTACAGCTGGTGCCCGACTCCGCCGATCTCGATCTCCCCGACGACGAACTGCGGTGAGCGTGAACGCCATCCCCGATGACCTGCGCGACGCGCTGACCGCAGCGGTCCGCGTGGCCCGCCTGCTGGTGGCCAGCGACTTCGACGGATGTATCGCGCCGATCGTGTCGCGACCGCACGATGCCACACCCAACGCCGCGTCCATCACGGCGTTGCGTGCCGCCGCCGACCTCACCGATACCACCGCCGCGGTGATTTCCGGCAGGGCCCTGGCAGACCTGCGTCTGCGCACGGGCCTCGACGACGCCCGGGTGAGGCTGGTCGGTAGCCACGGCAGTGAATTCGATGAAGGATTCAGCCACAACCAATTCGGCCACAACGGCGCCAACAAGGCCGGGTTCCAGCAGGAGATCACCGCCGCACATACGTCGCTGCTGACCCGTGTCACCGCCGAGTTCGAGTCCATCGCGCACAACCATCCGGGAGTAAGCGTGGAAACCAAACCGGTCAGCGCCGCCCTGCACGTTCGCAACGCCGCCCCCGATGTGGCGGCCGCCGCACTGTCGCTGGCTCGCACGGGCGCGGCCACATGGTCGGGTGTGCAGGTCACCGAGGGCAAAGCGGTAATCGAACTCTCGGTGATCGAGACCAGCAAGGGGTATGCCCTCGATCTGTTACGTCAGGAGTTCGCCGCGGACGCGGCCATCTATCTCGGCGACGACGTCACCGACGAGAAGGCCTTCGATCACCTGCGGGGAGAACACGACGTGAGCATCAAAGTCGGTGACGGCCACACCGCGGCCCGCTACCGCATCGATAGCCCCGACGAGGTGGCGTCGGTCCTGTGGTTAGTCGCCGACTCCCGCCGAAAGTGGTTGCTGCACACTCAGAGCTAGCACCGCAAACGGCAGGCAAGGCCCGATTTTCACCTGATCGAGACACGTGTGGTCGCATCGTCGACCGGTAAATCGCCACGGACGGTGGCGGTTACCGCGTAGGAATCGAGACTTATTGCCCCGCCGTGGTTATCGAGGAAGGCCGTGTCGGCGGCGTCACGTCCGGTGGAAATACGTACGAGGCTCTGGCGGGGGGACAATCGGGTGGCATCGACCACCACCCATTCGTCGTCGACGAG
This sequence comes from Gordonia sp. (in: high G+C Gram-positive bacteria), assembly GCA_047605305.1. Lineage (GTDB taxonomy): Bacteria > Actinomycetota > Actinomycetes > Mycobacteriales > Mycobacteriaceae > Gordonia. The sequence continues at coordinate 20,057 of JASGFW010000013.1, forward strand.
CGCTTCAGCCACCGCATGGAAATCCATCGGGTCGCATCCCGGCGCATACACCGCGACGAGGCGGGCCGGGATACTCAGTGCCCGCAGGAGTACGACAACGAGATGCGCGTAGTCGCGGCAGACACCCGCACCGGCGAGCAGGGTGTCCGTCGCACCATCGGTGGCCACGCTCGACCCCGGGACGTAATCGAGCTTGTCCTCAACGAAGGCGGTCACCTGGTTGAGCAGTTCCCCGGCCGGCAGGGTCGCATTGAAGTGCCGGGCCGCGAACCCAAAGAACTTGTCGCACTCCGCATATCGACTGGGCCGCAGGTATAGCGAGCGATCGATAGCGGTCACGGCCGGCGGATCTGCAGGTGTCGTCACGACCGCGGCGTACTCCACCCTCACCAGACCCCTGCCGACCTCGAATCGATGGATGCGCCCGCCGTGCGGGTCGATGATTTCCTCTGGCACGATCCGCTCCCCATTGACGTCGACAAAGAGCGTCTCATCGAGGGTCAGGCCGGGCATCCGGGCCACCGCGATCTGCATTTCGAGTTCGGTGGGCGCTCGCACCGAGATGGTCATCGCGGCCGACACGTCACGCGGCGCATAGATCGGGGTGCTAGACATCCCCATACTGTATGCGGGGGACGATAACCGCCCTTAGCCAGACCGACTCCCCTCACCCCCGGTGCGCGGGCCGCCCCGCGCTCAGCCGAGCGCCGCCACCGGATCGGCGTAGATCACGCTGAGCGCCACCACGATTGCCGCACTCTCGGGTGCGGCGACTCCAAAGCGTGATGGCATCAATTCCAGCGGCCGGCCTGCGGTCGACGCCGCGTCGAAGGCTGCCTGCACCGGCGCCAACCCACGCGGGTGAGCGGAGAAGGCATCACCGGCAACGATGATCGCGTCGGGGTTGATGGCGTCGCGGAACACAGCGATCACCTCGCCGAGAATCCGCGACCGCTCATCGACGATAATCGGGGAATCCGGTGCCACGCCGAGCCGCTCGGCGGCGCGACGCGAGGATGCGGCACCGATCACATCCTGCAGTCGCGCCGGGCCCGGGCAAATCACCGGCGCGTCGACCCGCACATGGGCGATACCGCCCGCACCATGCGACGGAATGTGTACCCGCCCATTGAGCGTGAGCGCCATACCCGTCGTCTCGCGAGCGTAGAAGAATAATCCGGAACCCACATCGACGCGGGTCTGCCCAAGGAGTAACTCGGCCGCGGCCATCGCCTGGACGTGTTCACTGATGGATACGGGTACGCCCAGTGTTTCGGCGAAGATCTCGCCGAGGGGAGCGCGACGCCAGCCAAGAATAGGGTGATCGACCTCTCCGGTGGCCGTATCGACGAAACCGCCGACCGCCGCGCCACCCCACAATAGACGCCGCCCGGAGAAGCGATCGGCGAGCGCACGCAGTTCGCCGCACAGCGTCGCGATAACGCCGCGGGCCGGTCCGGTCGGAGTGAGTACGGCATGGCTGTAGAGGGTTCGGCCACCGATGTCGGCGATGGCTAAAAGGGCGCGCTGGGCACCGATATGCAAACCGGCTACGCACAGCGAATCCTGGTCGAGGGTAATCGGGCTCTTCGGACGGCCAATGACACCCGGGCTCACCAGATCACGTCGCTCAACGATCAAACCCATTGTGGTCAGCGCGTTGACTTGCCGGTTGATTGTGGCCGGCGAGAGCGAGGTGATCTCGGCAAGCCGGTCACGAGTGATCGGCGCCCCACCCCGAACTGCGTGCAGAACGGCGGCGGCAGGGGTCGACCCCAGCTGTAACGTCGCCGGGACGACTCCGCACGGCATAGGAACGAATGTAGCAGGCCGGGCGTGAAGCGATTCCGCCGCGGTCACTAGACTCGTTCACCATGACCGGACAAACCTCCCCCGATGTCTCCGCACGCAAGGTCGCGGTGGTGACCGGCGCCAGCTCGGGCATCGGCGCCGCTATCGCACGTACCCTCGCCACACAGGGCTATCACGTGATCCTCGGCGCCCGTCGGGTCGATCGTGTCGAGCAGCTCGCCGCCGAAATCGGCGGCACCGGAAAGCAACTCGACATCACCGACGATGAGTCGGTGGCCCGCTTCGTCGACGGCCTCGACACCGTACACGTGCTGGTCAACAATGCCGGTGGCGCAAAAGGGCTCGACCCCGTCTCGGCCGCGGATCTCGATGACTGGCGCTGGATGTGGGAAACCAATGTGCTGGGCACCTTACGCGTCACCAAAGCGTTGCTGCCGGCACTGGAAGCGTCCGGCGATGGACTCGTCGTGACCATTACCTCGACCGCGGCTCTGGAGGTCTACGACAACGGCGCCGGGTACACCTCAGCCAAACACGCCGAGGGGGTGCTGCACCGCACGCTGCGGTTCGAGCTGCTCGGCGCGCCGATCCGATTCACCGAGATCTGCCCGGGAATGGTGGAAACCGACTTCTCGCTGGTGCGCTTCGACGGCGATCAGACCAAGGCCGATGCGGTGTACGCGGGACTCACGCCGCTCTCCGCCGACGACATCGCCGAGGTCGTCGGCTTTGTGGCGTCACGGCCGCCGCACGTGGACCTGGATCAAATCGTCATCCGGCCGCGCGATCAGGCGTCGTCACGACGCAATATCCGCACCGGATAGTTGCGGCGGCAGGCAACTACTCGGGCAGGCAACTACTCGGGCGGGAAACTACTTGGGCGCGCCCTTGATCGCCGACATGGCCTTCCATGTCGGCCAGTCCAGCGCCCAGTCGAAGATATCGCCGTCGGCCTGCGATAAGTCGATCCGGGTGCCGGTCACCTCGACCGGATCACCGTAGATCGCGGTCTGGAAATATCGCTGCGCATTCTCCAGTGAGAGATTGATACAGCCATTGGTCACATTCGACGACCCTTGCACCCCAACGGTTTGCGGGTTCGCGTGGATGAACTCGCCATTGTTGGAGATGCGTACCGCCCAGCGCTCATGCACGTTGAAATACCCGGCCGCCGGGTTACTCATGTAGAAGTCCTCATACTTCTCAGTCACCACGTGAATGCCCGAACGGGTCACGTTGCGGTCGACGTCCCCCTGCCCATAACTGCACGGCAGCGTCATCAACGTGGCGCCGTCACGCACGACGACGATCTGGTGGCTAGACGCCTCGGCCTTCACGATCTGTGCGCGGCCGACAACGTAATCACTGGTCACATCGGCCGCCCCATAGGCGCCGCCACCATGATCGAGCCCATACAGCTTGGCGCTCATGTGGATCTTCGTTCCCGGCGCCATGTAGTGCCGGGAACGCCAGTGCACGCGTGAACCGTTGTCCTCGCCCAGCCACGCCCACGCACCCTCGATCGGCGGGTCGGTGGTCAGAGTCAACGCGCGCTCCACTGCCTCCTTGTCGGTGACCGTGTCGTCGAACTTGAGGATGAGTGGCGCGGCGATCCCGACTTCCTGGCCGTCGGCAATGTTGATCACGACATTGATCTGACTCGTTGGCGCGAGCGTGGTGAACTGACCTTCAACCGGTATCGAAAGCCGGTCGTATCCAGTGGCGCTGCCCTGCCACGTGTACGTGGTGCCGTAGCCCAGAGGTTCGGTGATAGTGAAGGTTTTCCGGTCGGCCGACATCACGCCGGACACAGCATGCCCGCGTGGATTGAGCAGTTTCACGTCAGGGTTGAGTACCCCGTTGATGGCAACGACCTTCACCGCAGCCGTCGGGTTGGGTGCCGCCGCATTCGGTGCTGCCGTATTAGGTGCTGCCGTATTAGGTGCGAGGGCAGGTGTAAAGCGCACCGAGGCGGTCGGTTTCTTCGCCGGCTGCGGGGAACTATCGGTGGTGGAGCGTCCACACGCGGCTGCGACGAGGCCCGCGGTGGCGAGGCCGGCGACGGCAAGCACCGTGCGGCGGGTGGGGAGCGCATGCGTGGACATCATTGAGAGCCTACCGAGTGCCGCCTTGCAGGGTTCGCGTACCGGGACTCGGGATCGCTCCCCGTTGCAGCCCCGGCGGTTACTGCCCGAAACCGTCGAGTACCGCCGCCGTCCCCGACAATCCCAGGCGCGTCGCCCCCGCCTCGATGAGTTCGGCAGCGAACTCCGCGGTACGGATACCTCCACTGGCCTTTACCCCGACGCCGTCGCCGACCGTTTCCCGCATGATGCGCACCGCCTGCACCGATGCGCCGCCCGCGGGATGAAAACCGGTCGAGGTCTTGACGAATGCGGCGCCGGCGGCAACCGCCCGACGACACACCTCCCGCAGCGTGTCGGGTCCGGCGGCGTCGAGCAGCACCGCGGATTCGACGATCACCTTGAGTAGCGCGGCGTCCCCGATGGACTCGCGTACGGTCAGCACATCCGCGAACACCTCGTCGAATCTGCCGTCGAGGGCGGCACCAACGTCGATGACCATATCGATCTCGTCGGCGCCGCTGTCGACGGCGAACCGCGCCTCGGCGGCCTTGATGAGCGAGTGATGTTTTCCTGAGGGAAATCCGACCACCACACAGGTGGCCTGCGCGCCGGTGTTGATCGGCAGCATCGACGGCGATAGGCAGACCGCGTACACACCGAGGTCTGCGGCCTGGGCGACGGCCGCCTCGGCGTCGGCACGGGTGGCCTCCGGCTTGAGCAGGGTGTGGTCGACGAGTGCGGCAACAGCAGTACGAGTCAGGTCGGTGTGGGTCACACCAACGAGCTTGGCACACTAAGATGCGTGAGCATTCAAGACACCGTCGGCCAACGCTATGTACTAACCCTTGGCTGTCCCGACCGCACCGGCATCGTCGCCCGCATCTCCGCCTTTCTCACCGGGATCGGCGGCTGGATCACCGAGGCCGCCTACCACTCCGATGCGGACACCGGCTGGTTCTTCACCCGGCAGGCGGTGCGCGCCGATTCAATATCGATCGGATTGTCGCAGCTGCGTTCCCAGTTCGCCGAGGTGGTCGCCGATTTCGGGCCGGAAACGGTGTGGCAGCTGACCGACACCGGTATTCAGAAGTCGGTGGTGCTGCTGGTCAGCAAGGAGGGACACTGCCTCACCGATCTCCTCGGCCGCGCCGATCGTGGGGAATTACCCGCCCGTGTCGACGCAGTGGTCGGTAACCATCGCGATCTCGAAGCGCTGACATCGCGATTCGATGTGCCGTTCCATCACGTGCCGTTCGGCCCCGGGGCAGACGGCACACGCACCAAGCAGGACGCCTTCGACGAGGTCGCATCGATTGTGAACGGCTACGATCCCGATGCCGTCGTCCTGGCCCGCTTTATGCAAATTCTGCCGCCTCAACTGTGCGACGCGTGGGCTGGCCGGGCCATCAACATTCACCACAGCTTCCTGCCGAGCTTCGTCGGCGCGCGCCCGTATCACCAGGCATTTGCTCGCGGGGTGAAGCTCATCGGCGCTACCTGCCACTATGTGACCGCCGATCTGGATGCCGGTCCGATCATTGAGCAGGATGTGATCCGGGTGGATCACGGCGACACCGTCCCCGACATGGTCCGCCAGGGTCGCGATATCGAAACATTGGTTCTCTCAAGGGGTTTGCGTTGGCACCTGGAGGATCGGGTGCTGGTTCACGGCCGTAAGACGGTGGTGTTCACCTAACCCGAGCGCAGGCCCCGGCCCGCGCAGTGTCAGAAGTCGCCACCACCGAAATCGCCACCGCCCCAGTCCCCGCCACCAAAATCACCGAAACCGCCACCACCCCAGTCGCCGCCGGAATCACCACCCCAGTCGCCGCCGGAATCACCGTAATCTCCACCGTGATCCCCGGAGTCGAGGGCGCCGTAATCCGATCCGTCACCCGCCCCGTTCTCGAATGCGGCCGCACTGTAGGACACGCCATGCATGCCGGAGAACAGGCTGGAGAACAGCAGCGCGGAACCCAGACCCCACGCGCCGCCGATCAAAGCGGGTTTCCACCAGGGTTCCGAGTACCAGCCGGCAGGCACCGGTCGACCCGCGACGCGGCCGCCCGGATAGTAATTCGGCGTGTTCTGCGATGGTGTCGGCGACGCTTCGATCGTGCGGCCATCGAAATCGACCTTGCGATCCTCGGTAACCTGCCCGGCGCTGCGCTGGCCATCGAGTTCCGGGATGGCCGGTCCCGGGTCGAGGTTCATCGCCGTGCGCGCCGCCCGGATGTAGTACAGCCCCTCGATCGCGGTCTGCTTGGCCAACCGGGCCTGCGCCGGGGTCTTGGCCTGATCGATCTGCGAGCCCGCAGCATTGAGCCGCTCACCGGCGTCGGCGAGTGCCTGTTTGGCGGCCGGAGAGTCCCCGACCAGCAGATACACCTGTCCGCCGAGCCGCTCGATGGCTTGGCGGGCATCGGCCTTCGCGTCATCGAGTGCATGCGCGTTGCCAGCGCCGGCGTTTCGTCGACTGGCCACCACCGCGACAACAAGTGCGACCACGATCAGTAATAACAGCAGGGTGGTCATTTTCTCCTCCACCGGCGGGCGCCAGGCGACCCGCACAAAATCGGACATGTGCCATTAAGAGTACCGATGCCGGTGCGGACGCGACGCTCAGAAGCTCCCACAGGAATACGCCTTGCCGCCGGCGTCGGCCGGGGTCAGTGTCACGTGGTCACCGGATACCGCGAAATCGACGCCCTGCGCACTCACCTTGAGGTCACCGATGCTGATCTCGTCGAAAAACGGTCCGAATAGCGATTGGGAGACCTCGTCGACGATCCGCTGGGCGAAATCCGATGGGATACCGAAGATGAATGCACTGGCCTTCACCACCTCGAAGTGGATATGGCCATCGGTGACAACCGGTTTGATGGTGGTCGAGATGGGTACGGGGATGATCGCCAACTGGATCGATGATTCGACATCAATGGTGCCGTCGGCCGGGTTTCCAGTGATCGAGGCGATCTTCGCTCCATCGAGGCCACTGGTGGTTTCAGTTCCGTTGCCGTCGTTACTATTTCCCGTTCCCGTACCGCTGCGGTTACCGAGATCGACAACCTGGGAGAACGGGACGTAACCACTGCCGTGCAGCGATCCGACGGTGGTGGTGTCGCCGTGGGTCACGACGTCATCGGCGCGCAGGTGCAGCCGGGTACTGCCGGAGTCGACGGTATCCACCTGTACGAAGGGGATCGAGCCGCCCAACCCTTGCAGGAGAATGGGTTTGCGGCTCAGCGCGACATTCGTCCGCACTCCGGTGAGGGCACCGAACTGTTCATCGAGACAGTCCGTAACCCGCTTGCGCACGATCAGTTCGGCGGCAACCAGACCGATGACGAGCAGCACTACCAGGCCGGCGGCAACCAGCGCCACGAGCTTGCCGGCACGACGCTTACCCGTCGGGGCCAATTTCACCGGGGGTGCGGGAGAAGCGGGATCGGCCGCATGCCATTCGTCGACGACGGCGGGCGCCTCCAGGGGCAAGTGCGCGGTATGTGGTCGTGACATATCGGAATAGGCCCGGGGGCCGGCATCGGTTGGCGCCAGTTCGATCCGTTCGGTCACCGGAATCCACTCGGCGGCGGGCTCGTCGCTGTACGGATACGTCCCCGGCGGCGTGTTCTCGTTGTCGCTCATGCGTTGCGCCCCCTTATCTGTGTGATGGGCGGAAGGTCCGATCAGAAGTTTCTCCGGTTGGCCAGCACCGCGAGCTGTTCACGCGCCTGGGCCACCAGTCCGAGATCAATGTCATGAACCTCGATCGTGGGCTGCGGACCGTATGCGGCCACCACGCTACCGAAGGGATCTGTGATTTGACTGTGCCCGACGCCGGTCGGCGCCCCACCCTCCCGCACCCGCGGATCGAGCGGCTGCGCCTGCCCCACCGCCGCGACGAATGCCGTCGCATCCAATGCCCGGGCGGTGGCCAGGATCTGCCACTGGTGCACCTTGTCCGGGCCGGCACCCCAGGAAGCGGCAACCACGATCAGTTCGGCGCCACCGGCGGCGAGGGTGGTGAACAGGCCAGGAAACCGGATGTCATAACAGGTGGCCACGCCGACCGCGGTGCCGGCGATATCGACGATCACCGGATCGGCACCCGCGGCAACGGTGCGTGATTCACAAAATCCGAAGGCGTCATACAGATGGATCTTGTCGTAGGACTCGATTCGGCCATCGGGGTGCGCGATGATCAGCGTGTTGTAGACGCGCCCGGCGTCGGCAGGGGTGAACATGCCCGCCACGATGCTCACGTGATGAGCGGCCGCGATCGCCGACACCTCCTTCGCCCACGGGCCGTCAAGCGGCTGCGCGATCGGCCCCAGCGGCACCCCGAACCGACACATCGTGGCCTCGGGGAAGATCACCAGCCGGGCACCGTCGGCGGCCGCGGACGCCACGGCGTCGGCCACCAATACCAGATTGGCCCGCGGATCGTCGCTCGAACTGATCTGGGCCATGGCGACACGCATGGCACACACCCTAGTTGCCCGGGCGGGGCGCAACCACCGACCACGGGACGGTCAGCACGTTGTCGGTCATCCTGATGCGCGATGTCACGATCGGTACGCCGGATACGGCCAGTAACCGCTGCGTCTCGCGCCACCGCGCCCGAGGGCCGAATGGGGCGTGCCCGGCCGCCACATCCCACCAGTGATCGGCCGCCGCGAGCAGATCGTGAACCGGCTCGCCCGGCACATTCCGGTGGATCAGCGCCTTGGGCAGGCGTTCGGCAAGATCGGATGGCCGCGCGGTGTACGCGGGCGCCCAACTGAGGGTGAGGGTGCGTGGGCCATCGGCATCGAGCAGCACCCAGGCACAGCGGCGGCCGATCTCATCACAGGTGCCCTCGACGATCAGCCCGCCGGGGCCCAGTCGGCGCGTCAACTGCTCCCACGCCGGCCACACCTCGGCCTCGTCGTACTGTCGCAGCACATTGAAGGCGCGTACCAGCTGGGGCGTCAGCCCGGCGAGTTCGAAACCGCCCAACGCGAAGCGCACCCCGTCCTGGGCGGGCACCACGCGTTCCGGATCGATTTCAAGCCCCACAACCTCGATGTCGGCGACCACCGCGCGCAGTCGACGCGCCATCTCAACGGTCGTATCCGGGCGAGCACCGTAACCGAGGTCGACGACCAGCGGGCGGGGCACCCGGCCGAGGGCGGTGCGGATGTCGGGGGAACCCGCCATCCAGCGGTCCACCCGGCGCAACCGATTGATGTTGGTAGTACCACGAGTGATCCGGCCCAGCCGCGTGGCACCGAACGCGCGCGAGTTGCGGCCGGGCGGCATCGCCTAGAGGTTCTTATCGATCCAGTCGGCCGTGTACTCGGCCTCGGCGCGGAATAGATCGACCAAGTTGACGAGCATCAATTGTTCGAGCTTGCCGTTGATGAACGGAATGAACACCTTGACCTCGGTGGTCTTGCGGATGGTGCAGCCGGTTTCGGTGGGGAACAGTTCCTGCTTGCCGTTGAGCGACCCCGGACCCGCGGGTATCGACGCGTTGTATTCGCCCTTGGTGGATTCGGCATCGAACGGGCCGAAACTCTCCTCGCGGGTGATGATCATGTCCTTCTTCAGCACCGTCTGAGCCAGCGGGGGCAGTTGGTCACGCCCGATGGTCTGTTTGAGGACTACTCGCATGCCGGTGTCGTCGGCATGGAAGTCGGCCACCAGGCAGTGCGGCGAGATCATCTGGAATCCGGCCATCATCTCATCCCAATACCGCCGGGTACTCTGCGCCGCGTAGAGCTTTTCCACGGGATGGGAGTAGCGCGCCGAGTAGCTGAGCCGTCGTGCCATGACGATCAGGCTACGTGAGCGGTGTTCCGGGGCCAAAAACCGTTCGTCCGGCCCCGGCCGTATGGGGGGGAAGGTAACGCTACTGATGCGCCTTCGCCCACTCGGCGATGTGGTCACGTTCGGAGTCGAGAAGGTCGACGAGTTGCTCGATGATCGCCTTCTCGATTTTGCCGCCGAGGAACGGTACCGACACCGCAACCTCGGCGGTGTAGTCGACGCGTGCCGGGTCGCCTGACGCCGCCAGTGCGCCGTCGACCTTGGCCGGAGCGCCGACGATGGCGGCGGTAAAGGTGCCGGTGATGCCGTCCGCCGTTCGGGTGTACGAGTTGCGGCGCGTGATGTGCAGATCGCCGGGACGCACAGAGGTGATCATCGACGGCAACCGGTCCTCGGGGACGCCCTGAGCCAACTCGACGGTGATCGTGTCGCCGTCGACGGTGAACGATTCGAGCGCTCCGTGGCTTGAGTTGATCGCCTCAAGCATGTCCCGCCAATACTGTTCGGTCGACACGATCTCCCAGTAGCGGGTCACCGGAAAATCGACAGTGACCGTATGTGTCAGCCTGCTCGCCATGACTGAGCACACTACCCGAGACGCTCGCGCGCACTCAGTTACGGTGAGACGGTGACCGACACTCCTGCCCCGACGTCGACACCGCTGGCCGAATTGACCACTCTGAGGCTCGGTGGTCCGGCACACGCCCTCATCCGCTGCCCCGACACCCGCACTGTGGTCGAGGAGGTGACCGCACTCGACCGCGAACGTGAACCGGTACTCATTATCGGCGGCGGCTCCAATCTGGTGATCGCCGACAACGGTTTCGACGGGACGGCCGTCGTGATCGAGAGTGGGCGGATTGATTTCGGTACCGGGCGTGAATCGGGCCGTGCACATGTGGTCGCCGACGCCGGGGTGCCGTGGGACGATCTGGTGGCGGCCACCCTCGATGCCGGTTTCGGTGGGCTGGAATGTTTGTCGGGAATCCCTGGTTCTGCGGGCGCCACCCCGGTGCAGAACGTCGGCGCGTACGGGGTCGATATCGCCGATGTCGTGCGCACCGTGCAGGTGCTCGATCGCCGCGCCGGGACACTGCGCTGGGTGGGGCCGGGTGAACTCGGACTCGGTTATCGCACCAGCAACCTCAAATACCGTGATGACTTCGTGGTTGTGGCAGTGTCGTTCTGGCTCAACGACAATCGCCTCAGCCAACCGCTTCGCTACCGCGATCTCGCCGCGCGGCTCGATGTCGCCGAGGGAACCCGTGTGGACGCCCGTACGGTGCGCGAGACGGTACTCGACCTGCGTCGTGGCAAGGGAATGGTTCTCGACCCCGATGACCATGACACGTGGAGCGCGGGCTCATTTTTCACCAATCCGATCATCGGCGCGGAGATCGCCGACAACGTCATGGGCCAGATTCGTCGCAGCGTCGGCGACGACGTCACGGTACCGGCTTTCCCGGTGCCCGACGGGGTCAAACTTTCCGCCGGATGGCTTATCGAACACGCCGGCTACGCCAAGGGATATCCCGGTCCCGGCGCCGCGGTGCGACTTTCCACCAAACACGCTCTGGCCGTGACGAATCGGGGCAACGCGAGCACCGAACAGCTCCTCGACCTCGCACGTCAGGTGCGGGCCGGAGTCAAGGACGCCTTCGGTGTGCTCCTCCAACCGGAACCGGTGTTGGTCAACTGCGCCCTGTGACGCAGCAACCGTGAACTACCAACTGCGAATTGATAACTGATCGGCGCCTATCCGGCGATGTCGTCGAGCAATTCGTTGACTCGGCGGGCCGCCTCGATCGTCGACATATGTCCGACCCCGTCGAGAACAAGGTAATCGCGCAGGGTTCCCCGTGCGCGGAGCACCTCGGCGATCCGATCGGCATGCGTAGGCGGGGTGAGGCGGTCCTGGGTACCGACGATCACACTGACCGGACCGGGCAGTGCGTGTAGCCCCGCAACAACATCCAACCGTGCCATCGCCGCCCCCCAGCGGCCGCGGGCACGCGGCGGACAGGCCGCGATCATCTCACGGACGAATGCCACATGTGCGGCCCGCGCTGGTGTGCCGAGCGCCATGTAGTGAGCGATCCGAGTGTTATATGCGTTGTGCGGCAACGGAGTCGATGCCGAGATGACGATCCGGCTGACCGCAGTGGTCAAGGGCCTGCTGTACCGTGGCAAATCGACCGGTATGAGCTGATGGTTCGCCACTACGGCCTTCGCTGCGGTGGAGGCCAACACCACCCCGGAGATCATGGTGGCCGCACGATCGGGATATTGGGCGGCCCACGACATTATGGTCATCCCACCCATGCTGTGCCCGACGAGCACCGCCCGCCTGCCTGGCGGAATCACCTCGCCCAGAACCGCATCCAGATCACGGCCGAGCAGCCCGACCGAAGGACGCCGCCGACCGAGTTCACTGCGACCATGCCCGCGCTGATCGTAGGCGACCACCGTGCGGTCGCCGGCCAGATGATTGATCTGCGGATTCCAATAGCGGGTGTTGCAGGTCCAGCCATGGATAACGACGATGATGTCTTTGTTATCCGAGGCGGCAACGTCGCGGCCATAGACCTCGACGTTGAGGCGCGCGCCGTCGGCGGTCGTCACGGTCCGGCGATCGCAGTGGTGGGTGGGTTCGGCCAGGAGCTCATCGAATCCGTCGTCGACCGACCGGGTGCTGCGCACTGCCGCACGTACCAGGCCCACGGCGTGCGCACTCGCACCGGCCGCGAACGCACCGGCACCACACGCCGCCCCAGCGCCGAGGAGGCTACCGCCGATAAGCACGGAACGTCGTCCCATCTCGCTCACCTCATCATCGACACCCTCATCTGTGGAGGGTAGGGGGTCAGGTTATGTCCGGCGACCGCTCGGCAGCCGACGCTGACGCCGGAGTGCGCGCGTTCACATCATTGGACGTAACAATACCCGTTGTCGTATCGCCTGTGGCTCCGGACACATCATCACGGCCGGGATCATCACGGTCGTCATCGCCGGAGGCCGCATCGAAGTATGTCGACGCCTCACCGATCGCCTTGGAGATCTCCCCGTCAAGCGCTTTGCGAAACGTGGTCTCCACGATGTCGTGAGCCATCGGTCGCACGGTCTGGATGACTTCGGCCATCTTACTCACGACGGTCTCCCCCAGATCCGGAAGATTCTCATCAAAGTATTTGTCGGTGATGATCGAGACGAAACTCCTGGCCGCGTCCTCCATGTCCTCCTGCACTCGTACAAAGCAGTCGAGCAGGACATCGATCTCGATGCCACTCTTGACCAGTACCTCGGCGCCCTCAAGTATCTCCGGGTTCTTGATCGCGTAATGCGCTCCGTCCTTGACGAGTAAACCGAGTTTCTGGCTGAGCGCGATCGACCGGTCACTCGCGTTGAGGGTTTTGCGCAATTCGGTGATGGTGATGGTGGCAGCGCGACGAAAATTGCGGAAACGACCGTTGCGCGGGGTACCCCGCAGCACATGCTCGACCTTCATCCCGTAATGCGCCGCGTGCAGTAGCTCACTAATCGTCGCGAAGGTATACCCGCGTTCGAGCATGCGCGAAATCAGGTTGAGGCGAACGAGGTGTTCCTCCGAATACCACCCGGTGCGACCCCGAATCGTCGGCGCGGGCAATAAACCCCGATCCTGGTACACACGGATATTTCGCACGCTGACACCGGACGCCTCTGCCAGGTCATTAATGCGATACTCAGCCACGACGGTCAGTCTATTCCGCGCATACCCGTCCACCGACACGTATCGCGACTATGTCCGTATTGGGGGGTTGGAGATTAGCTATCGCAGTTTGCTGAACCAGCGCTTCCCCTGGATGGAATCCACCCGCGGACGCACATCGACCAGATACACCAGCATCGCGACCACCCCGATGATGTAGAACATGCCCGGCGCCTGGAAGAACCAGATAAATAGCGTTGCGGCGACAAGTATCGAGACCCAGATCGTCTTGGACTGGCGATCGACCGCAGTGAACGCGTCCGGCCGCTGAACGGCTGCGTGAACGAGGCAGACGATGGATGCGACACCGGCGATAACGGTCAATGCCCATAGGATCAGATTCTGGCCGGCGGCCAGCACATTTATGACGTCCACCGATCCAACTCTAGCCGCAGTCGGCGGACCTCAGGTGGGCCTGTGGTCGGAATTCTCGCGCTGAAACGACTCGTAGATCTCCAGCAGCATCTGCTTTTGCCGCTCGTTGATGGTGGTGTCGACGAGCAACGCGTCGCGTACCGGACTCGCCGGACGTTCCTCAAGGATGCCCGCACGCACGTACAGCACCTCGGCCGACACTCGAAGCCCCTTGGCGATCTGCGCGAGCACATCGGCGGACGGTTTACGTAGACCCCGCTCGATCTGACTGAGATAGGGGTTACTGACCCCGGCTCGTTCGGCGAGTTGACGCAAGGAGACCTCGGCGGCCATTCGCTGGGAGCGGATGAAAGAACCAATGTCAGAAGCAGCGGTGGCCACTACATCCTGGGCGGCGGTGGCCACGGTCTCGACCGGTTTGCTCAGGGCGCCCGAGCCGGTACGGTGGCCCCCGTCGTGCGCGTGCTGCTCTGCGATCCCATCCCGACTCTGCGATCCCATCCCTGCTCTGCGATCCCATTCCTGTTCTCGGGCCATCCGCACTCTCCGAACCTCGTGTGATGACAGTATCGGCCCGGCGCGCTAGCTGGTGCAAGCAGAGCCCGATGGCCGTCAGCTGAAGATCAGTACCGACACCGAGTAGATGGCCAGACCAGCCAGCGCTCCGACGACGGTGCCGTTGATCCGGATGAACTGCAGGTCGCGACCCACCTGTAATTCGATTTTGCGACTCGTGTCGTCGGCATCCCACCCGCGCACGGTCTCGGTGATAACGGAGATGATCTCGCGCGAATAATTCGACGCGACGTGCCGGGCCACCCGCGCCACCCAGCCATTCATCTTCTCCTGCAACGGAAGATCGTCGCGAATGCGTACCGCCAGCCTGATCACCGCGTCCGACAACGTGTGCCGCAGCGTGCTATTGGGGTCGGTGAGCATCTGCTCGATCACCGCCTTACCGGTATTCCACGCGGTCGATGCTGCGGCGGTGACTTCGTCGCTGCCCACAAGATCATGTTTGATGCCCTCGAACCGGGAGATCATCTCCTGGTCGTACTGCAGGTCGTGGGCGAACTTCTCCACGAACTGATGCATCGACCTGCGCATCTCGTGGGCGGGGTCGGTTTTCACCTTCCAGGTGAAATCGACGAGTTCTCGATAGATTTTGTCCCCGACCAGCGCACTGACGAATTTCGGTTTCCATGACGGACCGACGTCGCGATCGACCACCCGGTCGATGAGTTCCCCGCTGCCCAGCGCCCACTCGTAGGCCCGATCGCAGAGCAGTTGAAAGACCGGTTCGAGCCTGTCCTCGTGGATGAGTTGTTCGGTGATCCGGCCGATGGGCGGTGCCCATTGAGGTTCGGCCGCCCAGCGTAGTACCGCCTGGATGAATTGTTCGATGTCTTCATCGCGCAGCATTTCCGATGCAAGTGTGATCGCCCGCGCCGCCTCGTCGGAGACCCGCGGGGCATTGACCGGGTCGGCCAACCACGTCGACAGGCGCCGTGGCAGGGCGAGTTGCTCGGCGCGTTGAACCACCACCGCGGGCGTCATAAAATTCTCTTCGATGAATTCGCCGAGTTGATCGCCGATCTCGTCCTTTTTCTTACGGATCAGCGCGGTGTGCGGGATGGGCAGGCCGAGTGGGTGCCGGAACAATGCGGTGACCGCGAACCAATCGGCGAGCGCGCCGACCATGCCTGCTTCCGATGCTGCCCGCACATAGCCGACCCACCCTGCGACCTCGACCCCGTCCCGATGTTCGAGGTAGCGGGCGCAGAGATAGATCACCGCCGCCACGACGAGGAACCCGGTGGCAAGCCACTTCATTCTGCGCAGATCCCGGCGACGTTTCTCCTCGGATCCGACGTCAGTGGCACCGAATCCGGGCGAGCCGGCGGGCACCGTCCGGACCCGCGACGGTTCCTGTTGGCCGGAAACGTCCGCAATCACAGTTGGCACACCACCAGTTGTACCTGTCCTCGCACACTAGGCTGGTCAGGTGATGGCTAATCGCCCGAGCCCGGCAGCCGCAGCACGAGCCGCACTCGCCACTGCCGCGAATATGACCCGCGGGCTCGAACATGCCCTGCTGACCGCGGTCAACGAGACCGGGGGCAAGCACGACGGACGTCGCCAGCGGTGGGAGAAACATAAGCAGGACCGGCGTACCGAACTGACCGATAAAGCGATCGCCGCGATCCGCGAGAACGGCGCCATGACCGGGATGGATGACATAGCGGCACACGTCGGAGTGTCGAAAACCGTTCTCTATCGGTATTTCGTCGATAAGAGCGACCTCGGCAACGCGGTCACCGGCCGATTCTTCGACACCACCCTGTTGCCCCGACTCGCCGAGGCCATCACCGACGACACTGACGAATACACCCTCACCCGTACCGTGATCAGCGTCTACGTGCGCGCCATCGATGCCGAGCCGGCGCTCTACCGGTTCGCGCAGGCTAGTTCGCCCACCTCATCGGTGGGTTCGGTGGAATTCGAACAACTCGTCGCCCAACTGCTCACCGCGGTCATATCGATGCGGATGGTCGAGCGCGACGGAGACATCTCTGGCGCCGCTGTGTGGTCGCATACCCTGGTCGGCGGTGTCCAACGCGCCGTCGACTGGTGGATGAACGACGACAACATCCCTGTCGACGACCTGATCGATTATCTGACGATGATGGTCTGGAGTGCCGTCGTGGGCATCGCGGCGGTCAACGGTTCACGCGACGAGTTCATGGCGGCCCCGCCGGTGCTGCCCGAACCCTCCGACCCACCGGCTCCGCACACGGATATATCGCAACCAGATCCCGCGCAGACGAGCGCACCAGACCCAGGCGCACCGGAGACAGACACACAGGAGAAGGACGGCACATGAAGCGGGGCACCATTAATGGGTAAACGCACCAGCACTCGGGGTTGGATCGACGCCCCGGAGCGCACACTGCGAGTGGGTACCGCGGGACCGATCGCCACATTCGATGCGACCGCTACGCCGGGTTTCTCCGGTGACCGCGCACTCGGCACGACGCTATTGTCGCAGCGCGGGAAGCAACTGGCTCGCCTACAGGAATTGCTCTACGCGAACGGACGTTCCGGCGATAACCGCTCGGTATTGCTGGTGCTGCAGGGCATGGATACCGCCGGCAAGGGCGGAATCACACGCCATGTCGGCGGCCTCCTGGACCCACAGGGGGTGACCATCAAGGGTTTCGGCGCACCGACCCCGGAGGAACTCGAACACGATTTCCTGTGGCGTATCCGCAACGCCCTGCCGCCGGCGGGACGGATCGGTATCTTCGACCGCTCGCATTACGAGGATGTCCTGCCCGTGCGGGTGCACAATCTGGTGCCGGCGGAGCAATGGGAGAAGCGCTACGAGATCATCAATCGATTCGAGTCGGAACTCGTTGATGCCGGCACCACCATCATCAAGTGCGCCCTGGTGGTATCGAAGGCGAAGCAGAAGGCACGGCTGACCGAACGCCTCGAACGTCCCGACAAGTTCTGGAAATACAATCCCGGCGATATCGATGAACGGGCCTTCTGGGATGACTATCTTCAGGCATATCAGGCGATCTTCGACCGCTGCGACTCTGACCGCGCACCCTGGTATCTCATCCCGGCGGATAAGAAGTGGTTCGCCCGCCTTGCGGTGTGCGAACTGTTGATTTCCACACTCAATGGCCTCGATCTGCGGTGGCCGAAGGCCGATTTCGACGTCGAGGTGGAACGTAAGCGGGTTGCCGCACTAACTGACTGACTCCCACACCGGCGTATCGAAGTCGAGGTCGCCTCGTTCCTGGGTTAAGGCCCGGTACTACTGCGGAACACGATGCCGCACACCGTGCGCGAGTAGCCCCACGACCAGCGCCCAGAACGCGCCGCCGATACCCCAGAACGAGATTCCCGCCGCAGCGGTGACGAAGGTGAGTGCCGCCGATATCCGGTACGTGTCATCAGCGAAGGCACCAAGGAGCGCATTGGCGAAGGTAACGAGCAACGCCAGCCCCGCAACGGTTTCCAGAAGTCCGTGCGGCGCAATCGACGTGATGGTGACGAGTACCCCCGACAGCCCGGCGAGGACGAGGTAGGACACTCCGGTGGCCACTCCCGCCACCCATCGTCTGGATCGGTCCGGACCGGCTTCGTCGCCGGCGGCCAGTGCTGCCGACAATGCGGCGAGATTGATCGCGTGCCCGCCGAACGGAGCACCGACCACGGTACCGATCCCGGTCACGAACATCGCCGGACGCCAAGGAATCTCATAGCCGAAGGTGTTGAGCACCGCGACGCCGGGAACATTTTGCGACGCCATGGTGACCACGTAGAGCGGGACCGCGATACCAACAATGGCAGATACATCTATATCCGGTGTGGTCCAACCGATCTCCGGCAACCATTCGGTATGCGAACCGGCGCCGACGCCGTGCACGGCGAGGTAACACCCGATCACGACAAGTGCTGTCAGTAACGCCAACGGCAAGGCCCACCGGGCCAGGAATCGCGTCGCGATAAGCCACACCACGAGGATGGGTATCGTCAAGAGCGGTTGCACGGCAAGCGATTTGACCGGAGCCAGACACAGTGTCAGCAATACCCCGGCCAGCATCGCCTGCGCGATCGGTGCGGGTATCCGGCCGATCAGATCGCCGAGCACCGGGATGAAACCAGTTGCCAGAATCAGTAATCCGACAAGCACGAATGCACCGAGAGCCGCGGCCCACCCACCGTGGTAGGCGGGCCCAGTCGCGACGAGCAACGCGGCTCCGGGAGTCGACCAGGCGAGAGTGATCGGCATGCGGAACCGCACACACAGCACGATGATCCCGATCGCGAACGTCACCGTGAGAGCGAGCAGACCCGATGCGGCCTGCGCGGGGCTGGCACCAACGGCCCGCAACCCCGCGACGACCACAACAAATGAGGAGGTGAAGCCGACGAGCGCGGTGACAACCCCGGCGAGGATCGGCTCGCTCAACGGCGACGTGGAGGTCGAAGTCACCCGATCTTCTTGGCCGGAGCCTTCCTGGCGGGAGCCTTCCTGGCTGGCGCCTTCGTGGCGGCAACCTCGGCCGGAGCCGACGGAGCCGCCAGGTCAGCCGGGTCCGCAGGGGTCGCCGGGTCCGCAGGCGTCGCCGGGTCCGCCGCCGGCGTTTCTTCGACAATCGCTTCGCTCACCACATCGTCAGCGTCAGCGTGCGTCGTCGTCGCCTCGCCGGCCTGCGCCGCGACCTCATCAACCACGTCGCCCAGCGTGCCTGCGGCTTCTTCGATGGCCTCGCCGGCCTCGCCGACCCGCGCGCCGACGAGTCCGGCGATCTTCGCGGCCTGCTCACCGACGGAGCGCGTCTGCTGCGACACAACGCCGAGAGCCTCTTCGGTCAGTTCGACGGCGCCGTTGTAGGTCTTCTCCGCGCGAGCCAGCCCCTCCTGCACGAACTGCTGCTGCCGCAGGCGTTCGACGGTCTCCTCACCCCGCTCGGTGAGCGAGGTATAGATCGAACCCGCGAGTTCCAGGTAGCCGTCGGCGATCTTGCGGATCTCCTCGGGCGAGAACTTGGTTCGCAGTTCTTCGATGGTCGATTCGATGGTGCCGGGCAGTTCGTCGGGCAATGCGTTGAGCTTGCCCCGAGTCTCCTCCAGCCGGGTACGGGTCTCAGTTATCCGAGCTTGCGCGGCCTCGGTGCGCTCACGGAGCGAATCGACCACCTCGCCAACCTGTTTGACGGCGAGATCGCCCGCGCCGACAACGGCGTAGATGGGACCGGGAAGGGTGCGCTCTGTAGTGGTCATGTGGGTTCCTTTGGTTGAGTGGTCACCTGATATATCCAGTATCCACGCTTTGCTAGCAATTGCAAGCACCCTGTTAGCGGATATACATCCGGCCTCGAACACGACGGCCGATCAGACGAAACACGCACTCGCACAAACGCAGACAGGCGGCCCGCGACACCGTCACGGACCGCCTGCCGGCACTCATACACGCGAAGCGCACTACCCCTCTAGTGGAACTGGCCTTCCTCGGTCGAGCCCTTGAGGGCCGCGGTCGAGGTGTCGGGATCGATGGTGGTGGCGATCAGGTCGAAGTAACCGGCACCAACCTCGCGCTGATGCTTGGTCGCGGTGTATCCACGTGCCTCGGCGGCGAACTCGCGCTCCTGCAGCTCGACATACGCAGTCATCTGCTCGCGGGCGTAGCCGTAAGCCAGATCGAACGCCGAGTAGTTGAGCGAGTGGAAGCCGGCGAGGGTGATGAACTGGAACTTGTAGCCGTAGGCAGCCAACTCGTTCTGGAATTTCGCGATCGTCGCGTCGTCCAGATGCTGCTTCCAGTTGAACGACGGCGAGCAGTTGTAGGCGAGCAGCTGGTCGGGATGCTCGGCGCGGACCTCCTCGGCGAAGCGGCGGGCAGCCTCCAGGTCAGGCTTTCCGGTCTCCAGCCAGATGAGGTCGGCGTACGGCGCGTAGGCCTTGGCGCGGGCGATGCCCGACTCCAGGCCCGGCTTCACGCCGAAGAAACCTTCCTTGGTGCGGGTGCCGTCGAGGAACGGGTGATCGCGCTCATCGACATCGGTCGTCAGCAGCGTTGCGGCCTCGGCGTCGGTACGGGCGATGACCAGGGTAGGAACATTCGCGACGTCGGCGGCAAGCCGGGCCGAGGTGAGCGTACGGATGTGCTGCTGAGTCGGGATGAGCACCTTGCCGCCGAGATGGCCGCACTTCTTCTCCGAGGCGAGCTGATCCTCCCAGTGGGTACCGGCGGCACCGGCGGTGATCAGGGCCTTCTGCAGCTCGTACACGTTGAGCGCGCCACCGAAACCGGCCTCGCCGTCGGCGACAATCGGGACTACCCAGTTGTCGACCGAGGTGTCACCCTCGACGCGGGCGATCTCATCCGAGCGCAGCAGCGCGTTGTTGATACGACGCACCACCGACGGCACCGAGTTGGCCGGGTAAAGCGACTGGTCGGGGTAGGTATGCCCGGACAGGTTGGCATCACCGGCGACCTGCCAGCCCGACAGGTAGATGGCCTTGAGGCCCGCGCGGACGTACTGCACGGCCTGGTTGCCCGTCAGCGCGCCCAACGAGTTGATGTAGTTGTCGCCGTTAATCTCGTTCCACAGGATCTCCGCGCCACGCCGCGCGAGGGTGTGATCCTCGATGACGGTGCCCTGGAGTTCGGCGACCTGCTCCGCGGTGTAGTCGCGTGTGACGTTCTTCCAACGTGGATTCGTGTCCCAATCCTGCTGGATCTCCGCCGCTGTGCGAGGCTTTCCGACGTTGCTCATTAGCCACTTCGCTTTCGTTGTCCTGCCCGGTTTTGTTGGCTGAACCAGGTCCAGTCCGGCCTGCCGCCGGGTCAATCTATCCCCGGCCGATCTCCGATCCGGGAAGTATGCAGACAGCTCAGATTTGTCGCCGAGAACCTCAAATCGACCCCCGGTGCGCCATGGCTCCGACTCCGATTTTGCGAATCTGCTGACATATCTCAGTGGTGCCTTCGCCAAGGGTGCCACAGGGTAAATCTGCAGGTCCAGTCGTTTTACGATGCAAAATTGCGCCAGCATTCGGCACGGATTTGCAAAGTTTGCGAATATTATTGTGTGAAGAGTTTCCGCCCCCGGCTCAAAAAGTACGCGCGTACTGGGATTTTGCCGCCTCGATCAAAAGGCCAGCGAGGCACCCGTGCGGACGCCGTAGTGCAGCGGCGTGGATTCAATATCCGCCCTCATGTGATGCAACTCACTGGCCAGTACGGGCAATTGTGCGCGGACGATCCAGCGACGCCGGAGGTGTCATCATGACGAAGACCTATGTGGGTTCGCGGCTGCGCCAACTTCGCAACGAACGGGGGTTATCCCAGGTCGCGCTGGCCCAGGCGCTGGAAATCTCACCGTCGTATCTCAACCAGATCGAACACGATGCCCGCCCCCTGACGGCTTCGGTGCTCACCCGGATCACCGAGACATTCGGTGTCGACGCCGGTTTCTTCGACTCGCTCGATGACGTCCGCCTCACCGCCGAACTCCGTGAGGCCCTGCTCGACGACGATGTGGAAGCCCCCGCACTGGCCACCGACACCCACGAGATCTCCGCAATCGTCTCCTCACATCCCGCCATTGCCCAGGCGATGGTGAATCTGCACCGGCGCTATCGCATCGCCATCGACCAACTGACCGCGGCGACCGATGATCGCACCGACCGCACAATGCGCGGGTCGATCACCGCACCGCATGAGGAGGTGCGTGACTACTTTTATCAACGACGCAACTACATCCACGCCCTCGACGTAGCCGCCGAGGAGCTGGGTTCACGCATGCGGATGCACTCGCAGGACGGGCGGCGCGAGATCACCGAGCGGCTCGAACAGGTCCACGGCATCACCATCGCGCCCCGGGTTGATCTCGGTGACCATATCCTGCACCGGTTCGATCCACGGACCCGACGACTCGAGGTGTCGGCGACGCTATCGGCGGGTCAGCGCGCGTTCAAACTCGCCACCGAACTCGCATTCCTTGAATTCGGCGATCTCATCGATGAACTCATCGACGAGGCGAATATGACCAATGACGAGGCACGAGCGTTGGGGAAATACGGTCTGGCCAACTACTTCGCGGCCGCAGCACTACTTCCATACAGCCAATTCCACAGTTCCGCAGAGGAATTACGCTATGACATCGAGCGGTTGTCGGCTCTGTACGCGGTTTCCTACGAGACGATCTGCCATCGACTTTCGACGCTGCAACGACCGAATTTACGCGGCATCCCGTGGTCATTTGTGCGCGTCGATCGCGCCGGAAACATGTCGAAACGTCAGTCTGCCACCGGTTTTCACTTCTCGTCCAGCGGCGGTACCTGCCCGCTGTGGAATGTATATGAGACATTCGCTTCGCCGGGCAAGATCCTTACCCAGATCGCTGAAATGCCCGATGGCCGCGAATACTTTTGGGTGGCACGCACCGTCGAGCGACGCGCCACCCGCTATGGTCAGCCGGGTAAGACCTTCGCCATCGGCATGGGCTGCGAGTTACGCCACGCCGCTCGGGTGATCTACTCCGACGGTCTGGAAATCGGTCCGCAGGCGCACATTACGCCGATCGGCGCAGGATGCCGCGTCTGTGAACGCCAGCACTGCCCGCAACGCGCATTCCCCGCGCTGGGTGCCACCCTGAACGTCGATGAGCATCGCAGCACCGTGAGTCCGTATATGACTATCTGACTTTCACGCAATATCTGGCATACGAGTCAGAAGACCAGTACCCGCACCGATTCCGCAACGCACGCAGGCTTCTCGGCACCCTCGATCTCGACGGTGTTGCGCACCACGACGGAAACGCCGGCCAGGGTCTCGTCCACCGATACGATGACCGCGTCGGCACGAAGGCGAGAACCGACGAGCACCGGACTCGGGAAACGCACCTTGTTGAGGCCGTAGTTGATGATCAGTTTGGGTCCTGACACGGAAAAGATTCCGCCGGCGAGGAGCGGCAGCAATGACACCGTCAGGTAGCCGTGGGCGATGGTTGCACCGAACGGACCCTCCTTGGCACGGTCGGCATCGACGTGAATCCACTGGTGATCACCGGTCGCATCAGCGAAGGCATCGATCCGCTCCTGGGTGATCTCAAGCCACTCGCCGTAGCCAAGATTGATGCCTATTGCGGCTTTCAGTTCATCAACGCTACCGAACGCACGCGGTGTGATGTGTGTCATAAATGCGGTAGTCTACCGTGGCCTCATGAATAGTCCACGTATCGCCCCGGGCGGATTCTTCGATCTCGGGCCGGTCAACTGGATCGTCGCACGTGGCGCCGCGAAGGCCACCGGAGTGTATGACGCGCATATCTTCTCCACGCTCGGCCGGTCGCGTGGGCTCTTCCGCGCCTGGCTGCACTTCGCTTCCCGGTTGATGCCGTTCGGCAGCTTATCGAGGCGCGAATCGGAGATGATAATTATCCGGGTGGCGCATCTGCGGGCATCCGAGTATGAACTCGACCATCACCGGCGGTTGGCCAAACGCGCCGGGCTCACCGACGAGGAGATTTCCCGCGTCATCTCCGGAGCCGACGCAGGCTGGGGAGACCGCGAACGATCGTTGCTGCGCGCCGTGGACGAATTGGTCGCGGATAAGGACATCAGCGATACCTCCTGGACCGCGCTGCGCCGCCACCTTGACGAGCGGCACGTCATCGCGTTCATCCTCCTTGCCACGCACTACGACATGCTTGCGACAACCCTGCACGCCCTGCGGGTACAGCCCGACATCAGGGCCTGAGCGAAGATGACACCAATAATGCGGCTAGAAGGGCGGTCCGCTGTCATCGAGT
The DNA here is from genome assembly GCA_047605305.1 of Gordonia sp. (in: high G+C Gram-positive bacteria). Lineage (GTDB taxonomy): Bacteria > Actinomycetota > Actinomycetes > Mycobacteriales > Mycobacteriaceae > Gordonia. Next base: position 44,230 of record JASGFW010000013.1, read on the forward strand.
TGGTCTTGCGTGGGCCGGATTTCCCTGCGTGGGCGTTGCCTAGGCTGAGTGCGCCGCGCCCGGTT
>JASGFW010000014.1:0-44077 GCA_047605305.1 Gordonia sp. (in: high G+C Gram-positive bacteria)
GATTCAGGCGCCACAGACTCCGCCGCAGCAACCTCGGGTTCGGCCGGGGGTGCTTGCGGAGTGCTCTCGTCGGCCGCCACCGGCGGCTCGTCAACGTCTGCGTGCTCGCGCACCCGAGCCGCCACCGCCTGCGCGACGTCACGCTCGACGCTCGACTGCGGACTGCGGGTGTGCCACCCGAGTTCGGCGAGATGAGCCAGCACCTGCCTGCTGGTCAGCCCGAGCACCCGAGCGAGCGCATGCACACGCAACTTGCTGGGAAAATCCTCTGCCGGATTCGACGCATCGTTCGCGTCAGCCGGCGACCCGATATCGGTCACTGGTATCTCCTCAACCCCCGGGCGCGTCATTCTCCGCGGCCACGCGGGGGTCTTTCGTCTGTGTCCCGATCCTCATGGACCGGTGTTGTATGGTCTGCGCGCACTCAGGCATTCCGTTGTGCGGACTGCGGGAGGCACTCTTGCTGGTGATGAAGTCCGTATTGCCCTTCCACGCCATCCGGGTGATCGACTCCCAACAGGCTCCGAGGGCTGCCTGTAAAGAAGATCGATCCACCGACGTCGATGGGGAAGGTGGTCATCCGGGAAACAAGCGACCAGGTCGCGCTGCTCCGATCCGGAATCCGTACTCCATCGGTGTCACCGCAAACAAAGTGTGTCCGCAATAACCGACCAAGTATCCCATACCGCGAGCCACTTCCCGCAAGCGATGCACTATTCCTGCGTGGCGGCGCAGGTCAGAGCCGCCACGCAGGGGGGTCAATCGATCCGAATGTCAGCCGGCCAGCGCCGGGAACCATAACGCGATCTCGCGTTCGGCGGATTCAGGTGAGTCCGAACCGTGCACCAGGTTGTGCTGGGTGCTCAGCGCGTAATCGCCACGGATTGTACCGGGGACGGCCTTCTCGACCGGATCGGTGCCGCCGGCGATCTGCCGGAACGCAGCCACCGCGCGCGGCCCCTCAAGCACCGCCGCCACCAGCGGCCCCGACGTAATAAATTCCAGCAACGACGGATAGAAGGGCTTGCCCTCGTGTTCGGCGTAATGCCCGCGCGCGAGCGCGTCGTCGACGGTTTTGAGTTCGAGAGCCACCAGGCGGAGCCCCTTGCGCTCAATCCTGCTGATGATGTCTCCCACCAGAGCCCGGCCGACACCGTCGGGCTTGATGAGTACGAATGTCCGTTCAGTCACGAGCACACTGTATCGACTCCGCCGCCCTGCGGGGGGTCACGACCCGATGGGTTCTTGGCCGGATAGTTGTCCGCGCTCGATACGGTGCGCGACGTCGTTCTTCACATATCGGATGTAGAGCCAGACACAGGCGAAGATCACCCCGACCACCGCGATCGACCAGTGAAAAACACCGCCGATGATGACGAGCACCTGCAACGCGAGATCGATACTCAGGGCCTGCGGGCGGCGCTGCATCCCGGACGCGAGGATCACCAGCACCGTCACCACACCCAGGTAGGTGCTCGACACCCAGGTGAGGCCGCCGCCGATGCGGGCCACGATCGGGAAGGTGAGGATCATCACGATGACCTCGAGGATCAGGGTGCCGGCCATCACGCCGCGCAACCCCTTCCACGGATCGGTGGTCGGCGGCGTAAACCGCGCCCCAGTAACCTCGTCGCCGTCGCCTGAGACGGCGTCCGGTGTGGTGATCACGCCGGTTCCTTACCGAACAACGTCCGGCCCGCACCGGCGGTGACCACCGACCCGGTGATCACCACTCCCGCCCCCGACAGCGGTTTGCCGTCGGATTCCTCGGCGAGACCGATCGCGGTGGCCACCGCGTCGGGCAGGAAGGGTTCGACAGCGACACGTTCCTCACCGAACACCTCCCTCGCGATCTCGGCGAGATGTTCGGTATCCAGCGCCCGCGGCGAGCCGTTGTTGGTGATCACCACCTGATCGAGCACCGGTTCCAAAGCTGCCAGCACGCCCTCGGCATCCTTATCGCCGAGCACGCCGACGACACCGACAAGCCGGCGGAAATCGAATTCCTCGGCAAGCGCCCGGGCCAGCGCCGCCGCGCCATGTGGATTGTGCGCGGCGTCGACGAAAACACTGGGCGCGCTGCGCACGCGTTCGAGCCGTCCGGGGCTGCGTACCGCAGCAAAACCCGCACGCACCGCGTCGATATCGAGTTGCCGGTCTGGTCCGGCACCGAAGAATGCCTCTACCGCAGCGAGCGCCAGTGCCGCGTTGGCGGCCTGATGTTCACCGTGTAGCGGCAGGAACAGCTCGTCATAGACGCCGCCGAGCCCTTGGATACGCAGTAGCTGGCCGCCGACTGCCGTGATCGACTCCAGTACCGCGAATTCCGAATCCTGCCTCGCGACAACTGTGCCCTTGTCGACGGTCTCCCGTAGCAGCACGTCGAGAACCTCCGGCGGCTGCGGCGCGAGGATGGTTACCGGGTCGGTGACGATCAGATCGTCTTTGCCGCGTTTGATGATCCCGGCCTTCTCCCCCGCGATCGCCGCAAGCGTATCCCCGAGATAATCGGCGTGATCACGGGCGATGGGGGTGATGACCGCAACGTTCGCATCGATGACGTTCGTCGCATCCCAACGCCCACCCATGCCCGTTTCGATGACGGCAACATCGATGGGCGCCTCGGCGAAATGCGCGTAAGCGATGGCCGTGAGCACCTCGAACTTACTCATCCGCGGGCCACCGGCGGCGGTCGACGAATCGTCGATCATCGTGATGTAGGGCTCAAGATCACGGTAGGTGTCGATGTAGGTGCGTGCACTGATCGGATGTCCGTCGACGGCAATACGTTCGGTGACCCGCTGCAGGTGCGGGCTGGTGTAGCGGCCGGTGCGGCGGTGCAACGCCGTCAGCAACGCATCGATCATGCGCGTCACCGACGTCTTACCGTTGGTACCGGCCACATGGATCGCCGGATACGCCTGCTGCGGCGAGCCGAGCACATCCATCAACGCCGAGATTCTCGTCAGCGACGGCTCGATCTTGGTTTCGGGCCACCGGGTGTCCAGCTCCGCCTCAACCTCGGCCAGTTCGGCCAGATCTGCGGCGCTGTCTCCGACGGTCAGCGGCACCCGCTCATCCGACCGGGTCGCGGTGTCGTCGTCGTCGGTGAGCAGCGAGGCGAGATCCATCGGGTCGGGTTCGATAGGGCCCGCATCCTCCCAGCCGGCGAAATCGGCTGCGGTGAAGATCGGTTCGTCATTCTCCTCGGGCTCGATCCCGTCATCATCCGCCCCGTCATGGCCGGAGTAGCCGTTGCGATCGTTCACGGGGTCCCCAGCGAGGCGAGCTTCGCGCCGAGTCGTTCGACTTCCTCGGCCGCCACCTGCTGACGCTCCCGGATCTTCGCGACGACGTGATCGGGCGCCTTCGCCAGGAACTGCTCGTTACCAAGCTTGGCCGCGGTCTGCGCGAGTTCCTTTTCCGCGGCGGCGAGATCCTTTGCCGCACGCTTACGTTCAGCCTCCACGTCGATGGTCCCGGAGGTGTCGATACGTACGGTCACCGTCGCCGACGATAACCGGACGTCGATCGTCGCCGTCGCCGCGAAGTCATCGCCCGCAGGGTCAAGCCGGGCCAGCGATTCGAGGTAGGCACGTGAGGCGGTAAGCGCGGCGGCATCGAGGCCATCGAATTCGGCGGCCACCCGCTGACCGGGCCGCAACCCTTGGTCGCCCCGGAACCGGCGCACCTCAGTGACGAGCCGCGCCAAATCGGCGATATGGGTTGCGGCAGCCTCATCGGCCGGGCGGCCGGAGGGTTGCGGCCATTGCTCGATCACCAGTGATTCACCGCCGGTCAGCGATTTCCACAGCACTTCGGTCACGAAAGGCATGACCGGCGAGAGCACCCGCAGCAGCGGATCAAGTACCGTTCCGAGAACCAATCGGGTTGTCCGCGAACGTGTCTCATCATCCTCCGCGAACTGAACCTTGGCTAGTTCCAGGTACCAGTCACAGAATTCATCCCAGGCGAAGTGATAGAGCACCTCGCATGCCTTAGCGAATTCATACGCCGCGAATCCCGCATCGACCTCGGCAATCACCTCGTCGAGCCGGCCAAGGATCCAGCGATCGGCCACGGTGAGGGCGTCGGTATCCCCCAGTTCGTCGGCGCCGGGCACCGTGGCGCCGTTCATCAGCGCGAACTTCGTCGCGTTGAACAGTTTCGTGGCGAAATTACGAGACGACGACGCGTGGTCCTCACCCACGGAGAGGTCACTGCCGGGATTGGAGCCGCGAGCGAGGGTGAACCGCAGGGCATCGGCACCGAATCGTTGCACCCAATCGAGCGGGTCGATGCCATTTCCCCGCGATTTCGACATCTTGCGTCCGTGTTCGTCACGAACCAGACCGTGCAGCAGCAGATTGCCGAATGGCACTTCCCGACCCGGCGCCAGCTTCTTGCCGACGTAGGTGCCGAACATCATCATCCGCGCCACCCAGAAGAACAGGATGTCGTATCCGGTCACCAGAACCGAAGTGGGATAGAACTTTTCGAGATCAGCGGTGTCATCCGGCCAGCCAAGGGTGGAGAACGGCCACAGCCCCGAGGAGAACCAGGTATCGAGTACGTCGGTCTCCTGGGTGTATCCCGCCGGTACCTCCTCATCGGGTCCGAGGCAGCGCACGTCACCGTCGGGCCCGTACCAGATCGGGATGCGGTGGCCCCACCACAGCTGACGCGAAATACACCAGTCGTGCATATCGTCGACCCAGGCCGACCAGCGCGGCTCCATCCACTCGGGATGGATCACGGTCGATCCGGCGCGCACGGCGTCACCGGCGGCCTTCGCTAGCGACTCCACCTTGACCCACCACTGCATCGACAGCCGCGGCTCGATCGGTTCGCCGGTGCGTTCGGAATGCCCGACGCTGTGCACATAGGGTCGGATTTCCTTGACGATCCGACCCTGCGCGGCCAGTGCCTCACGGATCTTCACGCGCGCCTCGAACCGGTCCAACCCGTCGAACTGCGTTCCGGTGCCGGTGATCCGGGCCTGCTCATCGAGGATCGTCGGCATCGGCAGGTTGTGCCGCTGCCCGATCGCGAAGTCGTTGGGATCGTGCGCCGGAGTGATCTTCACCGCGCCGCTGCCGAATTCGGGATCGACGTAATCGTCGGCGATGACCGGGATGGTGCGGTCGAGGAAGGGATGATCCAGCTCGGTGCCCACCAAGTGGGCATAGCGCTCATCGTCGGGATGCACCGCGATGGCCGTGTCGCCGAGCAGGGTCTCCAGTCGCGTGGTGGCGACCACGATATGCGGCTGCTCATCGTCGAGGGAGCCGTAGCGGAAGCTGACCAGCTCGCCCTCCACGTCGGCGTAACTCACCTCGATGTCGCTGACCGCCGTCTTGAGTACCGGTGACCAGTTGACGAGTCGCTCCGCCTGGTAGATCAGGCCGTCGTCGTAGAGCTGTTTGAAGACGGTCTGCACCGCGCGGGAGAGTCCCTCGTCCATGGTGAAACGTTCACGGGACCAGTCGACGCTGTCCCCCAGCCGGCGCATCTGCTCCCCGATATTGCCGCCGATCTCAGCCTTCTCGGCCCACACCCGTTCAATGAAGGCCTCCCGGCCCAGATCGTCACGGGTGAGACCTTCCGCGGCGAGCTTGCGCTCAACCATTGTCTGCATCGCGATCGCGGCATGATCCATCCCGGGTAGCCACAGCACCTCGTAGCCCTGCATGCGGGCACGGCGGCTGAGCGCATCCATCAGGACATGCTCATAGGCATGTCCCATATGCAGCGACCCGTTCACATTGGGCGGCGGGATAACAATCGAGAAGGCAGGCTTATCGCTATCGGCGTCTGCGACGAAATACCCCGCATCCACCCAGCCCTGGTACAACCGGGCCTCGTGTTCAGCAGGATCCCAGGACTTCGGCAGCGCGGACGCCAGATCGGGTGTGCTCACCACACAATCTTAGGAAACGCCGACTACGCCCCTGTGTTGACCCGCAGTCGATGCACATCCTCGGGTGCGTTGACGTTGGTCAGCCAGTCCGGATCGGAGACCGTGACCCGGTGGGCATCGAGCGCGGCGAGCGCCGCGGTCATCCTTCGTTCCCCGCCTGCGACGAGGTCGGCGATCAGTTCCGCCGCGGACGTCCGGTAGATGCCCGCCAGCGGATGGTCGCGTTCGGAATCCCGGGCGATCACTGCCTGCGTCGACGTAGTGACCGCCCCCAGCAACTCACCGATGAGGCCGGTGCTGATCAGCGGCATATCGGTGGCGCAGACGAAGGCCAGTTCCGCATCCGCCGCGGCGGCGGCCAGTCCCGCCGCCAGCCCGCCGAGCGGGCCCGCACCCGGTTGCTCACCGGTGATCCAGGTGGCGTTGAGGTCACCGGTGTCATAGAGCGATTGATAGGCGGTCGATGTCCGCGGGGCAACGATGAGGACCGGTTCACATCGTTGGGCGACGATCCGGACGACGCGTGCCAGCATCGGCTCACCACCCCAGTCCATCGCTGCTTTGTCGGCGCCCATCCGCACTGAACCCCCGCCAGCCAGAATCACCGCCGCCACCGCCGCAGTGTTCGGGGTCTGCGTCGTGTTCGGGGTCTGCGTCATCTCACCAGTGTGGCCGACGGATCACCGCTCACGGGCGAAAATGGTGCAATAGCGCACGAGCATATTCGGCCGGTGCGCTAGCCCTCCGCTGCCGGTATCCGCCAGGAATCATCCCGGTGCCAGGATGTCGTCGGCAATCAGTTGACGTAGGTCAGGCACATCGCGTTCCAGATCACGCCACAACAAGTTCACGTCGATCTGGTGGTATTGATGTGCCAGTTTGACGCGCCAACTTATCCATTGCGACCAATAGTTGCGCCCGCGGTATCGATCCTGTAGTTCGAGTGGAATTTTATTCCGGATTGTGTCGCCGATTCTGTTCGCACATCCTTCGACCGCTCGTTCCAGAAGGACGTCACGGATAAGTTCTTGTTTGCCTCGGCCGACAATAAGGAGCAGTTCGTCGAGGGTGGCGATAATGAAATCCAACTCGTCAACGACGCGTTGACCATAGGCGTGCGATATTCCGTTACGCGACAAGATAGTTACCGAGAGGCCGCGCATCACGCAGAATTGCTTCCGCGCGCGGGCCATCATCGGCTATAACGGCGGCTTTGGACACAATATCGACGGGTACTCCAAGGAGCGCTTGAAGGTCGGTTTGCATCCTGATGAGGTCGAATGTCCCGGCGTCGGGCGCCATTTCGATGAGAAGATCGAGGTCGGAGTCCCAGCGGTCGTCACCGCGTGCGACAGACCCGAATACTTCTGCGCAGAGACCATGATGTTGTCGGATGACGTCGAGAATGCGTGTCCGGTGTGTACGTAGAGCAACCGATGGTCGCGGTCGGCATACGGCACGTATTTTGCTGATGGTGTCGGCTGTGGGTTGCCGACGTCCTGTTTCATACGCGGACAAGTTAGGTTCGGCGATCCCGGTTCTCAAAGATACTTCGGCTTGAGTGAGTCCGCCCGCTTGGCGGAGCGCGCGCAGTTCCTCCATTCCGCCATCTTATACTCGTATAAGGGCCGTGGGCCATTCAGCGACCACTCCTCCCATTCCGAGCCCGCACGGCAAGTAGCGCAGCACCGATCACGGAAATACCGCCGACGACGGTCTGCCAACCGATGTGTTCTCCAAGCAGTAGACCCGCCCACGCAATACTCATCACGGGCTGGGTGAGCTGAACCTGGCTGACTCGCGCCATCGGACCGATGGCAAGGCCGCGATACCAGGCGAAAAATCCGAGGAACGCACTCACCGCTGCGAGGTAGGCGAATGCGGCCCACTCGACTCGCGTGCCTGTGGGCGGATGCTCCAGCGCGGCGATACACGTCAACACGGCCGTCAGCGGGGAGGCGAGCACGAGCGCCCAGGAGATCGTCTGCCACGAGCCGAGCGCGCGAGAAAGCAACCCGCCCTCGGCGTAGCCGATAGCGCACACGATCACAGCGGCAAATAGCAGCAGGTCACAGATGTGCAGCCCACCAAACCCACCCCCCTGGATCACCGCGAAGATCACGGCCGCGATCGCACCGAATGCGGCGGCGATCCAGAACAACCGGGCCGGACGTTCACCCGTGCGCAGCACCGCACAGACGGCCGTCGCTGCGGGCAGGAGTGCGATGACGACAGCCCCGTGGCTCGCGGGGGCCGCCCTCAAGGCGAACGAGGTCAGCAATGGAAAACCCACCACCGCACCGCCTGCGACGATGGCGACCGGCAACCATTGCCTGCCCTGAGGGAGTCGCTGGCGGGTATGAAGCAGGGCCACCGCGGCGAAGACGGCCGCAATCACCGCGCGGCCGGAACCGACGAATAAGGCCGACATATGACCGTTCTGCACCGCAACACGGGTGAACGGCACCGTGAATGAGAACGCGGTGACGCCGAGTAGCCCCCACCAGAGACCGGCGCACGAACTCGGTAGCGGTATCGGCACTTTTACGGTAGCGGTATCATGATGATTCATGTCTGATAGTAGCAGTGACCGTATCGTGTCCGCGCTTCGCGAATGGATCGCTGCCGCGCCCGCCGGGGCGCAGCTCCCGCCCACGCGCCGGCTCGTAGCGCAGTTCGGGGCCAGCCCGGTCACCGTGCAGAGGGCACTCAGAACACTCATCAATCAGGGCGTCATCGAGTCACGACCCGGCATCGGCACCTTTGTGCGTGCTATCGGTACCGCCCGCCCGAACGACTACGGCTGGCAGACGGCCGCGCTCGGCTCACCCCAGCACCGCATCCCCAGCTCCTTCTCGGCGCTGCGCACCACACCGAACGACATGATTGCGCTCCACTCCGGTTACCCCGACAAGCAACTGCTGCCGGAACGACTCGTGCGCGCAGCCTTCACCCGCGCAGCGCGCGGCGAGGCAGCGGTGAGTCGTCCGCCGGCAGCCGGCCTACCCGAACTGCAATCGTGGTTCGCCGCCGAACTAGGCGGAATCACCCCCGCCGGCCTCATGCCCCCTGCGGCACGTGATGTGGTGGTCCTCCCCGGTAGTCAGAGCGGCCTGAGCACCCTCTTCCGGACTCTTGTCGGCGCCTCTCGGCCGCTACTGATCGAATCGCCCAGCTACTGGGGTGCGATGCTCGCCGCCGCCCAGGTCGGGGTACGCCTCATTCCGGTCCCATCCGGCCCGCACGGCCCGCATCCGGACGACCTGGACCGGGCGTTTCAGCAGACGGGAGCGCGAGCGTTCTACGCACAACCGAACTTCGCTAATCCGACGGGCGGCCAGTGGTCGGTGGAACTCGGAGATAGCGTGCTGCGCATTGTTCGCGAGCACGGCGCCTTCCTCATCGAGGATGACTGGGCACACGATTTCGGGATCACCGCCGACTCGGCACCTCTCGCGGCCCGCGATGACAGCGGGCACGTCGTGTACCTGCGCTCGCTCACCAAGAGTGTGTCGCCGGCGGTGCGCGTAGCGGGTCTGATCGCGCGCGGACCGGCCCGCGACCGCATCCTCGCCGATACCCAGGCCCACGCGATGTACGTCAGTGCCGCGCTACAGGCCGTTGCCCTCGATGTCGTCACCCAACCGGCGTGGCGCACGCACGTGCGCTCTCTGCGCCAGCAACTCGCCGCACGGCGCGATCTGCTCATCGCCGCACTCCGCGAACACGCCCCAACGACCCACCTCGAAGCGGTACCACGCGGCGGTCTGAATCTCTGGCTCCGACTCCCCGACGAGACGAACCTGCACCGGCTCACCCGTGACTGCGAAGCACAAGGCGTCATCGTGACAGCAGGCGACGACTGGTTCCCCGCCGAGCCCGCAGGACGCTACCTCCGCCTCAATTACTCCGGCCCGAATCCGGGAGCCTTTGCCGACGCCGCCCGCCTCATCGGCGATGCACTCGACGCCCAGTAGCGACGGGCGCAACCCGGATCAGCCCTCAGGCCGCGACTCAGGCCGACTTATCATGCCGTTCGGTGTCGTCGGTGCGCGGCACGATGGTCGGAAGGACGTTGTCATTCACGGTCTCCGCGGTGACCACAACCTTCTCCACATCGTCGCGGCTGGGGATGTCATACATCACCGGCAGCAGAACTTCCTCCATGATCGCGCGCAAGCCACGGGCACCGGTGCCGCGGTGGATGGCCTGATCGGCGATCGCCTCAAGGGCATCCTGGGTGAACTGCAGTTCCACATTGTCCATCTCGAACAGCTTGGTGTACTGCTTGACCAGCGCATTCTTTGGTTCGGACAGAATACTGACCAGCGATTTTTTATCCAGGTTAGTCACCGAGGCGACAACCGGGAGCCGACCGATGAATTCGGGGATGAGACCGAATTTGATGAGATCCTCCGGCATCACATCGGCGAAGTGATCGGTGGTGTCCACATCATTGCGGCTGGCCACCTCGTTGCCGAAACCGATGCCACGCTTGCCGATTCGCTCGGAGACGATCTTTTCCAGACCAGCGAACGCGCCCGCGACGATGAACAACACATTCGTGGTGTCAATCTGGATGAACTCCTGATGCGGATGCTTGCGGCCGCCCTGGGGCGGCACGGACGCCTGGGTACCTTCGAGGATCTTCAGCAGCGCCTGCTGCACGCCCTCGCCGGACACATCGCGGGTGATCGAGGGGTTCTCGCTTTTGCGCGCGATCTTGTCGACCTCATCAATGTAAATGATGCCGGTCTCCGCACGCTTGACGTCGTAATCGGCCGCCTGGATCAGTTTGAGCAGGATGTTTTCCACATCCTCGCCGACATAACCCGCCTCGGTGAGTGCCGTCGCGTCGGCAATCGCGAACGGCACGTTGAGCATTTTGGCGAGCGTCTGCGCGAGGTAGGTTTTGCCGCAGCCGGTTGGCCCGAGCATCAAGATGTTGGACTTGGCCAGCTCGACGGTCTCGCCGGTGCGCGCATCCTTCTTCTCGCCCGCCTGGATCCGCTTGTAGTGGTTGTAGACGGCCACCGCGAGGGTGCGCTTGGCGGTGTCCTGACCGATGACGTACTTCTCCAGGAAGTCACGAATCTCGGTGGGCTTGGGCAACTCATCGAGTTTCACATCGCCGTTCTCGGCGAGTTCCTCCTCGATGATCTCATTGCACAGGTCGATGCATTCGTCACAGATGTACACGCCGGGCCCGGCGATGAGCTTCTTGACCTGCTTCTGACTCTTTCCGCAGAAAGAACATTTCAGCAGATCGCCGCCGTCTCCGATTCGCGCCATCTCGTGCTGTACCTACTTCCTCGTCGTGCCGTGTGTCGATTGTGGTTGTGGGAGGTCGCTGTCAGGGAGGGACACCGCCCGGGAGACACACGGACACGGGCCACCAGCTACGTGATCGCTACGCCCGATATCCCGACGGTACCCGCGTGCCCAGAGAACTTCGACCGATAAGCACAAATGTCGTGACTCGATTTTCACGCCTCGCCCGCCATCCGTGAATCTCCCAGCTGTTCGGGACTCAAGGATGGCCCGGACATCCCGCCATCGGCGGGATGTCCGGGGTGTGTCGCCTACTTCTTGAGAGACTTCTTCCGGTACTCGAAGACCTCGTCGACAATGCCGTATTCCTTTGCCTGATAGGCGGTCAAGATGTTGTCGCGGTCGGTGTCCTTGCGGATCTTGTCCGCCGACTGGCCGGTGTGCTGGCCCAGGATCTCGTCAAGCCGGTTGCGGATACGCTCGATCTCCGCGGCCTGGATCTCCAGATCCGACACCTGCCCCTGGTAGGCGCCGCCGGTGCGCGGCTGGTGGATGAGCACGGTCGCGTTGGGCAGCGCGGCCCGCTTACCCGGGGTACCGCCCGCGAGCAGGATCGCCGCCGCGGACGCCGCCTCCCCCAGGCAGACCGTCACGATATCGCAGTGCACGTACTGCATCGTGTCGTAGATCGCGAGCATGTCGGGCACACTGCCACCGGGAGAATTGATGTACATCGTGATGTCGCGGTCGGGATCCTGCGACTCAAGCACCAGCAACTGGGCCATCACGTCGTTGGCGACGGTCTGATCGATCGGCGTACCGACGAAGACGATCCGCTCCTCGAAGAGTTTCGCGTAGGGGTCGTACTGCCGCTGGCCGTTCGGGGTGTGCTCGATGAACTGCGGCAAGATATAGCGGGCCTCGATGTTCTTGAGAGCAAGCGCCGAAGCGGGAATACCCGCCGCGACGTCGGCCGGCAGCGAGGCGAGGAAACTGGCGTGGGTCATAGTGTCTGCTCCGTCAGGTGTGTGCGGAATGGGAAGTCGGGGCGCCCGTCTCGGCGCGCTGATCACGCAGGGATCTTTGCTGCGCGCGAGATCACGTGGTCGACGATCCCGTATTCCTTCGCCTGTTCCGCGGTGAACCACTTGTCGCGGTCGGCGTCGGCCTCAATCTTCTCCAGCGGCTGCCCGGTGAATGCCGCGTTGAGGCGATTCATTTCCTTCTTGGTTGCCGCAAACTGCTCGGCCTGAATGGCGATGTCGGCGGCGGTGCCACCGATACCTGCCGACGGCTGGTGCATCATGATGCGCGCGTGCGGCAATGCGTGCCGCTTACCGGGCGCACCCGCGGCGAGCAGGAACTGCCCCATCGACGCCGCCATACCCATCGCATAGGTGGCGACATCGCATTCGGCAAGTTCCATCGTGTCGAAAATCGCCATTCCCGCGGTGACCGAGCCACCCGGCGAGTTGATGTAGAGGTTGATGTCGCGGGTGGGGTCCTCGGCGGAGAGCAGAAGGATCTGTGCGCACAGCCGGTTGGCGATGTCGTCGTCAACCTGGGTGCCGAGGAAGATGATGCGCTCACGCAGCAGCCGCTCGAACACCGAATCGGTCAGGTTCAGCCCGGCGACTCCTGAACTCATCGAGGGTGTGTGGATGGTCGGCTTGCTCACGGTTCCCACCTTGTCTTCTGTAGTCGGGGTCTTGCGTAGTCACGGTCTTGTGCAGTCGGTGTCTTATGTGGTCGGGGTCTTATGTGGTCGGGGTCTTGCGTGGCCGGGGTCTGTAGCCGGGGATCTGGAGTTTTCGAAGTTCTGACGTCTTTCAGATACCCCCGGAAACCCGGCTGACGCCGACCAGCCGACGCTGTCTTCACCGACACTAGCCAATCCAGCAGTGCCGATAGTGCCGATGACACCCCGCTTCGCTGAGAGCAGAACAGCCGAATCCGGGTGACCCCGAATCCGGCTGTGCCGAAATATCACTGCGCGGGCGCTAACCCCCCCGCCACGGTCGACGCTCAGGCGTCCGCAGACTCACTCTCAGCGCTGATCTCGTCAGCGTCGGTATCGCCAGCACCGAAGAACTCGCTGGTGGAGACGGCGTCACCATTGGAATCGGTCACGGCAACCTGGTCGACGATGCTCGCCAACGCCTTGCCTCGCCGAACGTCCGCGTAGACGGCCCCGACCTGATTGGCCTGGGTCAGCTGCTGGATGAACTCCTGCGGGGCCACCCCGTACCGCTGCGCCTGGAACAGGATCTGCTGAGTCAGCTCGTCCTGGCTGACCTCGGTGTCCTGCTGTTCGGCGATCGCGTCGAGAAGCAGTTGGGTGCGCACGGACCGTTCCGCAGACTCGCGGGCGTCGGCCTCGAACTTCTCCCGGGTCGTACCTTGTGCCTGCAGCAACTGCTCGAATACGGCGTCGTCATGCCCGATGCTGTGCAGCACCTGTTCCAGTTCCCCGTCCACCTCGGCCTGTACGACCTTCTCCGGCAGCGGAATCTCGACGGTGTCGAGCAGCTTTTGGAGGACGGCATCGCGAATCGCGTTGGCCTGCTGCAGCTTCTGGTTCTGGCCGACTCGCTCGGCGAGCGATTCGCGTAGCTCCTCGATGGTGTCGAATTCGCTTGCCAGCTGCGCGAAATCGTCATCGAGATCGGGCAGTTCACGCTCCTTGACCGAGTTCACGGTGACAGTCACGTCGGCGTCATCACCTGCATGATCGCCAGCGACGAGTTTGGTGACGAACACCTTGGTCTCGCCAGCCTTGAGGCCGATCAGTGCCTCGTCGAGGCCGTCGATCAGCTGACCGGAGCCGACCTCATGGGACAGGCCCTCCGTCGAGGCGTCGGCCACGGGCTCGCCGTTGATACTCGCCGCGAGGTCGATCGACACGTGGTCGCCGTTCTCGGCACCGCGGTCAACGCCCTTGAGGGTGCCGAACCGGGCCCGCAGACCTTCGAGCTGCTGCTCGATCGCGGTCTCGTCGTCGGTCAGCGCATCCACCTCGACGGCCAGGGTCGAGTAGTCGGGAAGATCGATCTCGGGCCGCACATCCACCTCGGCGGTGAACGTGATGCTCTCGCCGTACTTCAGCTCGGCCAGGTCAATATCGGGCTGACCGATCGCCTTGGTCTCCGTTTCCGCGACAGCCGCCGAATATTTGGCGGGCAGCGCATCGTTGACGACCTGCGCGAGGATCGAGTCGCGTCCGACGCGGGCCTCGATCAACTTCGCGGGAGCCTTACCCGGCCGGAAGCCCGGAATCCGGATCTGCTGCGCGAGCGACCGGTAGGCCCGGTCGAATTCTCCCGAGAGTTCGTCGAAGGGAACCTCGACATTGAGTTTGACCCGGGTCGGGCCGAGTTGCTCGACGGTGCTCTTCACGCCTGAATGCTCCTTGTATCTGCTGTTCTTTGACGTCTATGCCCGGTGCCCGAATCTCCGCACCTCGCGGTGCCGGCCAAACCTTCCCGGCTTACCGGCTCGAGTCGGGATGACAGGATTTGAACCTGCGACCCTCCGCTCCCAAAGCGGATGCGCTACCAAGCTGCGCCACATCCCGTTGACCCCGGTGCGTCACGTGTGCCGGTATGTCTCCGACATTCGTACAGGGCCAACAGCAGATAGTACGTGTCCATCACACGCGACTGAAATCGCATCCACTATTAGCACCGCCACACCCACTCACACCCCCGACCGCCACGCAGACACGCGCACCTGGCGATTTTATTTCAGGCCCCGAAACCGGGTACAGTCACAGGCGCTGCGCCACCAGGCGAAGCACGCGGGTGTAGCTCAATGGTAGAGCCCTAGTCTTCCAAACTAGCTACGCGGGTTCGATTCCCGTCACCCGCTCCACAGGTCAGAGGGTTTTCCGCCCTCTGGCCTTATATTTTTTCCCTCGGGCCTTAAAATTTTGTACCGCCCCGTGCGTCGTTTCCCATACTGGCGGCGGTTCACCCGTCTTGAATCCACCCGGGCCGACGTAGTGTGACTGTTGTCACATAGTAGCGAGTGCATACGATGCAACCTCACGTTTTGCCATACTTTAGCGGCGATATGACACCGGCAAGGCTGCCGGAAACGGGCCGATCTTGGCGTCGATGACAACGGTTATGTAACGATAGGCTCGTGGCGCACCTTGGGCATGCGCCTTCATGTCCCGAGCAGCAAAGGTTTCGATTTTCAGTGCTGAACAACACACCGTCACACCGCAACCGTCGAGGAGCGATCCGCCGCCTGGCGGCAACGGTGACCGGCGTTGTCGCCGTCTCCTTGGCGCTCCCCGGTATCGCACAAGCGGTCCCCATCACGATTATTCCGGGTCTGCCCCCCATCGAACTGCCGAACATTCCCGGGCTTCCGACACCAACCACGCCCACTCCCACTCCCGCGCCGACCCCGAAACCGGCTCCCCCGACGACCACCACGCCGAAAACCCCCGGGGTGCCCGCCATCCCGAACGTGGCGACGTCGACCGGCTGGATCGCGCTCGCCTCCGACAAAACACACACCATCTACTGGTGGAAGGACGGCAAGTTCGTCAAGCAGATGCCGATCTCGATGGGCTCCGACGCACATCCGACACCCAACGGCGTCTACCACACCCGGGAGAAGTACAAGTACATCGTGATGGACTCCTCCACCTACGGTGTACCGGTGGATTCTGCGGAGGGCTACCGCACCGACGTCTATTGGGCGACGCGGATGTCCTCGGACGGGATCTTCATTCACGCGGCGCCGTGGTCTGTCGCCCAGCAGGGTAAGAGCAATGTGAGCCACGGCTGCATCAACGTCAGCACCGCCGACGGAGAGTGGGTGTACAACACCATTCCGGAAGGCACCCCGATCGTGGTGCGAGGCACCATCGGCGGCCAGTACGACGGCAACTGACACCTAGTCCGACTACATCACTTCACCCCGCGAACCCGATCCGGCTCGCGGGGTGAAGTGTATGCGGCGTCGGACGAGAACCAGCGTGATACGGCGGCGTCGCACGCAGTTAACGCCGGCGACGCCGCACGCATGCCGCCGGTAATAGTCGGATGCCAGAATTGCGGTGCCGCACACCCTGTCCGGTCGCCAGTGATCAGGAGAATCCGTGACCGATATCGCATCGACGCCTACCGCAGACTCCGCCGCGATCGTCGCCGCCATCTCGCCGGGACCAACCGGCCAGACCCGCACCGCAATGACCGTGGCCGCGCTCAAAGCCGCGGTCACCGATCATCTGACGTATTCGATCGCCCGCCCCGCCGCAGTACTGACGCCCGAACACTATTACCGGGCGTTGGCGCTTGCTGTTCGCGACCGCATGCAGCAACGGTGGATGTCGACGACGCAGGACTGGCTCGACCTTTCCAACAAGGTGACCTGTTACTTCTCGGCCGAGTTCCTGATCGGCCCGCAGCTGGGCAACAATCTGCTCAATCTGCGGATCGAGGAGCAGGCGCGCGCCGCACTCGCCGAACTCGGCCAGGATCTCGACGAAGTGCTCGCCTGCGAGCCTGAGCCTGGTCTGGGTAACGGCGGCCTCGGCCGGCTCGCCGCGTGCTACCTCGATTCGTTGGCCACCTTGGAACGGCCGTCCATCGGCTACGGCATCCGCTACGAATTCGGGATTTTCCGGCAGGAGATCTCCGACGGCTGGCAAACCGAGAAAACAGATAACTGGCTGGCCCACGGCAATCCGTGGGAGATCGAGAAACCCGACGCGAGCTATCTCGTGAATTGGGGTGGCCACACCGAACACTACGAGGATGTCGCGGGCAGGCTGCGGGTGCGCTGGGTGCCCGCACGTGTTTTCAAGGGCACATCCTTCGATACTCCGGTCCAGGGCTACGGCGTGAACACCTGCAACACCCTGACCCTATGGAGTGCCCGCGCGGTGGAGTCATTCGCCCTCGACGCCTTCAATACCGGCGATTTTTACAAGGCGGTCGACGAGGAGGTCGTCTCCGAGACCGTCTCCAAGGTGCTCTACCCCAACGACGAGCCGGAAGCGGGTAAGCGCCTGCGCCTGCTGCAGCAGTACTTTTTCGTGACCTGCTCGCTGCAAGACATCCTGCGCATCCATCTCGAACGCGCCAACCTCACGCTGGCGCAGCTGCCCGAGAAATGGGCGATTCAGCTCAACGACACCCATCCCTCGATCGCCGTCGCCGAACTGATGCGATTACTCGTCGATGAGCATCGGCTCCCGTGGGAGCAGGCATGGGAGCTCACGGTGGCAACATTCGGCTACACCAATCACACCCTGCTTCCCGAGGCGCTGGAGACCTGGCCGCTGCGCATCTTCGCCGAGGCGCTGCCGCGACATCTTGAGCTGATCTACGAGATCAATGAGCGTTTCCTCGCCGAGGTACGCGAGGCATTCCCCGGCGACGATGCCCGCGTCGCCCGAATGTCGCTGATCGGCGAGGAAGACGGCAAAAGCGTCCGCATGGCGCATGTGGCGACGGTCGGCTCCCATGCCATCAACGGCGTGGCGGCGCTGCATTCCGAACTCCTCAAACACAGCGTCCTGCAGGACTTCTACGAGATGTGGCCCCACCGATTCGGCAATGTCACCAACGGCGTCACCCCGCGCCGGTTCCTCGCTTTGGCCAATCCCGGGCTGCGGGAACTGCTCGACGATACGATCGGGCCGGGATGGCTCACCGACCTTCATCGGCTGCGCGGGTTGGAGCAGTTCGTCGGCGACCCGTCATTCCGGGAACGCTGGAGCGCGGTGAAACTCGCCAATAAGACCCGACTCGCTGAGTATGTCCACACGAGCACCGGTATCGAAGTGGATCCGACATGGATGTTCGATATTCAGGTCAAACGCATCCACGAATACAAACGCCAGCATCTCAACGCACTGCATATCGTGAGCCTCTATCACCGACTCACACAGAATCCCGGCCTAACGATCGCGCCGCGCGTCTTCATCTTCGGTGGCAAGGCCGCACCCGGTTACGCCGCGGCCAAACGGATGATCAAGCTGATCACCGCCATCGGCGACACGGTGAATGCCGACCCCGCCGTCAACCGGTTCATGAAGGTGGTGTTTTTACCCAACTTCAATGTGCGCAACGCCCATCTGATCTATCCGGCGGCCAATCTCTCCGAGCAGATCTCCACCGCCGGTAAAGAGGCATCGGGCACCGGCAATATGAAATTCATGATCAACGGCGCGTTGACCATCGGCACGCTCGACGGCGCCAACGTCGAAATCCGCGAGGAGGCCGGGCCGGAGAATTTCTTCCTCTTCGGGCTCACCGAGGATCAGGTGGAGAAGGTCACCCGCGACGGCTACCGTCCAGCGGCCTATATCGAGCGTGACCGGGAACTCGATTCGGTGCTCGAACTGATCGCCTCAGGCCACTTCACCAACGGCGACACCGAGATACTGCGTCCACTCATCGACAATCTGATCTACCAGGATCCGTTCCTCGTGCTGGCCGATTATCGCTCGTATGTCGATTGCCAGTCGGCGGTGAGCGCCGCGTGGCTCGATCACGACCGGTGGTCGACGATGTCGATCCTCAATTCGGCGCGCAGCGGGAAATTCTCGTCGGATCGTGCGATCGCACAATACTGCGATGACATCTGGAATGTCGGGCCGATGACGGTCACACTGTAAGCACAACCCCACGGCCGCAGCGGATTCAGGCCGGCGCGCTCGCATCCAGATCGAGATCGAGCCGCCGGCCCTGCGCACGCACCCGCGCGATGGCGCGCATCTTGTTCGACGCATCCAACGCGGCCACCTTGTATCCCTCGGCCAGCGTGGGATAGTTGAACACCGCGTCGACGAGATAGTCGATGGTGCCGCCCAAACCCATCACCGTTTGCCCGATGTGGACGAGTTCGGCCGCGTTGCTACCGAAGGCGTGAACGCCGAGCAGGGTGCGATCGTCGGCGTGCACCAGCAATTTGAGCATTCCGTATGAGTCGCCCATGATCGCCCCGCGCGCCAACTCCCGGTAACGTGCCACGCCCACCTCAAAGGGGATGTTATCGGTGGTCAATTGATCTTCGGTGCGGCCTACATAACTGATTTCGGGAATCGCGTAAATCCCGATCGGCTGCATCGTCACGTTGGTCTCTCCGACGGGCTCACCGAACGCGTGATACGCCGCGCGACGCCCCTGCTCCATGGAGGTCGCGGCCAGCGCCGGGAATCCGATGACATCGCCGACCGCGTAGATGTGTTCCACCTCGGTGCGGAAATTCTCGTCGACCTTGATCCGCCCGCGTTTGTCGGCGGTCAAACCCGCCACATCAACCTTCAGTTCGTCGGAAACACCTTGTCGCCCAGCCGAGTACAAGACGGTATCGGCGGGAATCTTCTTCCCCGACTGCAGGATCGTCAATGTGCCCGACGGATGGGTCTCCACGGTGTTGACCTGTTCGCCGAACCGGAAAGTCACCCCGCGCTCACGCAATTGATATTGCAGCGCCTCGACGATCTCGCGGTCACAGAAATCCAGCATTGCCGGGCGCTGCTCGATCACGGTGACTTTGCTGCCGAGTGCGGCGAACATCGATGCGTATTCGATGCCGATCACCCCGGCGCCCACCACGACCATTGAGGTCGGTACCCGATCGAGATTGAGGATCTGATCCGAATCGACGACTGTGGTGCCGTCGAATTGGACGGTGTCCGGTCGGGCCGGCCGCGTGCCGACGGCGATGACGAATTTGTCGGCATTGACATGTTTGAGGTCGCCGGTCGCATCTTCGATCGCGATCTCATGTGGCCCGACGAAATGGGCGCTGCCGATGAGTAGGGTTACGTTGTTGCGCGCCAGCTGATTCTGGATGACGTCGATCTCCTTACCCACCACATGCGTGGTCCGTGCGGAAAGGTCGCTAACGGTGATATCCGACTTCAACCGGTAGGACTGGCCATACATTTCGCGCTGATTGAGACCGGTCAGATACAGCACCGCCTCACGCAATGTTTTCGACGGGATCGTTCCGGTGTTGATGCATACGCCGCCCACCATGTTGCGGCGCTCCACGATCGCCGCGCGCGCTCCGAGCTTTGCCGCCGCGATCGCCGCCTTCTGCCCCGCCGGACCGGACCCGATGACAACAATGTCGAAATGATCCATGTGTCAGCCTCTTCCCTTGGTACCGCTGCTCGGCCCGCTCTGGACCCCACCCCGCTCTGGACCCACTCAGTGTCACTCAGCGGAGGGACTCGCACGAATCGAGAAGGTAAACTTGTCGGAAAGTCGCACAGACCTGCAGCCAATGCGCAATGCTCTGGCACCCGGTGGTATCCGGATCGGTTACCAAAGCCCGATACGGCTCCGAACGGTAAGACGTATGCCGACCGCCGGAGGGGTTGTTGATCACCAGCGTGTGCCAGACGATGAGCGCCGGAAGATAGTGGCGGATCGCCGTCGACGCGGCCCGTAACCGGGCCACATCACGTCGCCACTGCGCCGGTGACACCGAGGTACGGGCCGCATTCTGAAAAGCATTCGCGCGCAATGTCTGCACCATCGACGTCAGCCACCGCCCCGGCCGCGCCAACTCCAGCGCGGGGGTCAGGTCGGCGATATCACGGATCAATGAATCGGGTTCGCAGTTGCAGATCATGTCGGCGGGGGTGCCCACCCAGCGCACCGGGATATCCGCCGGCAACGGCGCTCCCGCCCCGGCCACGCCCCATCCGGCGCACCCGGGTACGGCACCGGGCGGCTGATGCGGATCGGCGACGAAACCCACCGCGACGATGCGATCGGTAGGCAATCGTCCGCTCGCGGCCGCGCGATGCAGGAATTCACGCACAACCACCGCACCCTGTGAATATCCGATAAAGGCCAGTGGCCCCCCGATCTCGTCGCACACCACGCCCAACCGTGCGACACCCGCCTCCACGCTGCTCGCGTAACTCATCGCGCGGCGGGCCGTGGCGGGGCCGTAGCTGGCCGGGTAACCCACCCAGCGGGAACGGAACCTCTCGTCGAGATGCTCGGTGACGGCTTCGAGCATCCCACTGACCCGGGTGCGTGAATCCCCCTCCCACGATTCACCTGTTCCGCCGACGGCCAGCACGGTGATCGCCTCAGCCCCAGCGGCTGGCGTGTCAGTAGCTGGGCGATGTGCTGGCATAGCTTCCACTCTCGGCCGCCCGGATGAGAACAACCCCGCATAGCCGCTGAATGTTCGCTGTGTTCATCGCGAACATGGGTTCATCGCAAGCACGGGTCCATCTCCAGCGCGGGTGCATCGCGAGCACCCACATGCTCCGTCGGTCGGGTCTCAGCTCTGGCAGCCCGGACACCAGTAGAGGTTGCGTCCCTCAAGTTCGGTGCGGGCTATCGTGCTACCGCATATCCGGCACGCCTGCCCCGCCCGCCGGTAGACATAGGTGCGTGGACGGTCGGGCGCATATGACGGGGCACCGTGATCGTCCGCCGGCCGCACCACATGAATACGGCCGCGCCGCACCCCTATCTTCATCAACGCGACGAGGTCATCCCAGATCGCCTCGAATTGGGTTGTGGTGAGCGACCTTCCTGGCCGCATCGGATCGATCCCCGCGCGAAACAACACCTCGGCGCGGTAAACGTTGCCGACACCGGCGATCGCCTTCTGATCCATGAGCAACGCACCGATCGGCCGCCGCGATTTGCCGATCGCCCGCCAGGCGCGTTGCGGATCGGCATCGCGACGCAACGGGTCGGGTCCCAGGCGCGCGGTCAACGCATCCAGATCGGCCAGCGTAAACAGCTCACACGCGGTGGGTCCGCGCAGATCTACGCCATGTGCGTCGTCGTGTATACGCAGCCGCACCGCGCCGACCGGCTCCCCCATCGGCACCTCAAGCTCGGTGAACACACCGTACAGACCGAGATGGACATGGATCAGTTGTTCGCGCCGACCATCCTGGTAGCGCTGGATCAGGTGTTTACCCCAGGCATCGGCGGCCGTGAATGTCATACCGTCGACAACCGCCGCACCATCGACGAATCTGCCCTGGGGGCTACTGACCCGCACCCGGTGGCCGCCGAAGAGCCGCTGTTGGCGCCGCGCGAGGCGGTGCAGGGTATGTCCCTCGGGCATGTCGCCCGGTCAGGATTGCGGCAGCGCGGGTGCGACCCCGGTCGTCTCGTACTCGTCGAGGATGTCGATGCGACGCTGATGGCGTGCTTCCCCCGACCACGATGTCGCAATGAAGGCATCGACGATCGCCAACGCCTCCTCGACGGTGTGCATACGCCCGCCGATCCCGATCAGTTGCGCGTTGTTGTGCTGACGTGCCAACTGGGCGGTTTCCACGCTCCAGGCGAGTGCGCAGCGCGCGCCCTTCACCTTGTTCGCCGCGATCTGTTCACCATTTCCGCTGCCGCCGAGGACGATTCCCAGGCTGCCGGGGTCGTTAACCGTGCGCTGCGCGGCATCGATACAGAACGCCGGGTAGTCGTCAACGGCGTCGTAGACGTGAGCACCGCAGTCGATCACCTCATGCCCGGTGTTGCGCAGATGCTCCGCGATCTGGCCCTTGAGTTCGAATCCGGCATGGTCTCCACCGAGATAGACGCGCATGGCGTCACTATAGAGCGACCGGGCCGACTCATCATCTCCGCTACCCCCCGCGTATCCGCTCAGTCGAACTGCGGGCTCTCGTCCCTAGTCCGCTTGAGTTCGAAGAAGTGCGGGTAAGAGGCGAGTGCCACCGCACCGTCCCACACGGTCCCCGCCACCTCGCCGCGCGGGATACGTGAGAGCACCGGCCCGAAGAACGCCACATCGTTGACGTGAATCGTGGGCGTACCCACATCCGCGCCGACCTTATCCATCCCCTTGTGGTGGCTCACTCGGATCGCCTCGTCGTACTCGGAGCTACCGACGGCGGCGGCGAGCACCGGATCGAGTCCGAGTTCAGCGAGCGAACCGGCGATCACATCATCGTAATCCTTATTGCCCTGGTTATGGATTCGCGTGCCCAGTGCCGTGTACAGCGGTAGCAGAATGTCATCACCCTTCGATGCGGCGGCCGCGGCAAGCACTCGCACCGGGCCCCATGCCTTCGTGAGGCTCTGGCGATAGGAGTCGGGGATATCACGCCCCTCGTTGAGAACGGCAAGGCTCATGATGTGGAAATTAGCGCTGATATCGCGAACCTTCTCGACCTCCAGAATCCAGCGCGAGGTGATCCAGCACCACGGGCACAGCGGGTCGAACCAGAAATCTACGCGATCGGTTCCGGCCATTCGTTCGTTCCTCTCGGTCGTCGGGCACCCGCGATCGGTGCGCTCCTCCCCATTCAACCAGCGCTATCGCTCACCGATTCCACGTCACACTCCGGCGTTAAGCTGACGGTTGTGACTGCTCCGAACCTCACCAGAGACCAAGCCGCCGAGCGCGCCGCCACCATCGACGTCTCCCACTACAACATCGCACTCGATCTCACCGACGGCAGCGGCAATCCGGGCGTGGAGACCTTCCGGTCCACCAGCACCGTTGCGTTCACCGCGATCCCCGGCTCCACGACATTCATCGACCTCGTCGCCCCCACCCTGGTGTCGGCGACCCTCAACGGCACCGAACTCGATATCACCGATTTCGACGAGTCGGTGGGGATTGTGCTGGGAGATCTGGCGGCCCAGAACACCCTGACCGTCGTCGCCGATTGCGCTTATTCCAATACCGGCGAGGGCCTGCACCGTTTTGTCGACCCCGCCGACGGTTCGGTCTATCTCTATTCGCAGTTCGAGACGGCAGACGCCAAGCGGATGTTCGCGTCTTTCGATCAGCCTGACCTCAAGGCCACCTACACCCTCACCGTCACCGCACCAGACGACTGGAAAGTCATCTCCAATGCCGCGGTGGTCAACGATCCAACCGACGAACCGGGTGTGCACCGCTTCGGTGAGACCCCGAAGATGAGCACCTATCTGGTGGCGCTCATCGCCGGGCCGTATGCCCGCTGGACTGACACCTATTCCGACGATCACGGTGATATTCCGCTTGGTATCTACTGCCGTGCTTCGCTGGCCGAGCATATGGATGCCGATCGCCTGTTCACCGAAACTAAACAGGGATTTGCCTTCTACCACAAGAACTTCGGCATACCCTATGCATTCGGCAAATACGATCAGCTTTTCGTTCCCGAATTCAATGCCGGCGCGATGGAAAACGCGGGCGCGGTAACTTTCCTGGAAGATTATGTATTCCGTTCCCGCGTAACGAAATACCTGTACGAACGCCGCGCGGAGACCGTGCTGCATGAGATGGCACACATGTGGTTCGGCGACCTGGTGACCATGAAGTGGTGGGATGACCTGTGGCTCAACGAGTCTTTTGCCACCTTCGCCTCAGTGCTATGCCAGGCCGAGGCCACCGAATACACCAGTGCGTGGACCACATTCGCCAATGTCGAAAAATCATGGGCCTATCGCCAGGATCAGTTGCCCTCGACGCACCCGGTGGCCGCCGACATTCCCGACATCGCCGCGGTCGAGGTGAACTTCGACGGAATCACTTATGCCAAGGGCGCATCGGTGCTCAAGCAGTTGGTGGCCTACGTCGGCCTGGAGGATTTCCTCGCCGGGCTGCGCGATTATTTCCATGCCCACCGGTTCGCCAACGCCGGATTCTCGGATCTGCTTGCCGCACTGGAGAAATCGTCGGGCCGAGATCTCTCCGACTGGGGCAGCCAGTGGCTGCGCACCACCGGAATCAACGTTTTACGCCCCGATTTCGACCTCGCCGCCGACGGTAAGTTCACCCGATTCACCATCGTGCAGGAGGGTGCCGCGCCAGGTGCCGGCGAAACCCGCATCCACCGTCTCCGCGTCGGCATATACGACGACAACGGCTCCGGACAGTTGCATCGCACGCATAGTGTGGAACTCGACGTCGAGGGTGAGCGCACCGACGTCGCCGATCTCATCGGTGTGCACCGCGGCAAACTCGTACTCATCAACGACGACGACCTCACCTACGCGTCGGTGCGCCTCGACCCCGAATCACTGGCGACCGCGACCGCGCGGATCGGTGATATCGCCGACTCCATGCCCCGCACCCTCGTATGGTCGGCGGCGTGGGAAATGACCCGCCAGGCACAGATGAAGGCACGTGATTTCGTCGAGCTGGTGGCGCGCGGTATCGCCGCGGAAACCGAAATCGGGGTAGTACAGCGGGTGCTGCTGCAGGCAGCCACCGCGCTCGGCTCCTACGCCGATCCCGACTGGGTGGCGACTACGGGATCATCGGAATTCTCGGCCCGACTGTTGGAACTGGCCCGCGGCGCGGAGCCCGGCTCGGATCATCAACTCGCCTTTTTCAACAGCCTGCTCGCCAACAAGGTCAACGACGATCAGCTGCCGTTGCTGACGGCGCTCCTCGACGGGGCCGATCCTGCCGCGTACGGGCTGACCGGGCTCACGGTGGATACCGACCTGCGCTGGCGCCTGGTACGTGCGTTGGCCAGTGCCGGCGCCATTGACACCGATCCGGCACACACACCGGTGATCGACGCCGAACAGGAACGCGACAACACCGCCGCCGGCACCCGCCAGGCTGCGGCGGCACGCGCGTCGCGCCCGTTCGCACCGGTGAAGGCGCACACGTGGGAGCAGGCGATCAGCGATGATTCACTGTCGAATATCTACACGCGCACCATGATCGAGGGATTCGCGCGGCCCGGCCAGGAGGATCTGCTGCACGAGTACCTCACCAAGTATTTCGCGGCGGTGCCGCAGGTATGGGCACGCCGGTCCAGCGAGGTTGCCCAGACGGTTGTCGTCGGACTGTATCCGTCGTGGGCCATCAGCCCACAGGCGCTGGCCGCCGCCGACGAGTTCCTCGCCGGCGATCACGCTCCCGCACTCAAGCGGCTGATCAGCGAGGGCCGCGCCGGAGTCGAACGGTCGCTGCGCGCACGCGAATTCGACGCGAGCTAAGACAGTTCGGCCCCGGATACCCACCTGGGTATCCGGGGCCGAATCCGACATCGGTGATGCGCACCCTGTAGCGGGGGGTGCGCAGGGTGCGGTGGTAGCTCAGTTATTCGCGGCAGCGGTGGCGATCACGTGCAGCGCCGAGACCAGCCCGTCGATGAGCTGGCCCTGGCGGATGCTCGATATCGCAGCGGTCACGCCAAGACCCGCGACACGGTCGTTGACCCGGCTGGCCACTTCGCTGCCGGACACCACAACCACGTCGTGCGTATTCGGTGACACGGCGATGAGCGCGGCATGCGCCGACTCGGGCGCCTTGGCGAGAATCGCGCGGGCGTCGGCTACGGGGTCCGTGCCGAGATCACCGATGAACACCGAAAACCGCACGAGCGCCTTTTCGCTTGCGGCCTTGAGCGCATCGTCAAGCGCGATCAACTCGTCCCTGGCGAAGGGGGGCGTCGCTGGCGCATGACCGGGGAAACGAGCGGACGATACCCGACCGCTGTTAGTCACCACGGTGCCGGTCGGCAGCGCCGCACCCGACGAGAAGACGACCGTGTCGGTCGCGGGCGAAACCTCACCACTTGGCACTTGCCGAACCTCCATCCACATCGCTGGGTTCCGCGTGACGCGGCAATGCGACCGGCGAAATATCCGTGGCGCTGAAGAGCAACGGCTCACGATCCCACGGCTGATCGAGGGTGTATTCCTTCAGCTTGGGATACTTGACCCCCGACGAGAACGCCATCGACACCACACACGCGGCGGCAGACAGCACCACCAGGATCGTGACGGGCAGTCCTATGTAGACGATCAGGTTGTCCATGTCACCCTTTCGTTCGATCGCCGCACTTGCGGTCGGCCACCCACTCGCGCGGGGCTCCGCACCGGGCAGGTCGTGTGATCAATTTAGCCCACCCGGCCGACTACCGGGCAGCGACCCCTACAGCGCGTCGTAGAACAGATCCTTCGGTGGCACCGCTCCGGCCGATGCGCCCCGCGATGTTGAGCGCTTCGGTGCGCACGGGGACAATAGCGGGCGTGAGTGGTGACATCCCGGTGAGCGGCCCCCAATCTGGCGGTCCACCAACTACGACGCACGGGCACACGTTCTACGACGAAGTCGGCGGCGCCGACACGTTCGCGACGATCGCTCGCGTGTTCTATGCGGAAGTCGCCGACGACGACGTACTCCGACCGCTCTACCCCGAAGAAGATCTCGGCCCCGCCGAGCGGCGGCTGCGCATGTTCCTCGAACAGTATTGGGGCGGCCCACGTACGTATTCGGATGAGCGGGGGCATCCACGACTACGTATGCGTCATCACCCGTACCGCATCGGACCCATCGAACGTGACGCGTGGCTGCGCTGCATGAAGATCGCGATCGCCACGATCGGCGACGACACGCTCGACGCCCCGCACCGGGCCGCCCTGCTCGACTACATGAATATGGCCGCACAGTCGATGATGAACTCGCCGGTCTAAGCGGCCCTGCGCGCGTCTGCGACGACGCGCCGATACGACCTTGATTTCTGCGCAAATTATCAGGTAGGGCAGAATCATTCGGGTGAGCGATGAGACACCGGACGGCGGCAGGGTCGACCCCGCCGACAGCGACGTTACGGGTAGTGACGGCACCGGCAGTGACGTCACCGGTAGCGACGTCACCGGTAGTGCCGATACCAGTAGTGCCGATACCGGCAGTGACGACACTGATCTGGCGGCAGAGTCGGATAGCCTCGCGACCGCGCTGCCCGAGTCCCATGAGATCGACCCGACCGACGGCGACTCTGCCCCGGTCGACGAATCTGAAGGCGAAGTGTCTGAGGACGAGCAGTCTGAGGACGAGGAATCTAAAGGGGAGGTGTCTGAGGACGAGGTGCCTGAGGACGAGGTGCCTGAGGACGAGGACGACGCCACTGCAGACGAACCCGTTGCGGGCGCACCCGACGATGGCGGAGATTCCGCAGGCGACAGCGCCGGCGACGCCGTTACCGAAGATGACAGCGCTCCCGAAGATGACGCCGTCGTGCCCGATCCGATCGTCACTCCTCATGCCACCCAACTCGATCCGACTGATGACACATGGTGGCGCTCGGCGGTGTTCTACCAGATCTATCCGCGTTCCTTCTCCGATCTCAGCGGTGACGGAGTGGGCGACCTCGCCGGTGTCATCGACAAGCTCGGCTACCTCGAACTCCTCGGGATCGATGCGATCTGGCTGAGCCCCATCATGCGTTCACCGATGGCCGATCACGGATACGACGTCTCCGATCCGCGTGACATCGACCCGCTTTTCGGCGATCTCGCGCAGTTCGACGAGCTGATCGCCGAAGCACATGACCGCGGTATCCGCGTCACCATGGATCTGGTGCCCAACCACACCAGCGACCAACATCAGTGGTTCGTCGACGCGCTCGCGGCCGGTCCGGGAAGTCCCGAGCGAGCCCGCTACATCTTCCGCGACGGGCGGGGCGAGGACGGTAACGAGCCGCCGAATAACTGGCCGAGCATCTTCGGCGGACCCGCATGGACACGGGTCACCGAGGCCGACGGCTCCCCCGGCCAGTGGTATCTCCATATTTTTGCCGCCGAGCAGCCGGACTTGAACTGGGAGAATCCTGAGGTCTTCACCGATCTTGAAGAGACACTGAGGTTCTGGCTTGCCCGCGGCGTCGACGGATTCCGCATCGACGTCGCCCACGGCATGGCCAAGCCACCCGGTCTGCCCGATATGGATGCGGATAAGGTCGGCCTGCTGGAAAACAGCGACGACGACCCCCGCTTCAACAATGCCGCGGTGCATGAGATTCATCGCAAGATCCGCACAGTGATGAATGACTACCCCGGTGCGGCGAATGTCGGTGAGATCTGGGTAGATGACAACACCCGATTCGCCGAGTACGTCCGTCCCGACGAACTGCATTTGGGCTTCAATTTTCGGCTTGCCAAAGCACCATTCGAGGTCAACGCCATCCGCGACGCCATCGAAAATTCACTCGACGCCGTGTTGTCGGTGGGCGGTGTGGCGACGTGGACGCTATCCAATCATGACGTCGACCGCGAAGTCACCCGCTACGGCACCACCGGCGACGGGGCGGATGTCGATATCGATCTCGGTCTCGCCCGGGCGCGAGCGATGATCCTCGTGGAATTAGCGCTACCCGGAACGGTATTCATCTATAACGGCGCCGAACTCGGGCTGCCGAGCGTGGATCTTCCCGACGACGCGTTACAGGATCCGGTGTGGGAGCGCTCCGGCCATACCGAACGTGGTCGCGACGGGTGCCGGGTTCCCCTGCCCTGGGAAGGATCCGAGCCGCCGTTTAGCTTCTCCACCAACGCCGACACCTGGTTGCCCATACCGGATACGTGGGCGCGTTTCACTGTCGAAAGCGAACTCGAAGACGTCGGTTCGACGCTGTCGCTGTATCGGCAGGCAATCGAATTACGTTACGAACGGCCAGAATTCGAGGGCGATACGGTGGAATGGTATGGCGCCCCGGAGGGGTGTCTCGCATTTCGCCGCGACGTCGGCCTGCTGATTTGTGCGCTTAACACCACCGATGCGCCAATTCCGCTGCCCCCGGGCGAGTTACTGTTGACGAGCTCTCCGCTGATCGAGGGGCAGCTGGCACCGAATTCCTCAGCCTGGCTGGTCTGAGTACCAGCCGGGCCGGGCCCACCCCGGCGCCGATCCCCGACCGATCAGTGCTCCTGCACCCCCACATACACCCAGGCATTCACTCCTGACCGTAACCGCGCCTCGACGCGCACGTAGTCATCAACCTCGTAGTCGTCGGCAGCCGCCAATTCGTCATCGTCAAGTTCAAGATAGGCTCCCGGCACCGCGTCGGCTGCCTCGCCGTTACGCAGGATCGGATGGCGATCGCTACCACTGGCGGCAATCACATCCGGGTCGGTGATCGTCACCCACTCCAGCCGAAAGCCTTCCAGTACATCGTCGACGGTGGGCACCTCCCGACCGAATAGGGCCTGCTGCACGCCCGATTGCCGCAACGTTCCGTATGAGAACAACCGATGAGTCACTCGCACAACACTACCGGCTCTCCGCCGCGGGCGACGGCTTTACCCGCCGCCAGGTTCCCCGCGACCGACAAGGCTAACCCAGTACCGTGACACTCATATCCCGATGCCGGCGCTGATACACCGAACCGAATCGTGCGTCGATGCGAATCCAGGCCGCCGACATACGGATTCGTACCGGTTCATCAGCGGCGATCGCTGCTATCGGTGAAGTCTCGGTGATTTCTCGGCCATCCCGGTCCCGGACGAAACCCATTGCGGTAAGTGCAAAAAGGGAACGCAATGACACGGTGGCATGTAGCTGACCTTCGGCCGAGGTGACGTCGAGCACGCCCTGATCGAGCAGGCCGGTGGCGGGTCCGAATGCACTGCCGCCCTCGCGTGCCAGCCGCGCCCCGTCACGGGTGACGCCGACGACGGTGCCCGCGGGCACGTCGTCGAGTTGGCGGTAGCCGGTACGAGCGGGTAGCGCTCCGCGCCATGCCGAATCCAACGACATTCCCGGGTCGGCGGGTTCATCGTCTCGCCCACGGGCCAATACGGCGCGCAGTGTCGCCGCATCGCACACGATGTCGGCCGGTGCGATGGTCGCGAAAATCGACCTGGTAACCAGAACGTCGAAACCGGTGTGCGCCCACAGTCCCACCAGACCGTCTGGACGCCGCGACAACCGGACAACCGGCGCCTCATCAAGGCGGATCGCGCGAGTCAAAAACGCGAGTGCATCGGCCCGGTCATGCGCACCGGCGGGCGTCAGATGGCGTTCGGGGACCATCGAACAGAATTCATCCGGTACGCCCTCGTTTGATGGCAGCACATATGGTTCCTACTCACTTGGTAATTGACGCCGGGCGGCGGAATTGTTCCAGATAGTCGCGTTCGCCCGAGGTGAGTCGACGCAGCTTCTGCGCATCGACATCGAATGCGACGAGTTGCGTCGAGGCGAGGACCGCGGGCTTATCCGTCGGTGCCGACTTATTCGGCCGCACTTCGTAGCCGACGACGAAATCCACGGCCCGCACCCGCTCGACGAACATGGTCACCACGATAGGTCCCTGATCGTGGCGCACCTGCGCCTGATATTTCACGCGCAGATCGGCAACCACGCACCCCTCGCGCAGCGACGCCGTCGGCCGTTCATCGTAGAAAAGCCACGGGATACGAGCCTCCTCAAGCAGGGTGACCATCCGGGCATGATTGATATGTGCGAAAACATCCATGTCTGACCATCGCACTGGAACCTTCACCACAAAACCATCGTTCGTGGTTATTCCCTCATCCTCGCCGAGCACCCTGATCCTTTCGTCTGTTCGTTACCCCATCCATGCTCAGACTGGGCCTCTCCCCCAGTATCACCCCGCGGCGATCACCTGATTACGCTGCGCAATTGCCGCGCGGCGACAGACAACGTCGCCAGATCCAGATTTGCGGTGTGCTCGATATCGGTGAGTACCGCGCGCACCCGACCCAGCCTCGACGAGTACGACGCCTCCCACTCGGTGATCTTGTCTGCAGTGGACTCATCGGGTTCACTGCTTTCGAGGATCTTCAACGTCACGGCGCGGAGCGCTCCGTGTATATCATCACGTAATGCGAGGCGCGCCAACGCATGCCAGCGGTCACCAGAGTCCAGGCGGGATACCGCGGTGAGTAGATCTTCGAGACCGAAATTCTCCATCACCGCGAAGTACAGTTCGCCGACCTCCACCGGATCACGGTCGGCGATCTCGGCGGCGTCGATGATGTCAAGCAGGCAGAAACGGTGCAGGCTCACGGCCACTGTGCGGGCGAGATCGGTTGCCACTCCCGCACTCTCGTAATGTGCGACTCGCTGATCGACATCCGCCGCGGAGCTGGCACCAAACCAGCCGTCGAACACTGTCGACAGTTCGGCGATCCGATCGGTGTAGCGGGTGATCTCGGCGGCGATCGCCAGCGGCTGCGGCCGGAATGCGAGAAACCACCGCGATGCCCGGAACAACAGCCGCCGGGCGTAGAACATCATGCTGTCGACAACGGCCACTGGCGCGGGTGCGTGCAAGATCCGAGTGAACAGATCCGACATGCCGAAGACACGTTCTGCGACAACGAAGGCCCGCACCGCCTCGGTGGTGGTCGCTCCGGTGGCCTCGCGGAGCCGGAATAGGTGCGTCAGCCCAGCTCCGTCGATGACGTCGTTTACCAACACGGTAGCGACGATCTCCCGCCGCAACCGGTGTCCGTGGATTTCGCCGGCGAACCGTTGCCGTAACGGTGCCGGGAAATAGCCGACGAGCCGATCGGCGAACACGTCGTTATCGGGCAGGTCGCTGGCCAGTAGATCCGCCTTGGCGATGAGTTTGACGTGCGCCATCAGCGTCGCCAGTTCCGGCGACGTCAAGACGCGGGGTATCTCCGCACGCGCTCGGGAGAGCAGTTGTTGGGGCGTGGGCAGCGCCTCCAGGCGCAGATCCACGCCCCTCTCGGCGAGTTCATGCAGTAGCCGCGCATGTACGTCGACGCGGTCGAGGGCGAAGGTACGACTGAAGCCCAGTTCAGCGTTCTGCGAAATATTATCGGCGAGAACCAGTTCAGCCACCTCACCGGTCATCGACTCAAGCAGCCCATCCCGCTCGGAATGCTCCAGCGTGCCCGCCGAGACTGCCGCGTCGAGCGCGATCTTGATGTTGACCTCATGATCGGAGCAGTCCACCCCGGCCGAGTTGTCCATCGCGTCGGTATTGACCCGACCACCGGCGAGATCGAACTCGATGCGTCCGCGTTCGGTCGCGCCAAGGTTGCCTCCTTCACCGAAAACCTTGGCTCGCAATTGATTTCCATTAACCCGGATCGCGTCGTTGGCTTTATCGCCGACGTCGGCATCCGATTCCGTCGACGCCTTGACGTAGGTGCCGATACCGCCGTTCCAGAGCAGATCCACCGGCGCCAACAGGATTGCGCGGATCAGCTCCGGCGGCGAAAGCGCAACGATGTCCGCGTCGATGCCTAGTGCCTGGCGCATCTGCGCACTCACCGGGATCGATTTGAGTTCCCGCGACCACACCCCTCCGCCCGCACTGATCACCGAGGTGTCATAGTCGGCCCACGATGAGCGCGGTAACGCGAATAACCGCTTCCGTTGCGCGAACGAGGTGGCCGCGACCGGCTGCGGATCGACGAAGATATGCCGGTGGTCAAAGGCGGCGACGAGCCTGATGTGCTCGGAGAGCAGCATTCCGTTGCCGAACACGTCGCCACTCATGTCGCCGATGCCGACGACCGTGAAGTCGTGCGACGCGGTGTCGACACCCATCTCTCGAAAATGTCGCTTCACCGATTCCCAGGCGCCACGTGCGGTGATACCCATCGCTTTGTGGTCATATCCGGCCGATCCGCCCGATGCGAAGGCATCCCCGAGCCAGAACCCGTAGCGCGCGGCGACCGCGTTGGCGATATCGGAAAAGGTTGCCGTGCCCTTGTCGGCGGCCACCACCAGATATGGGTCATCGCCGTCGCGGCGGATCACCGAATCCGCCGCGATCACCGCACCGGTGGAGCGATCCAGGTTGTCGGTGACGTCGAGTAGACCGGAGATGAACTGCCGATAACAGTCGAGCACCTCGGCCCGCTGCGCCGCGCGATCAGCTCCGGCGTCACCGGTCGCCGCGGGCGGTCGTTTCACGACGAATCCGCCCTTGGCGCCCACCGGGACGATGACCGCGTTCTTGACCGCCTGTGCCTTGACGAGGCCGAGTATCTCGGTGCGGAAATCCTCGCGCCGGTCCGACCAGCGCAGGCCGCCGCGGGCCACCGCCCCGAATCGCAGATGCACCCCTTCGATCCGGGGCGAATACACGAAAATCTCATATTCGGGCCGCGGCTGGGGAGTCTGCGGTATGTCTCGCGGCCGCAACTTGAACGCCATCACCGGGCGGTGCGTCGCGTCCGGGGCGTCCGGATCCGATCCCTTAGCGTCCGCGGGCACATAGAAATTCGTGCGAACGGTGGCGATGACCGCAGCGGTAAAGGCCGATACGATGCGGTCGGCATCGAGGCCCAGTACCCGTGCGACTTCCTCGCCCAGCGCCGCGAGTAGCTGCTCACGGCGACGGACATCGGCCCGTCCGGGATCAAACGATGCCTCGAAAACATCGACGAGCCCACGGGTCACCGCCCGATGATGCCCCAGGGTCCGCGCGATATGAGCTGGGCTGTAGGCGAATCCACACTGACGCAGGTAGGCGCCGTAGGCACGCAACATCGCCGCCTCTCGCCAGCGGAGCCCACAGCGGATGATGAGTTCGTTGTAGGCGTCGATCTCGGCGTTGCGTCGCCAGATCTGGAGAAATGCCTCGGTGAATCGTTCTTCCAGATCCTCGTCCCCGCCGGTATCGACCGTCATCTGGTCGGCCAGGGTAACTCCGAATTCGTAGACGTGGCAGATACTGCCGTCGGATCTGACCAGCCGGTACGGGTGTTCGTCAACAACATCGAGGCCAAGGCTGTGCACTACCGGCAGCACGTCGGTCAGCGTTGCCGACTCCCCGCACAAGTAGAGGGTAAAATCCCATAGCGCTTGTCGCGCAGCGAGTTCAGATTCATCGCGCGATCGGCTGCCGACGCGACGGTCTAACGCGACCGATAGCTCTCCGGCGGCGAGATCGACTACACGAATGAGGTCGGTGACTGCGGCCGCCGGGGCACGCTGATCCTTGTAGTCGTCGGGTAGCGACGGGATCAGGCGCAGCAGTGCATCTATGCCGCCGTGTGCGATCACAGTGGATGACGTTGTCGCCAGCGCAGATTCACGTACGCGGTCATCCCAGCTCCGAATGGATTCGGCGAGCGCCTGCCGCATATCTGCCACAGCAGCGGTGCCGGTATCGAAGGACCCTAACGACGCCGCCGCGGTGGCCTCGACCCGGACCGTCACCCGCAGCAGCGCCAGCGGCATTTCACTGACCCTGGCCGAGTATTCGAGCGCACTGCCGTGTAGTCGGTGACGGACCGTCTCCTGCAGTGCAAGACGGGAATTGGTGTTGTACCGATCCCGGGGCAGGTAGATCAGTGCGGTTGCCGTCTGCCCCTGCGGATTGACCTGCAGGAACACTCTCAGCGATCGGGTGGCGACGGCGTCGAGCAGTTCCTGCACCCGGCGGCCCAGTTCGCTACTGTCTATGGCGAACATCTCCACGAGCGGATAGTTCTGCAACAGTTCGATCATCGATTCACCGGCGAAGGAATCGGGATCGACTCCGGCGCGCCGGAGCACCTCGTGCACCTTCGACCCGAGCACCGGGATATCGAGGATCGTCTGATGAAGTCCCGACGACGTGAACATCCCTAGGAAGCGGTGCTCTCCGACGTACACCCCGGATTCATCAAACGCCGGAATCTGGATCAGAATAGGGTAATTGGATCGTTGCACCCCGGTCTTAAGGTACACCCGCGATATTCGCGGCAGGAGCGGGACGTCGGTGATCGGGGTAAACCGGGCGCGCACCGTTGCGCCGCGCCATACCCCCAGCTGCCCGGTAAGTTCGCCGCCACCGGATGCTCGCGCGTATCCCAACGGCACAAAGCGACTGCCGGCAAACCAGTCGAGCAGCCGAGCATACTGATAGCTCTCGGTCGCCGAGATGCCCGATTCCGCCGTCACCGGAGTCACCGCGCAGTCGGCGGCACACGAGGACAGTTGCCCGCGCATCGCCACCACGTCGGTATCGACGTCGCGGACGCGGTCGATCACCTCGATCAGCTCGGCGCGCAACCCCGCGGCGTCTATCCCGCCACGTCCGGCGAGCGCGGTCACATAGATCCACGACTCCATATCCCCGTCGCGGCCGCGGGACACGCCGGTCAGACGCCCGGCCGCATCGCGGGTCACCGCCAGCACCGGATGATCGATACGTCCGATCGAAAGATCGCGAGCCTCCACCGCGGCCAGCACCGCCTCCACTAGCAGCGGCATGTCATCGGTAACGACGACGATATCCGCGCCGACGGCGTCGGTGTTGACCACCTCAACCATCGACCGACCCGCCGTCCGGATGAACGCGACATCAAGATGACGTCGGACCCGAGCGTACCCATCGTGATCATCCACCGGGCTCCCGACAATAGCCGAACCGGTGCCGACATCCACCGAATGAGGGTTGAAATAGCACGGAATCACTTGCGCTAGAAGCAATTCCGCGTGGGACAACCCACTCACCCTTCATCCGGGGATCAACGATGTACCACAATGACCCTACCGCGATGGCAGAGCCCGCGTGTCAGTCTCGCGTGAGTTTGCGGTGCGTCACCCGGTGCGGACGTGCAGCATCAGATCCGAGACGGCTAACCTTGTTGGCCTCGTACGCCTCGAAGTTGCCCTCGAACCAGAACCACGTCCCCTCTTCGACATTTCCCTCCCACGCCAGGATGTGCGTGCAGGTGCGGTCGAGGAACCAGCGGTCGTGCGAGATCACCACGGCACACCCGGGGAACTGTTCCAGCGCGTTCTCCAGCGATCCGAGGGTTTCGACGTCGAGGTCGTTGGTGGGCTCATCCAGCAGGATCAGGTTGCCGCCCTCCTTGAGCGTCAACGCCAGGTTGAGGCGGTTACGCTCACCACCGGAGAGCACCTCGGCGCGCTTCTGCTGATCGGGGCCCTTGAACCCGAAGGCGCTGACATAGGCTCGCGAGGGCATCTCGTTCTGGCCGACCTCGATGTAGTCGTTACCGTCGGAGACGACTTCCCACACCGACTTCTTCGGGTCGATGTTCGCGCGGTTCTGGTCGACGTAGCTCAGCTTGACCGTCTCGCCGACCTTGACCGTGCCCGAGTCTGGCTCTTCAAGGCCGACGATCGTCTTGAACAGCGTGGTCTTACCGACTCCGTTGGGACCGATCACGCCGACAATGCCGTTACGCGGCAAGGTGAACGAGAGATCCTTGATCAGCACGCGGCTATCGAAGCCTTTGTCGAGGTGAGACACTTCGACAACCACATCGCCCAGTCGGGGCGGCGTGGGGATCTGGATCTCTTCGAAGTCGAGCTTGCGGGTCTTCTCCGCCTCGGCCGCCATCTCCTCGTAGCGGTTCAGCCGCGCCTTGTTCTTGGTCTGGCGCGCCTTGGCTCCCGAACGCACCCAGGCGAGCTCTTCCTTGAGCCGCTTCTGCAGCTTCTGATCCTTCTTACCCTGCACCTCGAGGCGCTCGGCCTTCTTCTCCAGATAGGTGGAGTAGTTGCCCTGGTAGGGAATCAGCTTGCCGCGGTCAACCTCGCAGATCCACTCCGCGACGTGGTCGAGGAAGTAACGATCGTGCGTGACGGCGAGAACCGCGCCCGGATAGGTGGCGAGGAATTGTTCGAGCCAGAGCACGCTTTCAGCGTCGAGGTGGTTGGTCGGCTCGTCGAGCAGCAGCAGATCCGGCTTGGACAACAGGAGCTTGCAGAGCGCGACCCGGCGGCGCTCACCGCCGGAAAGATTGGTCACGGGCGAGTCTGCGGGCGGGCAACGCAGGGCGTCCATGGCCTGGTCGAGTTGGCTGTCGAGATCCCAGGCGTCGGCGTTGTCAAGATCCTCTTGGAGCCTGCCCATCTCCTCCATGAGTTCGTCGGAGTAGTCGGTGGCCATCAGCTCGGCGACCTCGTTGAAGCGGTCGAGTTTCACCTTGATCTCGCCCATGCCCTCTTCGACGTTCTGCTTGACCGTCTTGGTCTCGTCGAGCGGGGGTTCCTGCAGAAGGATGCCGACAGTGGCGTCGGGATCGAGGAATGCGTCACCGTTCGACGGCTGGTCAATGCCGGCCATGATCTTGAGGATCGACGATTTACCCGCGCCGTTGGGCCCCACCACGCCGATCTTGGCGCCGGGGTAAAACGACATGGTGACGTCGTCGAGGATGACCTTGTCGCCGTGCGCCTTGCGCACCTTCTTCATGGTGTAGATGAATTCGCTCACGCGTCTGCCTTCCTGTGCACGACGGCTACCCCGCCCATGGCACAACGGTGTGCCAGTCTAGTCACTAACGTGAGCACGGCCCCGAGGCCCGTCGCGAGACGCGTGAACGGTACGTGAAAGTTGTCACGCTGCCCACAATCCACGACACATGAACACGAGGCGATGATGCTGACCGAGTTGATCGAGCTGCCCGGCGGGCGGTTCACGATGGGCTCGAACCGCTTCTATCCGGAGGAACGCCCCGCCCATGAGCGCAGCGTCGGGGCGTTCGCCATCGAACGCCATCCGGTGACCAACGCGCAGTTCGCCGCGTTCGTCGCCGACACCGGTTATGTCACGGTGGCCGAACGTGAGATCGACCCCGCAGACTTCCCCGGTGCCGACCCGGCAGAGCTGGTACCGGGTGCTCTGGTGTTCACGCCGACAGCCGGCCCCGTGGATCTACGGGACTGGCGGCAGTGGTGGCGCTGGCAGCCTGGTGCATCCTGGCGCACACCACTCGGACCAGACTCATCGGCTGCGCACAATGCCGATCATCCCGTGGTGCAGATCGCCTATGCCGACGCCGACGCCTATGCCCGGTGGGCCGGTCGCAGGCTGCCGACGGAAGCCGAGTGGGAGTATGCGGCGCGGGGCGGACATACCGGGAGCGACTATCAGTGGGGCGATGAACTACATCCGGAGGGGCGGATTCTGGCCAATACGTGGATCGGCCGGTTCCCCTACCGCAACGACGGCTGGGGCGCGACGTCACCGGTGGGCAGCTATCCGGCCAACGGCTTCGGCGTGGTCGACATGATCGGCAACGTGTGGGAACGCACCTCGGATGTCTTCACACCGCGACATGTGCCCCCCGGACTGATCACGGTGTCCCCCGGCGGACGACCCGACCTACTCGCTCCCACCACGTCGCCGCGCGTCTCACGCGTCACCAAGGGCGGATCGCACTTATGTTCTCCGCAGTACTGCCAGCGGTACCGGCCCGCCGCGCGCTCCCCACAAACCGACGACTCGGCAACCTCCCACCTCGGCTTCCGGTGCGTCGCGGATCGATGAGCCACATCGAGTACGGCACTCCCCTGCCACAGGCGACCATCACGTCGGAACATCATTCGGGAGGCGATATACTCGCCACGCCCCGACCTTGGCCGAGGCACGCCTCCGTAGCTCAGATGGATAGAGCAAGAGCCTTCTAATCTCTAGGTCGCAGGTTCGAGTCCTGCCGGGGGCACAAATCCTGCTCAACGTGTTCCGTATGACGTTGTGCCCGCATTCCGAACACAACGTCATACGGATCACCCGACGCGCGGCTGCTGCTCGGCGATCGAGGCCCAGTCGTGGTCGCGGAAGCCATCGCGCAGCGCCTGATCGAAGACGCCGCGGAGGAGTTCACCAACCGGCAGGGTGATGTTGTGCTCGGCAGCGGCGTCTAAAGCAAGGTGTAGGTCTTTACGCCCGAGTGCGGTGGTGAAACCGGCTGGCTGATAGCGACGTTCGGCGATCAGCGCGCCGTAGGAGGCATACACCTGACCGGGAAAGAGCGTCGACGTGAGTAGGTCGACGAGATGCTCGGCATCCACCCCGGTCTGCTCCGCCAGGCTTACCACCTCGCCGAGCGACTGGATGGCGGAGGCGATGAGATAGTTTCCGAGGATCTTCACGATATTCGCCTGCTCCGGGCGCTCTCCCAATCGCCATGTGCGCGAGCCGATCACATCGAAGAACGGCTGCACCCGGTCGATGAGTGCCGGGTTTCCCGCGGCAAGCACGTTCAGATTTCCGGCCTCGGCGACGGGTGCCCGTCCGAATACCGGAGCGGCGAGATAGCCGACGCCGTGCGCGGCATGCTCATCGGCGGCGCGACGCGCCAGCGCGGTACTGACGGTCGCCACATTCACGTGGATGGTTCCCGCAGGGGCATCGGCGAGAATGCCTGAATCAAGAAATACCTCCGCGACGGCCGCATCGTTGGATAACACCGAGAACACCACGCCCGCGCGCAGCGCATCGGCGACGCTCTCCGCGCGCGACGCACCGGCCGCGAGAAGCTGCTCGGTCGGCTCGGTCGAGCGATTCCACACGGTGACCTCGTGGCCCGCCGCCACGAGATTACGCGCGATCGGGGCTCCCATCGCGCCAAGGCCGATCACGGCGACACTGCTCATTCGTTTTCTCCTTCGTTGTTGACGAATACACCTTCATCACGCACGACTCGACGCCGCGCGAATACCGGGGGTTCCGTCTGACCAGGCTGGGGCCAGTTGGCGAACACCTCGGCGTATGTCCCGTTCATGACCTCCCATACCAGTCCCCACGGGTCCGCGAGATATGCGAGCTGCCAGGGCCTTCCCGGCACGAAAAATGCCGGTTCCGAAAGCACCACCCCACCGCGGGAAACCGCCCGGTCGAGGACCCCCGGAATGTCGGGATGAGTCAGGCAGATATGCCAGCTACCGCGGCGCACAAACGGCACCGCCGCCTCGGCGGACTCCGGCCGCGGATCGAGGAATTCGAATACTTCGATGCCGGTCCCGTTGCCCGTCAGCAGATGCGCCTGCCACGCCTTACGGAACCGCGGGCCCAACGCCGAGCGCGCCTCGGCATGCGAGTCCGGCTCCAGCACCCTCGGCGGTAGCAGCACGGTCAGGCCGAATACCTCGCTGTACCAGTCGATTGCCGCGAACACGTCCGGCACCGTGATGCCAATATGGTTGCACGGCAACGGAAGACCGGACATCACCCACCCCCCTCTCCACACCCTCAGAAGATTGTGAACCTACTAAGACGGTTCGAGCGTATCGGAGCGATAGACTTCTGTCGAACCATCCAAGACAGTTCAGCGAGAGGAGTAGGCGGTGAGTGATGACGCCGCACGGGTGTTCCGGCTAGACAATGACGCACTCCCCTTCCGCTTCACCGCCACGCTCAGCTACCGAACCGGAAAGCCGCGTGAGCGCCTGACATCGCCTGCCCGGTTACGTCTCTGGCTGGACGCAGCGGGGCTCGCGCCTCGCCGCGACGTCACCGACGACGAGTTCGCGACGGCGATCGGGTTACGCGAAGC
The DNA here is from genome assembly GCA_047605305.1 of Gordonia sp. (in: high G+C Gram-positive bacteria). Lineage (GTDB taxonomy): Bacteria > Actinomycetota > Actinomycetes > Mycobacteriales > Mycobacteriaceae > Gordonia. Next base: position 41,152 of record JASGFW010000014.1, read on the forward strand.
GATATATCGGCTGGGAGTCGCGGCCGCTCACGGCACCGGGCAAGCACCCGGCGATATCGCCCTACTCAACGCCGCCGCCGCGAACGGAACGCCCGTCGCCGCGCTCGGCGACGGCGGCAGCACGTGGATACTGCGCAACGATCATCCCGTCCGGGATGGCCTCGCGGTCATCGCGCAGGACACGATCCTCACCCTCGGTACCGATCGTGCAGCCCGGATCAAGACCTGCGACGGCGCCGACTGCGCGGGCCTTTTCCTCGACACCAGCCGGGGCAACAACCGCCGGTGGTGCTCAATGAACACCTGTGGAAACAGGGCCAAAAAATCTCGCATGGCCATCCGGTGATCACCCGGGGCACACACTCCACGGATATTTATGCACAGATCGACGGACGCCGGTAAGCGACGGGAACCGTTTTGCCGCCGACACGTCGGATATGACACCACCAGGTGACGGTCGGCCGTCGCCACCGTCGAGATCCAGGAGATGCCACCATATGTCACCCCTGCCGCCGCTCATCATCGTCCCGAACCCATTGGGCGCCATCGTCGATCTGTCACAGCGGCTCCGATCGTTTCTGGATAAACCCGAACTCCCCTCTGAAGAAACATTATTCGATATCACCCCGAGTGAGCTCGACCAGATTGTGGCGACCTGGCGGCAGCAGGTCCGATCGGTCAAGTCGATCGATTTCACCCCCATGAGCGAGGTGATCGGCACCGCCAGCACCGTCATGACGGCGCTACGAGGCATGGCCGCCCCGGCCACACAGGCGAGCACGTCGATCCAGCATCGTCTCGCGGCGATGGCCGAAGCACTCGATGACTTCATCTCGACCAGTACCAGCAGTGATGCTGCGGCGGCCGCCGTCTTCGACCATATGGCCGGCCGCTGATGCGACCGCTGATTTCCGCCCTCCGCGGATGGGATATCGAATCGATCTCCGCCGCCGGGGATGCCGCCCAGGCAGCGGCCGACGCGATTGATTCGGCGTTGACCGCGATGACCAACGCGATGGACTATCCGTCGCACTGGTCGGGAAAGACCCACGACGCGGTGGTGCACAGGGTCACTGATGAACGCGATCATGCCGACGAGATCCGGAACGTGTTGCAACAGATCGCCGACGAAGCCACGGATGCCGCCAGCGCCCTCGCCTACGCCCGCGCTTTTACCTTGCGCGAGGTTGATTTCGCCAGACAGTACGGATTCGCCGTATCCGATACGGGAGAGGTGACGTCCGACGAGCACCCAGACGAAAAAACTGGAATATCCCAGCGCAGGGCCGAGGAGGCCGTGACGCTGCAGGCCCGTATTCACAATGGCCTCGACACCATCGATGAATACGACATCCGCTTCGGAACTGCATTAGAGGCGTTACGCACAGACCTCGCCGCCATGATCAACGGCCACCCCGAGGTTATCGCGCCCGACGGAAACCGACGCGATCCCGACGACGTGGTCACAATGCTCACCCAGATGAGCGCCGATGAACGTCGGGCATTCCTGGATCGGCTCAGCCCACAGGATCAGCGACGCATCATGCAGGCCGATCCGGATACTATCGGCAACCTTAATGGCGTGCCCTTCCCGATTCGGATCGATGCGAATGAAATCAATATTCGTAACGCGATAAACGACGAAGAACACAAACACACCGCAGCAGGCGATAAACGGGCCGCGGTACTGCGAGATCTGTTGCGCCGGCGCAGCGATCCGCTGCGCGTACCCAAGGGCACCTCTCCGGACGCCATCCCCGCGGGCCTCGACGCGGATGATCTGATGGTCGAGCGACAGTTTATCAGCTTCCGCAATACACCCAATGGTCAGATCGTGGAAATGATCGGCAATATACATCGCAATACCAGAAATGCCGCAGTCTATATTCCGGGTACCGGCACCAATCTGAACAACAGCCGAAGCAATTATGATTCCGCCTGGAATCTGGCCCACGACTCTGCATCCCCTGTCTTTATTTATATGGAAGGAGATCTCCCACAGAACCTTGGCATCGAAGAACCTGCGCGGCGATTATTTTCCAGCATAATCGGGGATCAGAACAGCACCCCACATGATCTCTCCGACTCGGCGGTCAATCGACGTTTCGCCCAGGAAATGGCGCCCCGGTTGGTACAATTCGGTCACGAGCTCGATACGGAACTCGGCCACATCGCACCCGAGTCAAAAACAACCTATATCGGGCATTCCTACGGCGGATCGGTACTCGGTTCCGCGGAACAACTCGGTTTGCGCGCAGATCGGGTCGTGTACGCGTCGTCCGCAGGAACGGGCATATTCGACGGCGCATGGAATAACGCGAACCCGAATGTGGAACGTTTCTCGATGACGGCCCCCGCTGATCCCATCCAGATTATTCAAGATCTGCCCGGCAACCCGCATGGCAGCGACCCCGATGATGCACCGGGCGTTACTCGTCTGGCCACCGGCTCCTACAGCGGCCAGACGCCCGAGCATTCCGGTCTCGTCGCCGGGCCGGGCGGCCATGGGGGCTACTGGGACGATCCCGGCTCCACCGCATTTCGCAACCTGGTGGCCGTGGTGCGCGGTGACACCCCCGTGCCCGCACGTTGACAGCTAGCCCCCAGATTCAGCTCAGCGATCAGTCAGGCGCACCCACTACTGTTCAATACGTGGGCAACGCGGCCCGCAGCGACCAAAAGGAGTGAAGCACATGCCACCGAACAACGGACAGCAGGGCAACCAGGGACAGCAGACCCCGCAGGGCGGCGGCCAGCCATTGCGGCGGCGGCGTCGTCGCCGCTTCTGGAACCCGCAGGACCGACGCTGGGAATGGCGCTGGGAACAGCAGTGACCGCACAGCGGCTCACCTCGGGTTTCTGACCCACAGACAGCCCATCTGTCAGACCCGGCGCGAAACACTTCGCGCCGGGTCTTTGTATGTGA
>JASGFW010000015.1:0-43977 GCA_047605305.1 Gordonia sp. (in: high G+C Gram-positive bacteria)
CGACTCAAGCGTGTCCCGACAATCATCGACAAACTCCACCGCGAACCCGGAATGAATCTTGCTCGTATGGCCGATATCGGAGGATGCCGCGCAGTCCTCGACTCCATCGGTGAGCTTCGCAGAGTAGAAAGTCGGCTGTGCCAGGGGCGGCCGCCGAAGATCCACCACGACTACATTGCAGAGCCTAAAGTCAGCGGTTATCGGGGAGTGCACGTGATCAGCGTGTACAACACGCGCCTGATCGAAGTACAGCTCCGCACTCGCGTCATGCATGAGTGGGCATTCATGGTCGAGCGCGTTACGGGGCAAATGGGCACCGATATCAAGTCCGGCAAGGGTCCACAGGCAGTCCGTGACTGGTTTCAGGCGGTGTCCGAAGCCATGGCTCTGGAAGAACAGGGGTTGACCGTACATGAGACACTTGCAGAACGCGTAACATCGCTGAGAGTGACGGCGCAGCCTTTCCTACGAGCAGGACGTAACCGATGACACAGGTCAACCACTTCCTTTTGGTGTTCGATCATGCGCGCGCCCAACTCCTCGACGTGCAGGATTTCGGAAGTGATGAACGGTTGGCGGTGCAGGCGTACGCCGAGAAAGAACGCGAGCATCTCCAGTCAGGTGACTCGATCGAGATAGTGCTCATTGGCTCTGATTCGCTCGACACAGTGCGCGTGACCCACGCTAACTATTTCGATGGGACCATCGCAGTATCGAAATACTTCGCAGGTATCTGAGGAACACCGGCCACACATCTCGGTTACTTCGGTTCCCGACTCTCCGCTCCGGTCCGCTCCACTTCAAGCCGCGGCAGCGCGGTGAGCAGCCCCTTCGTGTACGGGTGGCGCGGATTGTCGAATACCTCGTCGGCCGTGCCGGTTTCGACCACCTTCCCGTCCTTCATAACGAGAATTCGATCGCTCATGTGGTGGATTACGCCCAGATCGTGCGAGATGAATAGATAGCTGACGGCGAGCCTGTCCTGGAGGTCGACGAGCAGGTCGAGCACCTGCGCCTGGATCGAGACGTCGAGCGCCGACACGGGCTCGTCGCAGACGATCACCTCGGGTTCGGGCGCCAGCGCTCGCGCGATCGCCACCCGCTGACGCTGCCCACCCGAAAGCCGCAGCGGCGCGGCGTTGAGATGCCCCTCGGTAAGGCCTACCTGCTCAAGCAGGCCGACGGCCCGCGCCCGCGCATCATCTTTCCCAGCCGGCGGCCGGACGCTGGTAGCCAACGCGTCCACCAGGATTTGGCCGACGGACCACCGCGGGTCGAAGGAACTGAGCGGATCCTGATACACGACGCCGATCTGGCGCCGCCGCGAACGCCGCTCGGCACGATTCAGTGTCGACCACGGCTTTCCATGCAGCAGCACCTCACCGCCAGTGGCCTGCACCAGCGCCAGCGCTATCTGTGCGGTAGTCGTTTTGCCCGAACCCGATTCACCGACAATTCCGAGCGTTTCACCGGCGAACAATTCAAAGGAAACATCGTCGACCACTGTGCGATCCACTTTGTCAGGGCCGCGATACACCTTGGTGAGGCCATGCGCCGCGAGTACAGGCACCGCGCTGCGGTCAATAGGTGTACGAGCGCGCGATGCTAGGGCGTCAGTGTGTGCTCCGCGTACCAGTCGGGTGCCGCGGGTGTGATTCGACGGGATCGCATCAAGCAGGGCTCGGGTGTATTCATGCTGGGGCGCGCGTAGCAGATCGGCCGCGGGCCCCTGCTCAACAATCTCGCCGTCACGCATAACCGCAACGGTGTCGGCGAGGCGTGCGACAACCGAAAGGTCGTGGCTGATAAGAACTATCGCCTGACCGCGTTTCTTCGCCGCAGCCAACAGATCGAGGATCTGTGCCTGGATCGTGACGTCGAGGGCCGTCGTCGGCTCATCGGCGATCAGCACCGGCGGATCAAGGGCAATGGCCGAAGCGATCAGCGCACGCTGACGCAGCCCACCCGACAATTCGTAGGGACGCTGGCGTGCCTTCACCTCCGGCTCAGGAACACCGACCGATCCCAGCAACTCCACGACGCGTTCATACCGCTGCGTCCGGTTTCCCCATCGGTGCACCCGCAGTGGTTCGGCGACTTCATCGCGCACCCGTCGAAGCTGATCGAGCGACACCAGCGCATCCTGCAGGACGAAACCGATCTCAGCGCCACGTACCCGGCGCCACTGCCGCTCGGTCAGTGCGGTGAGATCGCTATCCCCGAGGGTGATCCGGGTGGCGTCGATCTGGGCACCCGCACCGGTCAACCCGACCAGCGTCCGCGCGGTGACCGACTTCCCTGAACCCGACTCACCGACGATCGCGAGGCATCGGCCCGGTTCAGCGCGCAGCGACACCCCCTTGACCACCTCCCTATCGCCGAAACGCACACGTAAATCCTCGACGACGAGTGCCCGTCCGCCAGGCGCCGCAGACACATCCGACGAGTCTGAGGTGCCGGCGCTACCGTGCGCATCGGTGATGGCGGTCATCGGGACGCTCCTTCCAAACGCTGCTGGATGGCCCTGCCCAATGTGGTCACCGCGACGGCGAACGCCACGATGACCAGCCCGGGCAAGATTTCGAGCCACCACTGGGTGGTCACGTAATTGCGCCCCGCATCGAGCAGCGCACCCCATTCCGGATTCGGCGGCCGCACCCCGAGTCCAAGGAACGCCAGCGACGACGACCACACGATCGACTGGCCGACACCGAGAGTGACGACAGACACCAGCGGCCGCATCGCATTGGGAAACATATGCCGGGAAATCACCCGCCACGGACTGTGTCCCAGCGCATGCGCCGCATCGACATAGCCCGCATTGCGTACGCTGAGCACCTGTCCGCGCACCATCCGGGCATAACCCGGCATCGAGCTAATACCCACGGCCACAATCGAAGTGGTGACAGACGGCCCGACGACGGCAACAACCAGTATCGCGGCGAGTAACGCCGGAAACGCGAAGAAAACTTCCAGGACACGGGTGATCGCGGTATCGACCACGCCGCCGATCAGCGCGGCGGTGAAACCCAGGACAATCGCGAGACCCATCGCAATTCCGGTGGCACCCAACCCAATACCCAATGATAGGCGCGTACCGTAGACGACTCGCGAAAACACATCGCGGCCAGCTTCGTCGGTGCCGAACAGGTGATGAATACTCGGCGAGGCCAGCGCGTTCGTCAAATCGATGTGGGTAGCCGACGTCGGCGCGAGCACCCCGGGTGCCACCGCCGCGACGATGACCACGGCGACGAAAATCGCCGACACCGCGACACTCGGCCGCACCCTGGGTATCGATAACCCGGTCGGCCGTACATCCCCGAATTCGCCTGTGTGCACGGTTGTCATGAGTCACTCAGCCTCGGGTCGATGATGGAATAGGCGAGATCTACCAACAGATTTGCGATGATGTAAATTGCCGCTACCACCACCACAACACCGGCAACCGTCGGCACGTCCCTGGTGTTGGCCGCGGTGACGAGCACCTGCCCGATTCCCGGCCGCCCATAAATATTTTCGACGATCACCGCACCGGAGATCAACGCTCCCAACGCCCAACCCGACAGACTCGTCGCCGGAAGCACCGCATGGCGAAGGGCATGACGCAGCCGGACCGCCGTATCGCCCATCCCGCGAGTGCGTGCGGTCGTGATGAACGGCTGATCAAGCACCTTCTCGAACTCGTCGCGAATCACTTGGCCGAGAAAGCCGCTCAACGGAATGGCCAACGTCAGCACGGGAAGCACCGTCCCCGACACCCCCGACCCGCCGATCACCGGGAAGATCCGCAGCTCAACCGCGAACACCACAAGCAGGATCACCCCCACCCAATACTGCGGCAGACTCGCGGTGAAAGCCTCGAAGGACGCACCGAGACTCGATATCAGCTTCGAGCGCTTGACCGTCAGCAAACTGACCGCGACCGCGATCACCCACGCGACGATCAAGGCGAGGACCGTCAGCACGATACTGGGCAGCAGTTGCGAACCGACAACCTCGGTGACCGGTTTGAACTGGGTGTAGGACGTGCCGAAATCACCCCGGAAAAACCCGGCGACGTAATCCAGCCACTGCACGAACAGCGGACGGTCAAAACCGAACTGATGCCGTACCGGCGCGAGCTGGGCGGGCGTGTACACCTGGGTTCGGCCGGTGCGGATGTTGAGGATCGCCGTCGCACGGTCGCCGGGGATCAAAATCTGGGCGATCCACGCCACCGTCGCCGCCGCGATGAGAACCCCCACTGCACCAAGGAGTTTCACGCCGATCCAACGCAGCCTGCGCACCACCACGCCATCCGGTGGCGACGCCCCCTGACCGACGATGTCGGTCGTCGCGGTGGTCACCGGATCACCCCTTCTTCTGCGTGAAGTAGGCGTCGGAGAACACCGGCTCCCCCTGGCTCTTCTCCAGCCAGAAATCCTTCAGACCGTTGGACACCGCGACCAGCGTGTTCTGGGTGTAGAGCCCGATACCGGCGGCGTCATCCTGAATGATCTTCTGCGCCTGTCGGTATTGATCAAAACCGGCGGCGGTGTCGGTGTTGGTATTCGCCTTGTCAATCAACTCGGTGAGCGCCGTGTTCTGATAGAAGGACTGATTGTTGCCATTGGGATTATTGGGCTCATCCTTGCGCCACACGATCCACAGGATCGCCGGGCTCGGACTCGTCCAATACGATGGAACCGCATCGTATGTGCCTGGCGTGCTGTACTTTCCGCCCCACTGCTCGGCCATCGTCGCCGGCGTGAGCGTCACATCGAAACCGGAGTTGCGCCACTGCTCCTGCAGCGCCTGCAACACCGTTGCACCCTCTGAGGTGAAGATGAATCCGGGGCCGTACACCAGGTTGATCTTCAGCGGCGTTCCATTCTTGACGTAGATCCCGTCCGCACCCTTCTTCCATCCCGCCTGGGTGAGTAGCTCGGCGGATTTAGCAGGGTTATACGGATACGGATCACCAGCGAGATATGCCGGAGTCGACTGTGACACAGCAGGGTTGGGCTCATAAGGGATGACCCCATGGAATCCTGCCTCCACCGCCGACTTGCGATCGGCCGCATACCCGAATGCCTGGCGGACAAGTTTATCGGTGAATGGCCCCTTCACCGTGTCGAGGAAGAAGGAGACCGGCTTACCCGGAGTGATATAGCGAATCGTATTCTTGAACTGGGCCTGCGCATTACGCCAGTTGACCGTCGGCACCTGATAGATGACGTCGGATTGGCCCGTCGTCAGCGACGCGTAGCGAGAGGTATCGTCGGGCACGAATTTCCAATGGATTTCGTCGACGTAGGCCGGACCCTGATGCTTGGCTGTCGCCGGCCACGAGATGTAGTTGGGGTTTCGCTTGAAGATCACCTGCTGCCCCTTCTCCCACGACTGCACCGTGAAAGCACCCGACCCGATGGGCTTCTCGCAGTTCTCCTCCTTGCTGCGGGTTTTCAGCGCCGTCGGGGATTCGATGCCGAAGTACCCCTGGGTGATCAGCCGCAGGAATTCGGGATAGGGCTTATTCAGATGGATCGCCACATGCGTGGCGTCGATCGCCTCCGCCGACTTGTAATACGGGTCGATCGACACCTTCGCGGTGCCGTTGAGGTCGGTGTTCTCGAACTGGTCGAAGTTGTAGGCAACCGCGGCTGCATCCAACGCAGTTCCGTCGGTGAACTTCACGTCCGGCTTCAGGGTGAACGTATAGGTGAGCCCATCCGGTGAGGTCGTCCACGACGTGGCGAGCCACGGTTTGATCGAGCCATCCTCGGCTTCGGTCACCAGTCCGTCGAGAACCTGCCGTGAGATATATGCCTGCTGAATCCACCCGCCGAAAATGCACGGCGGCTCCTGAACGTGGGCGTAGGTGATGGTGCCGCCCTGCACCGGCGGACCAGAAGCATCCGAACCTCCCGAATCCCCTCCACCGCAGGCACTTAGCCCGGCAGTCGCAAGCAGGGACACAGCAACGCCGAGGGCGAGCCGCGTGCGCATCAGTACAGTCATTACCTTGCCTTCTCCGTGTGGTGACACGAGTTGCTCCGTGGGTGCGCGAGCATGTGGTAGCGCGGGGCAAACCCCGCACGACGCTACGGGCCACCGGGCACGGCATGAACCATCCCAACCGCGGTGATTCTTAACCCGCGCTGGGCTGGCGACATGATGTGTGGGATGTTGGGCACCATTAATGGCACCCGACATCCCACACATAGAGTTACCCGGAGACGGCCGCGTACTCGCGGTAGTCGGCGGCATACGCGCCCGGCGCATCGGCCTGCACCGTGCCACGACGGCCAGTCGCCGCACGATGCGCGATCTCCTGCCGCACCAGGGGAAGAACGTAACGTCCGTAATCTATTGCGTCATTGAGGGTGTCATAGCCGCGGATTGACACCAGCGAAGCGCCCCGGTCGACATAGTCGAGGATCGCCGCGGCCACCGTCTCGGGAGAACCGACGAGCGCCGTCGACGCCCCGTTTCCGTTGGTGACCGCGGCCGTCCTGGTCCACAGCGCCCTGTCATACAACTCACGTTTCGCGGCGAAATTCAAAGCGCGCTGCGAACCGACGTTCTGCGGGGCACCCGTGACCGACCGCCGGTGGTGCAGACCCTTGGCGAAGGTGTCGGAGATTCGCTCCACATACTCGTGGGCCTTCTTCCAGGCGAGCTCATCGGTGGGGGCGACGATGGGCCGGAAGGTCACCCAAATCCGGGGTGGCGCAGTGCGACCGGCGGCTCGCGCAATGGCTGCGACGCGGTCGATCTCGGCGCTCAGATCGTCCAGTGGCTCACCCCAGAAACCGAAAATATCGGCCTTGGCCCCACCTACCTGGAATGCCTCGTCGGATTGGCCGCCGAATGAAATCGGTAGCGCCGCACCACTATGGGTCCGGAAGCCGGGACCGAAATCGTCGAATTTATAAAACTCGCCCGCATGACTGAACGATTCGGTCTCCGTCCAGGACCGACGAAGCACGTCGATGAACTCCGAGGTGCGGGCGTAACGCCGTTCCTTGGGCAGATAATCGCCCTGCCGGGCCTGTTCGGCGTCGTTGCCACCGGAAATCAGATGCACCACCGCGCGACCGTCGGTGAGCTGATCGAGGGTGGCCAACTGCTGGGCAACCACCGTCGGGAATGCGGTGTTCGGGCGCACGGCGACGATGGGGCGCAGCCGCTCGGTGAGCTGCCCCACCGCGCTGGCCACCACGAATGAATCCGCGCTGTTCGAACCGTATGGCAGCAGCGTGTAATCGAAGCCGGACTCCTCCAACGAGCGGACGTACCGCTTGAAATACGGCACGTCGATCCCGCGGGTGGGTAGCGGGACCAACTCGGTAGACGGGTTGAGATGCGAGAGGCTGATGAACTCGACCTTCGGCGAGGCGGTCGCGGGGATCGCCGCGTCAGACCCGGGCACTTCGGACATGGGTTCTCCTAGGGGGGTTCTGCACGGGCCGGAGGCGCCCTCGGCCACGAGGTCTCCGCCCCAGGCGGTGTGCGACACGCTATCGCCGCAACCCGAAGCGGTCCAACAGAAATCAGGGAAGCGAACCGATAGCCGCAGGTTATGCGTGCGCATACACGCGACGAGAACTCGGCTAGCCCGTGAGGGTCGGCGTCCAGCCGAGAGCAGGTGCGACGTGGGTGGCCAGATCATCAAGCAACCGGACATTCTCGGTAAAACCGAATCCCGGCGGCAGGAACAGCACCAACTCGTCCGCGGCGGCAAGCCCCGGATCGGCGAGGACACGATCGGTCACCTCGTCGGGGGTGCCGTGATACACGGGGCTGATCGCCATCCCGGCCGGCAGTTTCCGGTGTAACGCCGGTTCGAGTGCGCCCTGTGGCCGGGCGGCGGCGATCCCCTCCGTACGCCGCTGCAGATCGTAGGCGGCATACACCTCCCGCAGCTGCGGCGTCGTACCGGGAAGAACCGATGCGGCGACGGCGACGGAGGGTGGCGCGGTGCCCCAGATTTCGACCCACCGTGATCGGTAGGCGGCGATGAGCCGGGCCTGATAATCGGAGAAGGTCTCCCCCTCGTCGAGATCATGCAGGACGGTTCCGGTGATCAGACCGATACCCAGATCGGCCGCCCGGACCGCAGACGCCACGCTGGCCGCCCCCTGCCGGATTCGCGAGTGCAAACCGGGACTGTGCGGGGTGACTTTAAGTTCGGTGCCGACGACGGCTCCCTGATCCGGCCCGTCCACGGTGTGCAGCGTCGCTCCGCTGACCGCAGCGAGGAACCGCTCCTGACGGCGCTGCGCCTCGGTGCGGGCGTCATGACTCACAGCACCGAACACCGCGTCGAAAGCAGCATTGGCGCCGGTCGCCAGCGCCAGCTGCAACCGCTCGCCGATCAGCAGATCGGTGGTGGCGGCGGCCTCCGCGAGCAGGATGGGCTCCTGATAACGCATCGGAATTACCGCGCTGCCCAACAAGATACGTTCGGTATGCTGCCCCACCGCGGCAAAAAACGGCAGCGGCGAGGACAGGTAGTGATCGAAATGGCGTTGGTATGCCCACCCGGACTGATAGCCGAATCGCTCGGCGGCCGCAAAGAGCTGCACGCCTTCACGTAATCCTTGCGCCGGACCACCAGCATCGGTGAAGGCCACCCGGGTGTTGAATCCGAGCACGGTGGTGGGGCGGGCAGCGTCGAAACTGTCTTGCTCAATGCCGGTCGTCATGGTCATGATCCTCCTGCAGTCAGGTCCGGTGGGGTGCGGTTGCGCCACGCCTCAAACAGCTTCGCGTAGTGTCCATCAACGGCCAAAAGCTCGACATGTGAACCAGATTGGACGATCTGCCCGTCGTCGAAGACGAGCACGCGGTCCGCGGCTGCCGCGGTGACCATCCGGTGCGCGATCGCGATCGTGGTGCGACCGTCGACCAGTGCGGTCAATGCGCGCTGCACGGCAATATCGGTCGCGGGGTCAAGCGCCGACGTCGCCTCGTCGAGCACAATCAGATCCGGGTCGGCGAGCGCGGTGCGGGCCAGCGCGACGAGTTGGCGCTCACCGGCCGAGAGTAGATCGCCGCGCAGCCCGGTGCGGGTGTCCAACCGATCGGGCAGGCGGGATAGCCAGTCGCTCAACCCCAGTCGCTCGACGACGGCGAGCACGTCCTCCTCGCTCGCTCCGGGCCGCCCCAGCGCGATATTCGTGCCGATCGTGCCCTCGAAGAGGAACGGTTCCTGCGGCACGATCACGATCCGGCCGACCCAGGCCGCGGTGTCGATCCGCTCGACCGGGATTCCGCCGATCCCGATCACACCGCCGACCGGTTCGACGCGTCGGGTGAGCAGCTTGGCGAAGGTGGATTTACCTGAGCCGGTTCGCCCGACCACCGCGACGACCTCGCCGGGCGCGATATCGACGGATACGCCACGCAGTACGAGCGGACCGTCACCATAGCGGGCGTCGACATCACTGAACCGGACACCGAGCGGACCCGGCGGCAGCGGCACGCCGTCCTGAATCTCTGCGCTAGGGGCCGTGGCCAATTCAAGGGCGCGGCGCCAACCGGTGATCGCGTTCTGTGCCTCGCCGAGACTCTGCACCACAAACTGCAACGGCCGCACGAAGAACGTGATGATGAAAACCATCGCCACCACCGCGCCGGGGGTGAACCGAGGCGGATCGCTCAGCAGCGCCCAGCCAGTCCCGCCGAGCAGGACCGCCACCGTCATCAACGACATCGTCGCCTCACCAAGCGAGGTGTTGCTATACAGCGGGATTTGGGTGTGCAGCAGGCTGTCGCGGGCCCGGTCGAGAGCCTCGTCGATCCGCGAGCCGATCCGTTCCTCGATGCCGGTGGACCGGATCACCGGCGCGCCGACAACCGATTCCGCAATCACGCTCTGCATGCGGGAAAGATCGACGCGGGCGCGATCGAAACGCCGCGCGATGATGCGCTGAATCACGAGCATCGCGACGAGCATCCCGGCCGACAACAACAGCACGGGCATCGTCATCACCCAGCTGGAGACCAGCAGCAACACCAGCGCGACGACCAATTGGGCGGCGCTGGTGAGGAACTGAATCCCGTCGCCCTGCAGGAAAGAGGTGACCTGATCGATGTCGTTGGTCAGTCGCGCGACGACATCGGCGGTCGGGAGGCGATCAGCCGTCGCCGCCGACATTCGGTGTGCGCTGCGCAATCCGGCGCGCCGAAGCTGCGCGAGTGCCGCCTCCACCCCGCCGTGCAACCTGCGGTTGAGCCACACCGAGGAGGCGTAGGCGAGTACCAGCGCCACCCCGCCGATCGCCACCGAACGTTCGACCACATCGGGATCCAACCCGGAATCAAGGGCATGCTGAACGGTCAGCGGCGTCACGATGCGCCCGGTGCCGCCCACGAGTGCGAGCAGCACGGTCAGCGGAAAACCTTTGCGCAGAACCGGTGACACGGCTATCGCCGTGCGGACCAGGAGGACGGCGCCGACACCGGCCAGATCAGGAAGCGTTGATGCGCTCTCGGCCGTCGGTCTCACCTCCAGCGGCATCACGCTCGTAGGCGGTAGCGATGCGGCGGTACGCCGGCTCGGCGAGCAGTTCGATATGAGTACCCACCGCGGCCACCCGACCCGCCTGCAACAGCACCACCCTGTCAGCAACGGCGGCCAGGGTCGGCCGGCTCGCGACGGCCAGCACCGTCACATTGCCATCCGCGGCGAACTCGGTAAGCCGGGCCACCACATCGCGTTCGACACGCGCATCGAGCGCCGACGTCGCATCGTCGAGGACGAGCAGCCGGGGTTCGCGCAGCAACGCGCGGGCCAGACAGATGCGTTGCCGCTGGCCGCCCGATAACGTCGCACCACGCTCGCCGACGACGGTATCGAGACCATCCGGCAATCCGCGTACGACATCGTCGGCGGCGGCAACCCGCAATGCCCGCCACAGCTCGTCGTCGCGATAGGGGCGCTGATCGCGCGGATGACCGGCGAGCGTGAGGTTGTCGCGGATCGACTCCGCGAATAGGAAAGGGCTTTGCGACACGACGGCCACATTCGCGGCGACGACGCCGCGAGCCAGCTCATGCACGTCGACACCGTCGAACAGGATCTCTCCGACGCTCGGATGAAGCTGGCCCGCAGCCAATTCGAGCAGCGTGGTTTTCCCCGAACCCACTGCTCCGACCACCGCGGTGATCTTGCCCGGCTCGATCACCAGGTCGATATCGGCAAGCAGCCGATGCTCAGCTACCGATACCCCCGCCCCGCGCAGCTCGACCCGCAGCGGCGCCGGGTGAGTGTGCGCGGGCAGCTGTTGGTGCCCGAACCGGCGCACCCGTGAATCGGTCAACACCGCGTCGATCCGTCGACGGCCGACCTCTGCCACCGGCAGCGTCGAGAGGAAGCGACTAATCACGCTCAGCGGAATCGCTATCGTCAACAACAGATACACCACACCGACCAGATCACCCGCGGTGATCACGCCGCGGGCGACCTCCGGCGCGCCGACCGCCAGCGTCGCGAGTACCGCACCGGTGGGCAGGAGTTCGAGCAGCGGCTCGAATACCGAACTGACCCGGGCTATCCCCATGTCGGAGTGCCGCAATCGCCGTACCTCTGCGGCGAAGCGGGTGTCTTCAGCGTCGGTCAGCCCGAGGCTGCGGATCACCGCGTCGCCCTCGATGGATTCATGCGCCGCCGCGGCGACGGCGCCGCGCGCTGCCGCCATGGTTCGCGAACGCGGCCCCAGCAGCCGCCGATAGGTGATGTTGAGCCCCATGACGACGATCACCAACACCACCCCGACGAGGCCTAAAGCCGCGTTGCGCCACAGTAATTCGACGAGCGCGAGCAGCAGCATGAATACCATGCCGAGCGCGAAGTAGGCGAAATGCATGGGCGACCACAGCGCGTCCACATCCGACACCGCGCGAGCAAGTAACTGGCCGGGCGGATGCTGGCGATGCCAGCCGGAATCCATGTCGAGAAAACGACGTACCAGCACGCGGCGAGTCCGGGCGGCGGCCCGGAACTGCACCTGCCCCGTGGCGACCCCACGCGTCACGATCGTGCTCCACCGCATGACTGATACACCGAGGATTAGCCCCGCACTCGCCCACCACATACCTTGCGCTACATGCCGTCCCGATAACGCGGGCACCACAAGATGATCGGTCGTCCAGCCGATGGCCGCGGCCCCGGCGACCATCGTGGCACCATTGATCAACCCCGTAATAACCCCCACGGCGGCGTATCTGGGGAAGGCGCGGGCGCCGGCGAGCTGCGTACGGAATGCGGAGGCCCTAGTGAATTCGCGATCACTCATCGGCTATATCGACGACCGGTCACAGGCAATGCCTCACACATTTGGGGCCTCACACATACTGTGCCTCACACATTTGGGGCCTCACGCAATCTGTGCCTCATGCATTCAGGCGCTCCCGCGGAGGTGTCCGGCGCCCGGGGATCGCCTCGATCAACTCGCGGGTGTAATCGTGCGTCGGTCGCGCGAATATGTCGGCGACACGCCCCTGCTCGACCACACGTCCGCGGTGCATGACGGAAACGGTGTGCGCGATCTGCGCCACCACGGCCAGATCGTGCGACACAAACACATAGGTGAGCCCGAGATCTGCTTGCAGTTGCAGCAGCGCCTCAAGGATGTCGGCCTGCACGCTGACGTCGAGCGCCGACGTGGGTTCATCGAGCACGATCACGTCGGGGCGCACCACCAGCGACCGTGCGATCGCAACCCGCTGGCGTTGGCCACCCGATAGTGCGGCCGGCCGCCGGCCGATCAGGTGCGCGCCGAGCCCGACGGCGTCGAGCGCATCCCGCACCCGTTCTTCCCGTTCAGCGCTATCTGCGATACCGAACCGATCGAGCGGCTCACGCACGATCCGCTCGATACGCCACGACGGGTCCAACGAAGTGAACGGATTCTGGTAGACGAGCTGCAGATGGCGTCGTACCGAACGTAATTCGTCATTCGAGCGGTTGTGGATCGGCTCGCCGTTAATCCTGATCTCGCCCTCGTCGACGGTGTCCAACCCAAGTAGCAGCCGCACCGACGTTGTTTTCCCGGAACCCGATTCGCCGACAAGCGCATGCGTGGTGCCGGGATCAACCCGGAAGGAGAGATCTTTGACGGCCGCCGTTGCCACCCCGTCGACGGTGAAAGACTTACCCACCGAACGGAACTCGATGCGCGGGGTCGGGGAATCCGGCCGGACGCGATCACGCAGTTCGCGGTAGCGGTCCGGATTGAGCGCCGGCACATCCGCATGCAGGGTCCGGGTGTATTCCGATGCGGGAGCAGAGAATACAGCGGAAGTATGCCCCACCTCCTGAACGCCGCCATCCTTGAGGACGACGAGGGTATCGGCACGTTCAGCCGCGATCGCCAGGTCATGGGTGATTAGCAGCAGGCTGATCGACTGGGATTGCTGAAGCTCCGAAAGCAGATCGAGGATTCGCCGCGCAATGGTGACATCAAGCGCCGAGGTGGGCTCGTCGGCGATGATGAGGTCGGGTTGCGGGAGCACCGTCAACCCGATCAGTACCCGCTGCAACATGCCGCCGGAAAGCTGATGCGGATACGAGTCATACACGCGGCGAGGGTCGGTGAGACCCACCTGCGCGAAGGTCTCCAGGATGCGCTCGCGGCCCTGCTCGGCGCCCAGCGGCTCGTCGAGCAGGGCAAGTGCCTCCTGCGCCTGCGCACCGATGGTACGCACGGCATTGAATGCGTTGGTCGGATCCTGCGGGATGAATCCCAGCCGCCGGCCCCGCAGCGGCCTGAACCGCCGCTCTGAGAGCCCCAGCACTTCTTGACCGGAGAATTCGACGCGTCCGGAGGCATGGGCGATATCGCTCGGCAACAGCCTCAATACGGTGCGCGCGATCGTCGACTTCCCCGATCCCGACTCACCGATCAGCGCGAGGCTTGCGCCCCGGGCCAGCTCGAAGCTGACGTCGGAGACGACCTCGGTGCGCCCGTAACGCACGGAAAGGCCGTCGACCTTCAACAGCGGTACGTCGGGCCGCGGCTCCCGCAGGGATATCGTCCCCAGTACGCCTGTCATTGCAGTACGCCTGTCATTGCAGTACTCCTCCTGGCTGTCTCATCAGGCGGTCCGACGCAGCCATCGGCTGATCCGGTTGAGGCTGAGTACAGTCGCGACGATCACGGCCGCCGGGCTGTAGATAAGCCACGGCGCGAACGGATACTGCTCGCCGTCGGCAACCAGGCGCCCCCAATCCGATGCCGGCGGCGGATCGCCGTAACCGAGGAAGGCGAGACCGGCGATCACGAGGATCGCGGTACCGAATTGCAGCACGGCCAGCGGAATAATCGACCGGGACGCGTTCGGCAAGACATGGGTGATCAAGATCCGCCACCGCGACCCGCCCTGAAGATAGGACGCCTCAACGAAAGTGGCGTCGCGCACCTTGATCACCTCGGCCCGCATCACCCGCGCGAACACCGCTATCGCGGTGATACCGGTGGCGATGGCGACATTGATAGTGCGGAACCCCAATGCGCTGACGATCGCGATCGCGAACAGGAAGCTGGGGAATGCGAGGAGGACATCAACGAAACGAGCGAGTACGACATCGACCCAACCACGCCAGAATCCGGCCACCAGACCGATCAGGCTGCCGGTGACCACACCGATCGCGACAGCGACCAGCGCGCTGGTCACCGAACTGCGGGTGCCGTGCACGATCCGGGCGTACAGGTCACGTCCGAGATCATCTGTGCCCAGCCAGTGGGCGCCGCTGTGCCCCAACAACTTATCCGTGGGGACACCCGCGACGTAGTCGTAGTGGGTGAACAGGCCCGGGGCGATCGCCCATAACACCACGACCGCCAGCACGACGAAGGACAGCACAACCGTCGGCGGAACCGAAAACGCCAGCCACCGTACGCGAGACGCGCTGCCCGCCCGACCGGTGCGTTCCACAGCGGAGGTCGTCATCGCAGTACCTCCCTATCGTCAGCGCCAGAATCAGCAACCACCGGGGCAGGGGTCCCCTGCGCCGCACCTGCGGGCCGCTTACCACCGGTGAGTCGAACCCGCGGATCAAGCAGCGGGTAGGCCAGATCGGCCGCGAGATTCACCACGACGAAGGTGATCGCGGCCAACACGACCACCGCCTGGACAACCGGGGTGTCATGCACCGCGACGGACGTACGTACCAGCGTGCCCATGCCGTCGCGGCCGAATAACTGTTCGGTGACGATGGCCCCGCCGAGCAGTTCACCGATAATCAGCGCGATCACCGTCACCACCGGAATCGACGACGGCTTGAGTAGATGCCGCACAAACACGCGCCACTTGGTCAGACCCCGCGAACGCGCCACGGCCGCGTACTCCTGATCCGCCTCGTGATTGAGGGTGGCCACAACCACCTCGGCCAACTGCGCCGACACCGGGATGCCGAGCGTGATCCCGGCGAAGATGGTGGCGGCCACGCTGTCGGGTTCGATCACGCTGAACACATGTAGATGGAACGAGAACACGAGCAGAATGAGCAGGCCGATGATGTAGTTCGGGATCGCCAGAAACAGCGACGGAAACGACCGCAACGGGTCGCGGCCCGCCCATTTCGGCAGCGCATACGAGCCGTATCCGACGGCGAAGGCCAGGACCAGAGCCACCGCCAGGCCCACCCCGGCGAGCGCCAACGTCGACGACGCGACGTCGGCGATCATGTGCTTCACCGGGAGTTCCGTACGCATCGAGATACCGAGGTCGCCCACCAGGAAGCGGCCAAGGGCTCGACCAAGCTGGACGTATATCGGGTCGTCGAGCTTGTAGTAGGCGATGATCTGCTGGACCTGGTCGGAGGTGTAGCCGTTGTCGGGATTGAGCAACACCGCCGTGATCGGGTTCCCGGGCAGCACGCTCAGCACCCCGAACGCGGTCAGATAAGCGAGGAGTATCACAACCAACGCCTGGCCGATCCGCTTGGCGGAGAACCGCAGATAGGAACCCTTCACGACTCAGCTACCGAGTGTTGCGTTGTTGAATCCGACGAGCGTGGTCGAATCCTCCACAATGTTCTTCAAATTGGCGGAAGTCACCAGCGGTCGCTGAACGATCTGGTAGATCGGGATGAAGTAGCCCTGATCGATGACGTACTTCTGCAACTGTGCCAGCGCCTCGTTGCGGGCTTGCGTGGTGGTCGCGCCGATGATCTTCGGACGCAGCGCCTCGATCGTCGGATCGGAGGTGCCCAGACCGAACCAATCCTCGCCCTTATTCGCGCTGGTGAAGACGTTAGCGGCGGTGGAGCCGTCACCGATCGACCGCGATACCTCCGAAATCTGGGGCTTGGCGTCCGACGACACGAACTTCTGATTGAAGGTGATCACGTCGAACGAGGTCACCGTCGTCTTAATGCCGAGTTTGGCCAGCTGATTGGAGATCAGCTGATCGGTCTGCTTGGTGCCGACCACATACGGGCTGGCATTGAGCGTGAGTTCAAACTCCTTGCCGTTCTTGGTGAGGATGCCCGCGCTGTTCTTGGTCCAGCCGGCCTGAGCGAGCAGCTTTGCCGCCTGCTCCGGGTCGTATTTGAAGTCC
Source organism: Gordonia sp. (in: high G+C Gram-positive bacteria) (assembly GCA_047605305.1). Lineage (GTDB taxonomy): Bacteria > Actinomycetota > Actinomycetes > Mycobacteriales > Mycobacteriaceae > Gordonia. Next base: position 16,555 of record JASGFW010000015.1, read on the forward strand.
GCACTCACATCAGCGACACCGGGAACGTTGCTGTTGAAGAATGACTTCGCGGGCTTCCAGTCAGGGGTGTAGACGGTGGAAATGATCTCGTCACGGTTGATGGCGTGCTGGATCGCCTGACGGACCAAAACGTCATCGAACGGGAACGCCTTGGTATTGAGCGACCAGCCGTAGGAGAAACCAAGGTAGACCGGGGTGTAGGTGTTGAGCCCGGCGCTCTTGACCTTGGTGATCTGCTGCGGAGTCGGATTGTAGGCGACCTGCGCCTGGCCGGCCTGCACCGCCGCGACCCGAACTGCCGGGTCCGTGCTGACCTTGAAGGTGATCTGATCGATGTGCGCGGCTCCCGAATTACCGGTGGCCGCCGGACCCCAGTTGTAATCCTTACGCTTGACCAGGATGACGTTGTCATCGACCTTCCACGATTTCACCGTGTAGGGGCCCGAGCCACTCTCCTTGGCCAGATCCGTCTGATCAGCCTTGGATGCCTGTAGGGTCTTCGGCGAGTAGAGAGCCGCACCGGCGTAGCCGAGGGTGGGGATGAAACCCAGTGTCGGCTGGGAGAATCGCACCTGCACGGTCGTGGCGTCCACGGCCGAGGAGCCAGCGTAGGTCTTGGGGAACAGACCCACCGGGGCGATACCCTTCGACGGATCGCCCTTCGCCCAGAAGTCCAGGTTTGCCACCACGGCGGCCGCATCGAGCTTGGTGCCGTCGGAGAAGGTCACGCCGTCCTTGATGTGGAGGGTGAACTCGGTGGAGTCGGCGTTGTGATCCCAGCTGGTGGCGATCCACGGCGACGCCTTGCCGTCGTTATCGACGTAGACAAGCTTGTCGAAAACATTGCGATACACGTTGCCCTCGAAGCTCGACCACGCCGAACCATTGGTCTTAAAGGTGGAGAGGGCATCGATGAGGAAGGTCAAGTTCTTATTAGAACCGCCGCCCGAGGAACTTCCGTCGGAGCCGCAGGCTGCGACGGCGGGAATCACCGCGGCAAGCGCGAGCGTGGACGCCACGATCCGACGGCGTACTCGGCGGCGAGGGCCGCGCGATTGGGGGATCATGGTGCTGGTCTCCTCGGTCGACATGGGGTTACTCCTGGTCACTGGAAGTCGGCGGCTATCGCGCCGGGGTTAGACGCTAAAACACCGCCATCCGGCCCGTCCAAGAGAAATGCGGGAAGCATTCTGATCGTTGTCGCTTATCGGCGACGGCTCCGGGCGTGGGGGGCGAGTGTCGGGGGGGTAGGACGGCGTGGGCCGGGAAGAGCGGGCCGCTCACGCACCCAATGCGGCACGGGGCGCGGGGACTAGCTTCAGGTGCGGTCGCTGCGCGAAGAACTCTATGCCCGCCGATAACGCCGTCTGCTCGATCTCCTGGTCGAGTCCGCGGCGAGCGACCATCCGCAAATGGGTGGTACCGCCCGGCGGGAGGTCGGAACGCGAGATGAGGTCGGTGGGCCGTCCCCCGGTGTTGGGTAGCAGCGCGACTCCCAACCCGGCGCGCACGCCGGCAAGCACCCCCTCCAGCGTCGCCGATTGTGCGGCGATATCGACGCGATAGCCTTCCGCCGCAAGCACACTGAGCGCCCGCTCACGCAGACCGCACGGTTCCTCGAACGCCACCAGCGATAACCTGTCGCCGTCGCCGACCGGCGTCCAGCCGGGGGTGGAATACCACTCCAGGGGGAGTTCACCGACGTCGTGGCCCGCACCCTGCCCGTTGGGATCGAGGACGAAGGCGAAGTCGATGGTGCCCTTGGCGACACTGTCGGTGAGCTGGGTGGAGCGGGCGATCTCGAACCTGCTGTTCGTCCCCGGAAACGCCGCACGCAGTGACCGCAGCATCTCCGGCAGAATCTGCTGTGCACTGTGCTCGGTCGAACCCACCACGATCGTCTCCTGGCGCGCCACCTGGAGGATACGCAGTGATTCATCGTGGACCCCGATGATCCGGCGGGCCTCAGCCAGGACCCGCTCACCGTCGGGAGTGAACCGCATCACGCGGCCGTCCTTCTCGAACAGCTTGCGCTTGAGACCAAGTTCAAGCAGCCGCACATGCTGGCTCAACGCGGGTTGACTGATATGGCGGACTGCCGCGGCCTTGGTGAATCCACCGCACTCGGCGATCGCCACCAGAGTACGAAGGTGCTCCAAGTCCAATGAGGTAGTCATCCTCGCACCGTAACCCGGCAAGGCCTCGCTGTGATCGGTAGCGATCGCCGTGATCGGATCTGATGGCATGCGATCGGTATGACGTTACGGCCGGAATCCGGGCACAACATCACACCGATGGCACATCGTCATCACACCGATGGCACATCGTCATCACACTGATGGCACGTCGTTCGCTAGCGGCCGGCCGCCTCGGTGGCGACGCGAGTGCTCGCCGTGGCCATATGCGCGGCCATCGCCGATGCGGCCGCATCGCCATCCCCCGCTCGCACCCCGGCGAATACCGAGTCATGCTCACTCAGGGCCACCCGGGCCGCCGCCTCATTGTGGACGGCACGGTCGGCGTACACCTGCAGCAGTGATCGCACGACGTAAAGCTGATCGATCAACGTCGCATTTCCCGCCGCCACGGCAAGCTCATGATGAAAGTCGAGATCGGCCCGCGCGAATGCCTTCAGGTCGGCGGCCGCGCGCATCCGCTCAAGCGAGTCGGCCAACTGCCGCACATCCGATTGTGTAGCCCGGGTGGCCGCCAACCGCGCGACATAGATTTCCAGACCGGCACGGAGCTCGAGCAGCTCAGCCGTGTTGCGTTCGCCAATGAGCAGCCCCCACCTCAGCGTCTGCGGCAGCAGCTCGCTCGCCGCTCCGCGCAGGTAGGTGCCAGAACCTGGGCGCACATCGACGATGCCGAGGATTTCCAGCGCGGCGAGCGCCTCCCGGACCGCCGACCTCCCCACCCCGAGGGTGAGTGCAAGCTGACGCTCGGGCGGCAGTCGGGTACCCGGTGCGATGTCACCGCTGGTGAACAGGTCGAGCAGGCGCCGCGCTACCTCAGACACCGGCGTGCCACTGGGAAGCGCTCCGAGCGCGGCCGCAATGTCGACAGAACTATCGCCGGGGAATGCGGGCATAGGGCTAAGCCTACTCCCATGAAAACCTCCAAACACCTTGCTATTGGTCAACCGGTTTGCCAAAATTGCCTACGCCGAACCCCGGTACACATCACATGTATGGAGTCAACGTGGACTACCACACCCCTTCGCCAGTCGAGCGCTCGGCGATACGTAAGGTCACCCTCCGGCTCGTGCCGTTCGTCGCATTGATGTTTTTCATCAACTACCTCGACCGCACCGCCATCGGATTCGCCGCCCCCAACGGCATGAACAACGATCTCGCGCTGACCGCCGCCCAGTACGGCTTCGCGTCGGGAGTGTTCTTCGTCGGCTACATCCTGTTGGAAATCCCCTCCAACCTCGCGCTGCACCGCTTCGGCGCCCGCAAGTGGCTCGCGCGCATCATGGTCAGCTGGGGCATCGTCGCGCTGCTCTTCACATTCGTGCAGAACTACGGGCAGCTGGTCGTTCTGCGATTCCTGCTCGGTGTCGCCGAAGCGGGCTTCTTCCCCGGAGCGATCCTGTTCCTGAGCCTGTGGGTACCCGCCCGCTACCGCGGCCGCGTGCTCGTACTCTTCTACCTCGCCCAACCGCTCACGAACGTCGTCGGAGCACCGCTGGCCGGCGCCCTCATCGAGGCACACGGATTCTTCTTCGACCTCGAGGGATGGCGTTTCATGTTCCTCGGCGTGTCGATCCCCGCGATCCTCATCGGCATCGTCGGCTGGTTCTATCTGAAGGACAAGCCCGCTGACGCGAGCTGGCTGACCCCCGCCGAACAAGCCTGGCTCACCGATGCCCTCGCCCGTGAGCACAACGCGACCGCGGCCCGCGAGAAGCATGTGTCGGCGCGATTCGCATTCAAGAGCGGACGGGTCTGGACACTCGCCTTCATCTACTTCGGTTTCATCTACGGGCTCTACGCACTCGCGTTCTTCCTGCCGACGATCATCAGCGGCTTCCAGAAGTCCTCGGGCGCCACCTTCGACGTCTTCCAGAAGGGCCTAATCACCGCGATCCCCTACCTGCCCGCCGCCGTCGTGATGTATTTCTGGTCGCGCAACGCAACCGCACAGGGACTCAAGACCTGGCACATCACGATCCCCGCCATCGCCGGCGCGATATCGATCCCGTTGGCGCTCTACGCCGGATCGCCCGCCGCGACCATCGCGGTCATCACCATCACCGCCTGCTCGATCTTCGCCGCGCTTCCGAACTTCTGGACACTGCCGACGAAGTTCCTCACCGGTGCCGCAGCCGCCGCAGGCGTCGCCCTGATCAATACGGTCGGTAACCTCGCCGGCTTCAGCGCTCCCTACATCACCGGCGCCGTACACGACTGGACCGACGGCTACGAGGTGCCGATGTTCATCGTCGGCGGCTTCATGCTGCTGTCGGCAGTACTCATGGTGTTGCTGGCGCGCAGTGGTCGGGTGACCGAAGTCGCCGCAGAACCCGTCCTAGAGAACACCGCACGATGACGAGACTATGGAACGATCCCGCCGACTTCGCGGACGAAATGGTCGCGGGTTTCGTCGCCGCGAACCGTCGCCACGTGCGGCGGGTACCCGGCGGCGTCGTACGCTCGACCGTCTCACCCCAAGGACAGGTCGCCGTCGTCATCGGCGGCGGGTCGGGTCATTACCCGGCGTTCGGCGGGCTTGTCGGTCAGGGCCTGGCCCACGGGGCCGCCCTGGGCAATCTGTTCGCATCCCCATCCAGCCAGCAGGTGTTCTCCGTCGCAAAAGCGGCCGAGAACGGCGGCGGAGTCTTCTTCTCCTATGGCAACTATGCGGGCGATGTACTGAACTTCGACGCCGCCGCGGACCGGCTGCGGGCCGAGGGCATCGCCTGCGAGACGGTGACCGTCACCGACGACATCTCCAGCGCCGCCCCCGACAAGCGCAACCTGCGTCGCGGTATCGCCGGTGACCTGACTGTCTTCCGCATCGCCGCCGCGGCTGCCGAGACCGGCGCCAACCTCGCCGAGGTCACCCGTATCGCCCGCCTCGCCAACGACCGCACCCGTTCCTTCGGCGTCGCCTTCACCGGATGTACGCTGCCCGGCGCCGGGCAACCGCTGTTCACCGTGCCGTCCGGCCGCATGGCGGTGGGTCTGGGCATCCACGGCGAACCCGGGATCGACGAGACCCCGATACCCACCGCCGACGGACTCGCCGAACTGCTCGTCGCACAGCTACTCGCCGAACGACCCGACGGCGCGGGCACCCGCGTGGTACCGATCCTCAACGGGCTTGGCTCGCTCAAATACGAGGAGATGTTCGTCGTCTACCGACGCATCGCCCAGCTACTCACGCAGGCGGGACTGGAAATCCTCGACCCGCATGTGGGCGAATACTGCACGAGCTTCGACATGGCGGGCACCTCGCTGACCCTGTTCTGGGTCGACGACGAGTTGGAACGGTTATGGTCAACGCCCGTCGACACCCCGGCCTATCGTCGCGGCGCGGTCACCCCCGCGGCGCGGGCGAGTGCAGACACTGAGGTGCAGGCCGACCCGGCCACCGCGCAGATCGTGCCCGGCGACCCTGAGTCGGTGGCCCTCGCGCAACGAGTCGTCGGAGCGCTGGAGACCATTGTGCGCACGGTCGACGAACACGTCGACGAGCTCGGCCGCATCGACCAGATCGCCGGCGACGGCGATCACGGCATCGGGATGCAACGCGGCGCGCATGCGGCGCTGGCGGCGGGCCGGGATGCCGCCGCGCGGGGAGCCGGCGCGGCCACCGTACTGACCCGCGCCGCCGATGGCTGGTCGGATCGCGCGGGAGGCACGTCCGGCGCGCTGTGGGGGGTCATCCTCACCCGGCTCGCGCAGGTGCTCGGTGACGCCGGCACCCCCGACGCCTCGACCATCGCGGCCGGGATCGCCGCCGGCTCGCACGCCGTCCAGGACTACGGCAAAGCCGAGGTCGGTGACAAGACGCTCGTGGACGCACTCGTGCCGTTCAGTTCCGAGCTGACCGCACAGACCGCCGCCGGCGCCCGGCTCGCACCGGCCTGGCGCGCCGCAGCGGGCGCCGCGACCACCGCGGCGACGGCCACCGCGGCGCTACTGCCACGCAAGGGCCGGGCGCGCACGCACGGCGAACACGCGATCGGCACCCCCGACCCCGGCGCCGTCTCGCTCGCACTCATCGTGACCGCCATCGGCGACTCCTTCGCCACCACCACGATCCCCCAACCCTGAGGAGATAGCTATGCCCGAACCGCTGCGCCTGGTCATCGGCAGTGATGACGCAGGTTACGACTACAAGGAAATCCTGAAGAAGGACCTTGAGGCCGCCGACGGCGTCGCCTCCGTGGTCGACGTCGGAGTCAATGTCGACGGCCACACCCCGTACCCGACGGTTGCGATCGAGGCGGCCGAGCGGGTCGCCCGTGGCGAGGCCGACCGTGCGCTGCTGATCTGCGGCACCGGTCTCGGCGTCGCGATCGCCGCCAACAAGGTGCCCGGTATCCGTGCCGTCACCGCGCATGACTCCTTCTCGGTGGAGCGCGGCGTGCTGTCCAACGACGCCCAGGTCCTCACGCTGGGGCAGCGTGTCGTCGGCATCGAACTCGCGCGACGGCTCGTGCGGGAATGGCTGACGTATCGTTTCGATACCAGCAGCGCCTCGGCGGAGAAGGTCGCCGTCATCGGGAAATACGAGAGCACCGGGTCCTGTTGATGTCACCCGTGTCAGTCGGAGTGAGCCTCAAGACGTACTTCACTCGTCACCAGGCTCGGGAATGGTTCGCTCTGGTCGCCGACATCGCGCGGGTGAGTGCGGCGGTCCGCGAGGGTGCGGTTGAGGTGTTCGTCATTCCCACCTACCTGCAGCTACACGACGCGCTTGACGCCTTCACCGGCACCGGCGTACACGTCGGTGCGCAGGACGTCTCGGCCTATCCGGCTGGCGCGTACACCGGGGAGGTGACCGCGGCCGAGTTGGCCGAATCGCAGGTGACGCACGCGGAGATCGGACACGCCGAGCGTCGGCGGCTATTCGGCGAGACCGACGAGGTGACCGCGGCGAAAGCCACCGCGGCACTCGGCGCGGGGCTGACGCCCGTGCTCTGCCTCGGCGAGGACGAGCGGCAGGATCCTGCGGACGCCGCGGCGGCGACCGTCGCACAGCTGGGCGCCGATCTCGACGGCACGCCCGCCGGTCGGGTCATCATCGCCTACGAACCTGTGTGGGCGATCGGGGCGCCGGAACCGGCTGGGGCTGAGCATATCTCGGCCGTGGCCCGCGCATTGCGAACCGAGTTGGATGCGCGTCCGGAGCGGCGCAATTCCACCGTGATCTACGGCGGATCGGCGGGGCCCGGCCTGCTCACCAGGCTCGGCGACGACGTCGACGGGTTATTCCTCGGTCGGTTCGCACATGATCCGACGGCCTTCGCGGCGGTACTCGATGAGGCAGCACGCCTTGCCGCACGCCGGACCGGCGGGAGCACACCATGATCGGCCTGGGCACCTACGCCTTCTTCTGGCAGCACTCTGAGCGTGCGCCCAAACCGCTGTCGCTGATCGGCGCCTTCGAGGCGACCCGCGAGCTGGGTGTCGATCTGTTCCAGATCTGCGATTACGAGCCGCTCGTGCAGCTGGGTGCGACGCAGTTACGCGACGCCGCGCGGGCCGCTCGCGACCTCGGGCTGACGATCGAGCTGGGCACCAAAGGCATTGCGCCGGAGCATCTGACGCGTTTCTTACAGCTGGCCGAAGTATTCGACGCCCGACTCGTGCGCAGTATGGTCTACGGCCCTGATTCGCGGCCGAATCCGGGCGAGGCCGCGGCGTGGTTGTCGGCGGCGGCGCGCGAGTATGCTGCCGCGGGTGTCGTTCTCGCACTGGAGACTTACGAACAGCTCTCCACCGCCGATCTCGTCGCACTCATCGAGCGTGTCGATTCCCCTTCGCTCGGTATCTGCCTCGATCCGGCGAATGTTGTTGCTGCTCTGGAACTTCCACGCGATTGCGTCGAACGGACGGCGGCACACGTGCGGTGCGTGCACGTCAAGGACTTCGCCTTCGCCCGGCAGCCGGGTTGGGTTGGCTTCACATATTCCGGCGCCCGTATGGGCGAGGGCCTGCACGACTACCCCCACCTTCTCGAAATCGTGCGCCCGCGTGAGCGCGGCGTCAACGAGATCGTCGAGCACTGGCTGCCCTGGCAACAGGACGCCGAAACTACCATCCGCACAGAGCGCGACTGGACCCGCGCCACTATCGAATACCTGAGGAGCACACTATGAGTCACCGCATCGCCGTCTTCGGAGCCGGCGGCAAGATGGGCACCCGCGTGTCCAACAATCTCGTCAAGACCGACCACGAAGTCTGGTACGTAGAGAATTCTCCGGCGGGCGCGCAGCGCGTGCGTGACGCCGGGCGCGAGCTCTCCGACGCCGCCACCGCCGCGGCCGCCGCCGAGATCGTCGTGCTCGCCGTCCCCGACCTCGCGTTGGGCCCGGTCACCGCGGAGCTGGTACCGCAGCTCAATCCCGGCGCCATCGTGCTGACTCTCGACCCGGCCGCCGCCTACGCCGGTCTGCTTACCACCCGCGACGACATCATCCAGGCGGTCGCCCACCCGTGCCATCCGTCGGTATTCCTGGAGCGCACGACGAAAGAAGAGTGGGCCGACACCTTCGGGGGGATCGCCGCCCCGCAGGATGCCATTGCCGCCGTCGAATCCGACGACCCTGAGCACAAGCGCATCGTCGAGGAGACGGTGCGCGCGATCTACGCCCCGGTGATCGACGTGCATTTCGTCACCGTCAAGCAGCTCGCCCAGCTCGAACCGACCCTCGTGGAGACGGTCGCCTGCATGATCGGGTCGCTACTGAATGAGGCGCTCGATGAGGCCATCCACACGATGGGCGTGCCGGAGGCGGCTGCCCGCAGCATCCTCTACGGCCACACCCAGGTGGCGCTCGCCAATGGCCTGCGTGGCGATAACCCGTTCAGCGATGCCTGCCTGATCGCGATGGACTACGGTCGCGAAACCATCATCAAGGAAGACTGGAAGAAGATCTTCCGCGACGACGAACTCGACAAGAACCTCGCGCGCATGCTCCACCTGGATCACATCCACCGCTGAACACGATGATCCACACACGACCTGTGTGATGTTGTGTCCGGAATCCGAGCACAACATCACACAGGTCGCGCTGTCGCGGTTACCAGGTTCGCCAGATGGCCGACCAGCGCCAAACATCGCGACTGGTTCGCCGGAACCCCGTGGCACAAGTACGTTCCGGCCCGCATCGAGCCGATCACGAGCTGAGGCCGGTAGCGCCCGGGCACTCGCAAACACATCCTTGCCAACTCCCGGTGTACAGGTGTTAGATTCTCAATTGAAACGATTCAAAGTGCCTGAAATCACACCATCATCGTGGCCGGGCTGCGTGGCGGAGAACTCCCCCCACCGGTCCATCGGTCACGGCACCGCTCGCAAGGAGAACTACCCGTGTCAGCACTCAGTACCCGCAATCGGAATCCCTGGTGGATCGGCACCGTCTGCGGGATGGCGTCGTATATCGACGCGGCATCGATCGTCTGCTCGGGCATCTCGCTAGTGATCTACCAGCACGCCCTCGGCCTCTCCGACAGCAGCGTGGGAACGCTGTCGGCGGCCCTCACGTTCTGCATCGCCGTCGGCGCTCTCTCCGGCGGACGGCTCGGCGACCGCTACGGGCGGCGCAGCGTCTTCCTGGTGACGATGTGCATGATCATCGTGGGTGCAATCGCGCTGGCCACGGCTGCCACGACCACCGGGCTCCTGGTCGGCGTCGTCCTCGTCGGCATCGGCACGGGTGCCGACCTACCCGTCTCCCTCGCCACGATCTCCGAGGCCGCCAGCGACGACAACCGCGGCAAGATCCTCGGGCTCTCACAGATCCTGTGGAGTGGCGGCATTCTGAGTTCGGTGCTGCTCGCGACCTTCGTCGGCGATATGGGTCGCGTCGGCGGACAGATCATGTATGCCCACATCGGTGTCGTCGCCGCAGTGGTGTTGGCCTTCCGCCTGACAATCCCGGAGTCCGCCGCCTGGGCACAGGCCCGCGACGAAATGCTGTCGGGTGCGCGTACCGTGCGTGCTGAGCGCACCGGCTTCCGGGACCTCAAAGACCGGCTGTATCTGCTGCCGTTTCTCGCTCTGCTCGGCTTTTACACACTCACCAATATCGGCGCCAACACCGGCGGCCAGTTCAGCACCCTGATCGCCGTCAATGCCGTGGGCTTGTCGGTCTCGACCAACTCGACGATCAGCCTGGTGCTCTTCCCTCTCGGCATAGTCGCCGCGGCAGCATTCATGCGTGTCGTCGACACCCGGTACCGCATGGTCTTCTTCGCGGTCGGCGCCGCGATGCTGGCCGTCTCGTATCTCGTGCCCGCGCTGATCGGCTTCAACATCACGACCTGGCTGATCTACCAGGTGCTCAACAATGTTGGCGGCTCGTTCTGCTTCGAGGCGATCATGAAAGTCTGGACGCAGGAGTCGTTCCCCACCCTGCTGCGCGGGTCTGCGCAGGGCGGCATCATCGCCTTCGCCCGGGTGGTCGCGGCCGTCGTCGCGCTGTTCACCCCGAGGCTCTCGCACTCCCCGCAACTGTTGTTCGGCTCCCTGTTCGTGATCGTCACGGTGGGTCTGCTCATCGGTTGGGTCGGCTTCCATGGACGTCGCGCGAATCTATTCGACATCGAGGAGAAGGATCTCGCGCAGGCGCAGCTTGAACTGGTAGACCAGGGCCTGCGCGCAGACGCCCCCGCCGCCGAGGCTGCCGAGCCGGCCGCGAACAGCGCAGCGGAGCAGCCCGCGGGCAATGCCACGGGTACGAGCGCCCGCCCGTCCGTCTCCTGATAACCCCGATCTCCCCCGCGGGCATGGCGGCGTGCGCCGCACATCCCTGCCCCGAAAGGTTCGTCATGTCCCGCAGCTCGACCCCTCTCGACGCACTCGCCGACGCGCTGGCGATCACGGCCGCCGACGACACCGGCCGCGTCCCCCTGCTGCGCCGGTCGGTAGCACTGGACCGCCCGGCCGATTCCGTGACCCGCGCCGCCCTCACTGCGACCGCGCACGGCGTGTACGCGGCCACGATCGGTGGGCGGCCCGTCTCGCAGACCCTGCTCAACCCCGGCTGGACCGCCTACGAGCACCGGCTGCAGGTGCAGGAGTTCGACGTGACCGAACTGGTCCGCGAGTCCGGCGGCACCGTCGAGCTGGAGGTGGCCCTGGCCGGCGGATGGTGGCGCGGAGACCTCGGCTTCGAAGACGCGAACGCGAACTACGGCCCCGACCTGGCCTTCCTTGCCGCGCTTGAGATCACCTACACCGACGGGAGCAGCCAGCGGATCGCCACCGGTCCAGACTGGTCGGTAACCGAATCCGCCATCGAGCTCGCCTCGATTTACCACGGGCAGCGCGAGGACCGGCGGTTAGTGCCCGGGCCTGAGCAGCCCGTGCGTGTCGTCGAGATCGACCGGGCGACCCTGGTGCCCCAGGTCTCGCCGCCGATCGTGCGCCACGAAACGCTTGCTCCGCAGCGGATCTGGTTGTCACCGTCGGGCCGGACGCTGGTGGACTTCGGCCAGAATCTGGTGGGATTCATCCGGTTTACCGTATCCGGCCCGGCCGGCACTCTAATCACCGTCCGGCATGCCGAGGTACTGGAGGACGGCGAGCTGGGCACGCGGCCGCTGCGCGGGGCTCAGGCTACTGACTCCATCGTTCTGGCCGGCACCGGTAGTGAAGACTTCGAACCGGCCTTCACCTTTCACGGCTTCCGGTACGCCGAGGTGACCGGCTGGCCGGGTGAACTGGCGGCCGATTCGCTGGAAGCCGTCGTGGTGCATTCCGATATCCGCCGCACCGGCACCTTCGAGTCCTCGAACTCCGATGTGAATCAGCTCATCTCGAACTCGGTGTGGAGCCAGAAGGGGAACTTCCTGGCCGTTCCCACCGACTGCCCACAGCGCGATGAGCGGCTCGGCTGGACCGGCGATATCGCCGCTTACGCTCCCACCGCCGCATTCCAGTTCGATGTGGCCGACTTCTTACACGGCTGGCTGCTCGACCTTGCGGCAGAAACCGCGGCAGACCCGAATAGCTATGTGCCGTATGTGATCCCGGACATTCTGAAGTATGCGCATTTCCCGGCAGAGATGGCCGAGCAGTTTAAACAGTGGCAGGGCGCGACGGCGATCTGGGGCGACGCCGCGGTGTGGGTGCCGTGGGCGCTGTGGCACGCCTACGGAGATCTCGACCGGCTGCGGGCCCAGTATCCCGGAATGGTCCTCCATCTACGCAGCGTCGAGCGATCCCTATCACCAACAAATCTGTGGGACAACGGTTTTCAGTTCGGCGACTGGCTCGATCCGGACGCCCCGCCGGATAATCCCGCAGCCGCCAAGGCCGATCCGGGTGTGGTGGCGACCGCATGCGTCGCCCGATCGGCCCGGATCGCTGCGGAGACCGCCGAGTTGATCGGCGAGACCCAGGACGCCGCGCATTGGTCCGCGCTTGCCCAGCGTGTGCGGGATGCCTTTGTTGCTCACTATGTTTCGGATGACGGAGCCATCGCCTCCGACTGTGCAACGGTGTACGCGCTGGCCATCACGTTCGACCTACTGGACCCGCCGCTCCGCAAGGCGGCCGGCGATCGACTGGCAGAGGTCGTGCGTGCGGCTGGCTATCGGGTTTCCACCGGCTTCGCCGGTACCCCCTTCGTCACCTGGGCATTGTCGGAGACCGGCCATGTCGAGGACGCCTACGCCCTGCTGCTGGAGCAGGAGTGCCCGTCGTGGATGTATCCGATCTCGATGGGCGCCACCACGATCTGGGAACGGTGGGATTCGATGCTGCCCGACGGCACCATCAATCCTGGTGAGATGACCAGCTTCAACCACTACGCACTCGGTGCGGTGGCCGACTGGGTCTATCAGGTGGTGCTGGGCATCCGCCCCGATGCTCCCGGCTACGGCCGCGTTCGTATCCAGCCCACGCCCGGGCCCGGAATCGACTGGGCGCGTGGCTCACTCGCGACGCCGCATGGAACGATCGAGGTCTCGTGGTCTACTGCGGATACGTTCTCGCTGCACGTGTCACTACCCGAGGGGCTTCCAGCGACCATCGTCCTCCCGGACGGGCGGGTGCATGACGTGACCGGCGGCGAGTTCCGTATCTAGCCCGCACCATCGACCACGGACATCAAGGGGCCGGATTCAAGTTGCGACGACGACCGGCCCCGAGGTGACGGGCGAAGAGACGTCCACAACAACCCCGTTGGACCCACTGGTCAGCGCATGCTCAGCAAACGCCCCCGCTGCATGTCTGCGCGTGGGCGCCCAAGAACTGAGACCGACCGATGTCACACGCCATCTGTGTGATGTTATGTCCGGAATCCGAGCACAACATCACACAGATCGCCACAAGGTGGCGAGAAACTCTGCGGAAGCGGAGGGATTTGAACCCCCGGTGCTGTTTAGGCACGCTCGCTTTCAAGGCGAGTGCATTCGGCCGCTCTGCCACGCTTCCCTGCCGGCCAAGGGCCGACCAAGTAAGAGTACGTCAGAGGTGATCGCCGATCACCTGGGCCATGCCAACCCCGCACTGCCACACACGAAGGCTAGCCGAGCGAACCGAGGGTGCGCACCAGGTGATCCACCTCGTAGGGTGTCGAGTAGGGGGCCAGCCCGATGGTCACCGCACCACCGAAATCGCTCGCGCCCATGCGGGTTAGCGCACGGCACGGCACATTGGCGAGCGCGCAGATGCCGTTGTCGGCCAGTCTGCGCACCACTTTCTCGGCAGGCACGCCGTCGACGATGAAGCTGAATACCGGGATGCGATTGTCCGCCGACCCGATCAACGACACCTGGCCCAGTTGCTCCAGTGAGGTCGTCAGGTAGTAGCCGAGGCGCTGCAGATACTCGTATACCGAGTCGAGTCCGGTCACCAGCCGCCGCCTACGCTTACCCACCGCGGTGTCGTCGAGGCCGGCAAGGTGCTCGATCGAGGCCACTACACCGGCGAGCAGCGCCCCCTGTGGCGGCTCTGTTTCCAGTCGTGCCGGTCCGGTGGCCCGCGGGTCCACCGCCGCCAGGGCGAGGCGGTCGATGCGCGCCGGATCACGGAAGGCCATCGCCGCCACCCGTGGCCCACCCCAGCGCTCGGCGGAGACAATCAGCACGTCTGCGCCGAGTTCGTTGATGTCGAGCGACACATACGGGGCCGCGCTGGTCGCGTCGACGACAAGCAGGGCCCCCACCGCGCGCGTCAGCTCTGCGATCGCGGTGATGTCGGTGATGGTGCCCAGTACCGACGAGGCGAGTGTCACCGCGACGACCGCCGTCCGATCGGTGATCAGGTCGCGATACTGCGACCGAGGTAGTTCACCGGTCTCCACGTCGATCTCGGCCCACCGGGCGGTACCGCCGTATCGGCCGACGACCCGCACCCAGGGCGCAATGTTGGCTTCATCGTCCTGATAGCTCACCACCACATCGCCGCCGAGCCAGGTGTTGGGTGCGATGGATTCCGCCAGCACCCGGATCAGCTCCGCCCGCGACGAACCAAACACCACGCCCGCCGCGGGTGCGGCGAGCAGATCGGCGATGGCCCGGCGTGCCCCATCGATCACATCGGCACTGCGACGCGCATCCGGATATACCCCGCCCGGCGCCGACACCAGCTGCCGAAACCCCGCGGAGACGGCATTGGATACCGAATCGGGAATCAGCATCCCGGCCTGCGGGTCGAGGTGTATCCAGCCGTCGCCGAGTGACGGAAATAATCCACGTACCGTCGCGACGTCCAAGCCCATGGCAGCAACGATAGACGGCCTCGCGCGCGGCCAGCACAACATCTGGTCGGAGTACTTGGGCACAATAGGGACCATGGCTATTGAGAGCGTTTCTTCCGGATCTTTCGGCACCTCCGATCCGGGGCCGGGCACACATTTCGCCCAGGCTGGCGAACCCATCGTCATCGTAGGTGCGGATACCTCCGGTTCCGATGAGCACGGCGACGGACGCCCCAGCGTCGCCGACATGGTCGAGCAGCCGGCCAAGGTGATGCGGATCGGCACGATGATCAAGCAACTCCTTGAAGAGGTGCGGGCCGCTCCGCTCGACGACGCCTCCCGTAACCGTCTACGTGAGATCCATCAGACGTCGGTGCGTGAGCTCGAGGACGGCCTGGCACCGGAGTTGCGTGAGGAGCTTGAGCGGCTGGCGTTGCCGTTCTCCGACGACTCCACCCCGTCGGATGCGGAGTTGCGGATCGCCCAAGCCCAGCTCGTCGGCTGGTTGGAGGGGCTTTTCCACGGCATTCAGACGGCGTTATTCGCCCAGCAGATGGCCGCGCGGGCGCAGCTTGAGCAGATGCGCCAGGGTGCGCTGCCGCCGGGTATCGCCGCGCCGGGCGGACCGGCGGGGCATAGCACCGGCCAGTATCTGTAGCCGTCATCAGGTTGAGAACCGTCGGCTTGTATCGTGGTGTCCCGTGTCAGCGGTAGCCAACGAGGCGACGATCCCCCCGCGCCCGCAACGATCTGAATCGCGGACGCTGCGTCGGGCCGTCGACGACCTTTCCACCGGACTGCGGGCCAGGGAATTGTGGGCGCAGCTCGGCTGGCAGGACATCAAGCAGCGTTATCGCCGTTCGGTGCTCGGACCGCTATGGATCAGCATCGCGACCGGTATCACGGCGCTGGCGATGGGTCTGCTCTATTCGCAGCTGTTCCATGAGGACATCAAAACGTTCCTCCCGTATGTGACGCTCGGGTTCATCTTCTGGGGTTTCATCGAGGGTTCAATGCTCGACGGCGCCGAGGTGTTCACGAAGAACGACGGACTGATCAAGCAGATCCCGGCGCCGCTGTCGGTGCATGTCTACCGGCTGGTGTGGCGGCAGTTGATCGTTTTCGCGCATAACATCGTCATCTACGTGATCCTGCTGGTGATCTTCCCGCAGCCACTGACGTGGACCGTGGTTCTCATCCTTCCGGCGATGGCCCTATTTGTGCTCAACAGCGTGTGGGTGGCGATGGTGTTCGGCATCCTCACCACCCGCTTCCGCGATGTCGAGCAGCTACTGACCACCGTGGTGCGACTGGTGTTCTTCATGACACCGATCATTTGGAGCGCGAAATCCCTGCATCAGGTCACCGGCGGCGAGTCAAGCCGCACACGGATCGTCGAGATCAATCCGATGTACCACTTCCTGGAAATCACCCGCGGCCCGCTGCTGGGTGAGTCGGTGGCCTTCTACCATTGGGTCATCGTTATCGGTGTCACTATCGCGGGATGGCTCGTGACCCTGTTCGTCATGCGCAATTTCCGCGCCCGAGTCGCATATTGGGTGTGAGCGATGAATAACACGGTCCGCGTCGACACCTGGGACGCGTGCGTCGATTTTCCCGTCTTCGACGCCAAAACCCGCTCACTGAAGAAGTCGGTGCTGGGTGCGGCCGGCGGGGTTATCGGTTCGAATTCGTCGAATGTGGTGGTTGTCGAGGCTCTCAAGAACATCGATCTGCACCTACAGCACGGCGATCGCATCGGGTTGGTCGGCCATAACGGTGCCGGTAAGTCGACGCTGCTGCGGCTGTTGTCGGGAATTTATGAGCCCACTCGCGGCGCCTGCCGCGTACAGGGCCGCGTCGCACCGGTTTTCGATCTGGGCGTCGGCATGGACCCGGAGATCTCCGGTTATGAGAACATCCTCATCCGCGGCATGTTCCTCGGTGTCAGCCGCAAGGAGATGCTGCGAAAGACCGATGAGATCGCGGAGTTCTCCGAACTCGGTGATTACCTGAGCATGCCGTTGCGCACCTATTCGACAGGTATGCGGATTCGGCTGGCCCTTGGCGTGGTCACCAGTATCGATCCTGAGATCCTGATCCTCGACGAGGGCATCGGCGCCGTCGACGCCGAGTTCATGAAGAAGGCCCGAGTCAGGTTGCAGGCGCTGGTCGAGCGTTCCGGAATCCTGGTTTTCGCCAGCCACTCCAATGAATTCCTCGCACAATTGTGTGATCGGGCGCTGTGGGTCGATCATGGCTCGATCAAGATGGACGGCGGCATCGAAGAGGTTATCGGCGCCTACGAGGGGCCGGCCGCGGCGGCACATGTGCGCAAGGTTTTGGCCGAACTCGACCGTACCGACGGCGCATCCGCGTGAATTCCGCTGCCACCAACGGCGCTTCATCGGCGAAGGTTGTTGCCGTGGTGGTCACCCATCGGCGCGCCCAGCTACTCGCCGACTCATTGTCGGTGGTCAGCCACCAATCGCGGCCGGTAGATCATCTGATCGTCGTCGACAACGGAAACGAAGAGCAGGTTGCAAATCTGGTTGCGACGCAACCTATTCCGACAACCTACCTGGGTTCGCAGCGAAATCTGGGGGGCGCCGGCGGTTTCGCGCTCGGCATGCTCACCGCGCTCACCCTTGGTGCCGACTGGGTATGGTGCGCCGACGACGACGGCCGCCCCGAAGGACCCGAGGTGCTCGCGACTCTGCTCGACTGCGCGGCGCGTCACCGACTCGATGAGGTCTCGCCGGTTGTCGTCGATATCGACAATCCCGACACACTCGCCTTCCCGCTGCGCCGCGGCCTGGTGTGGCGGCGCACGCGTTCCGAACTCGTCGAGGGCGGCGAGATAACCGAAGCCGACGACGTATTGCCCGGTATCGCATCGCTATTCAACGGGGCATTGTTTTCCGCGCACGCACTGGACATGGTGGGCGTCCCCGACCTGCGGCTGTTCTTCCGCGGCGACGAGGTGGAGGTGCACCGTCGCCTGGCGCGTTCGGGGCTGCGTTTCGGCACCTGCCTGAGGACCGCCTACCTGCACCCGAATGGTGCTGATGAGTTCCGCCCCATTCTGGGCGGCCGGATGCACACCCAGTATCCGGATAATGCGACCAAACGGTTCTTCACCTATCGTAACCGCGGATATCTGATGAATCAGCCTGGGATGCGCAAACTTCTGCCGCAGGAGTACGCGCGATTCGGCTGGTATTTCCTCGTGCAACGCCACGATGCGGCCGGCTTCGGTGAATGGCTACGGCTACAGCGGCTCGGCCGGCGGGAGCAATTCGTCCGTCCGGACTGAATCAGCCTGTGCCAGTGCTGCTTGCGCGGCACCGTAACCGCACATGCCGTGTACGCCGGCGCCCGGTGCGGTGGCCGCCGAACACAGGTACACCCCCCGCACACCGGTCGCATACGGATTGGGTGTCAGGCGCGGCCGGGCGATGAGCTGGCGCAGCCCGTTACGCCCGCCGCCGATATCGCCGCCAAGATAATTGGGATTCGCCGCCGCCAGTGCGGCGGGCGAACTCACGTGCGCCGACACGATCCGGCCGGAGAATCCGGGCGCGAATCGTTCGATCTGTGCGGTGATCAGGCCGGTAATGTCACCGCTATATCCTTGCGGCACATGGGCGTAGGCCCATAACGGGTTGAGATTCGCCGCCGCGCGTGACGGATCGGCTACCCACTGCTGGCCGACGAGGGTGAATGGCCGGTCCGGGAGTCGGCCCGCCGCAGTGTCGGCTTCGGCGGCGGCAATCATCTGCGCCGAGCCGCCCAGATGCACGGTGCCGGCGCGAGCACAGTCGGGCGCCGCCCAGCCCACCTCACCGTCGATCACATAATCGACCTTGAAGGCGGCGGGCCCGCGACGCCAGCGGCGGTAGCTGCGCGCCACCCGGGGCGGTATCCGATCGCCGAGTATCCGCAGTGCCGCCTGCGGCAGCACATCGAGAATCACCGCCTCGGCGTGGGGCAATTGCGCAAGATCGGTGATCTCGCATCCGGTTTCGATGGTTCCGCCCAGTTCGCGCAGGTATCCGGCGAGAGCGTCGGCAATCGCCGCCGAGCCGCCTTCGGCAACCGGCCAGCCGCAGTGGTGTCCGGCGGCGGCGAGCATCAGCCCGGCCGCCGACGATCCGGGCCGGTCCAGTCGGGTGAATGCGTGTGCGGCCATCCCGGCGAATAACGCACCCGCGGCCGGTCCGAGCCAACCCGCAATGGTGGTTGCCGGGAGCAGCGCACGGGCGCCGAATCGGGCCAGTAGCAGCGGATGACGAGGTATGCCCAGTAACGGCGAGAGTACGTCGGGGGCCAGTTCGGCGAAATGGGCGGACGCGTCACCGAGTAACGTGCGCCAGCGGGTGCCGGCCGCACCGAGGCCCGCGACGGTGCGGTCGAGGTCGCGGTAGGCGCACACCGCGGTGCCATCGTCGAGTGGGTGCGCGCAATCGATTTCCGGCCACAGCCAGCGCAGACCGTACCGATGCAGCGGCAGCGTCGACAAATACGGGGAGCCGACGCCGAGCGGATGGAATGCCGAACAATGGTCGGCGATCACCCCCGAATCACCCAGTGGCCCCGAGCGGGTTCCGCCGCCGATCTCCGCCGCGGCCTCGAATACCCGCACGCGCATCCCGGCCTGGGCGAGGCGTACCGCGGCGGCGAGCCCGTTGGGTCCGGCACCCACGATCACCGCCGCGCGCTCGGTCATGTGATCTTGAAGATGACGGCGCGTTGTACGACGAAGTTAATGACGGTGGCCAGCCCCTGCGCGATGACGTAGGCAAGCAGGCTCCATGCCAGCGCATGCGGCCAGGTATCCGAAAGCCAGGTGTACACACCGACATTGACGAAGAACGTCACGCCGTAGAGCAGCGCGACGGCAACGAATCGGGCCGTGCTCGGTTCCGCGCGAAACGTCCAGCGCCGGTTGACGATATAGGCGGTGGTGGTGCCGCAGATGAAGCCGATCGCCTTGGCCGCCACCGGCGGAAGACCGAAGACGTACTGCAGCAGCGCCGTCAGACCGAAATCGAGCACACCCGATCCGGCGCCGGTGACGACAAATCGGAAAATCTGGGTGCCCAGCGCGACGTCGGCGGAGGCCGCGGCGGGGTCAGTCGGCGGTGTCACGGGCGTCAGCTCAGGCACCCCTGCCACATTAGTCCAGTCGGTACCGAATGAGCCGCGCGCTGTTGACTACCACCGCGACCGACGACGCATTGTGCAAGATGGCGGCGAGTACCGGGTTGAGCGCACCGCCCGCCCCGGCGAGCAACCCGATCGCGTTGACCGCGATCGCCATGCCGTAGTTCTGTCGGATCACCGAGACGGTGTGAGTACCGAGTTCACGCATGGCGGCGATGGCGGTCAGGTCGTCACCAGCCAAGGCGATATCAGCGGTTTCCACCGCGACGTCGGTACCCGCCAGCCCCATCGCGATGCCGATGTCGGCGGCAGCCAGCGCCGGGGCGTCGTTGACGCCGTCGCCGATCATCGCGACGGTGTGCCCGGACTCCTGCAATGCGCGCACCACAGCGAGTTTGTCTTCGGGTGCCACCTCCGCCTGCCAGCGGTCGATGCCGAGTTCGGCGGCTATCGCGGCGGCGGTCGCAGGATGGTCACCGGTGAGCATCACGATCTCGGTGCCTGCGGCGCGGAGTTCGTCGAGCACGCCACGTGCCTCGGGACGTACCTCGTCGCGCAGGCTGATTAGCCCCACCAACACGTCGTCGACGGCCAGCAGCAGCGGTGTCTCGCATGCAGCCCGCAGCCGCTGTATCCAGTCCGTGGCAGCCTCGGGGATCCTCACTCCGTGCCTGTGCAGCAACGCCGGATTTCCCAGCAGCAGCACCCGTCCGCCCTCGGCGTGGGTACGCATACCGAGCCCGACGATCACTTCGCATTCGACGTGCGCGGGGATCTCGATACGTCGCTCGGTGGTGGAACGGATCACCGCCTCGGCCAATGGATGGCGCGAGTGGATCTCCGAGGATGCCGCGTAGGCGAGTACTTGTTCGGGGGTCCAGTCGTCGGCGAAGGAGATTACATTGGTCACCACCGGTTTACCGACGGTGAGCGTTCCGGTTTTGTCGAAGACGACGGCACTGATCCGGCCTGCGGCTTCCAGGTGGGCTCCGCCTTTGATGAGCATGCCGCGCCGCGCCCCGTTGCCTATCGCACCGCTGATCGCGGTCGGGGTGGATAACCCCACCGCACACGGGCAGGCGATGAGCAGCATCGTCATGGCGCGCCGAAGATCCCGGGTGAGTAGGAACGTGCCGGCGGCCATCGCGAAGGATGCGGGCACGAAACGCCCCGAAAAGCCTTCGCCGACAGTCTGGATCGGGGCACGACTGCGCTGTGCCTGTTCCACCCGTGTGATGATCCGGCCGATCGACGTATCGTCACCGACCGCGGTTGCCCTGATCACCAGCCGCCCGCTAACCACCACCGATCCTGCGCTCACTGCTGCGCCTAAGGTCTTGGCGACGGGAAGATTCTCACCGGTCAGCGCCGACTGATCGACCGCCGCCTCACCGTCGACCACCTCGCCGTCGACAGGCACGGCCACATGCTCATGTACCACCACGACGTCGCCGACCCTCAGCGAGTCGAGCGGCACCTGGACCTCGGTGCCGTCGCCGATGCGGACCCACGCGGTGTCGGTGACACCGCGCAGCAGATCGGTGATCGCCCGACGGGTGCGCCGCAACGTGAGATCTTGCAGATATTCACCGATATTGAGCAGCCACAGCACGGTGAGCGCGACAACGTTCTCGCGCAGCAGCAGGCTCGCGATCGTGGCCGCCGACACCAGCGCGTCGGTACCCGCCTTACCGCCGCGCAACGATCGCAATGCTCCGCGCAGAAAGGGGTATCCGGCGAAAATGGTCACCCCGGTCGCCGCGGTCCGTGATGCCGGCCCCAGTAGCGGTGGTCTCCGAAATCCGTAGCGGCGCACTCCGAGAAGTACCAGCGCACCCAGGCCGATCCCCATCCGGAGCAACTCGGTGTTATTGACCTCGGCCGAGCGCGGCGCCCGATCGGGGATATGTTCAAGGTCCGCGGCGCCGGCGGCGGCGACGGCAGCGAGGATTTCGTCGGTGCGCGTGGTGCGGCGGTACCAAATGACGATCGAGCCGGTACGCGGGTAGGCGTGCACGGCGCGCACCCCGCGCACCTGCCCGACGACTATTTCGACGGCAACCGCGCGGTGCCGGTCGCCGCGTAGCCACGGCACCGCCACCCGAATCCGGCCGGCCGCATCGGATCTGATGGTCGATGATTCCGCGACCGCGGGTCGCGTGCGATCACCACTCATCGCGGTGATGTCAGTGGTCGTGATCGTGTTCGACGGTTTCACCCGGCGGGGAGGCTTCCTCGCCTATGCGTTCCTTGGCTTCGGCGACGATATCGGCTGTCGATAGCCGTACATTCTCGGCCACCTCCTCAGCCCTGCGGGTGCCGCGCAGTCCCCACGCGGTGGCTACCACTACCCCTTCACGTAGCGGCGCCTTCGCTGCCGCCTTACGCACAAGGTCATAGGCGACGGCACCAACGAGCCCGGTCGCCACCGTCGAACCAGCCTTCACCAGAAAATCGTGAACCGCCATTCGGCCGAACCCCTCTCACCCGAAGCATCCGCCCGAAATCCGGACAGAAACGATAATGGTTATCGTTGCAGTGTAGTGCGCTGGAGTTGCGGGCCCTACCCCACGGCTGCGACGCCTCACCGATCGGCCACTGCATCACCCAGCATAATGCGACGGGGGTCAGCAGACCTGCCGGATCACAGCGGCGGGCGGGTAGGCTCAACCCCGATGTCTACCGAAGAATTGCTCCCGATCACTACGCGCACGCTGGTGGGCTGGTCGCGCACCACCCCCGTCGAGGCGCATGTCCTCTCGACGCCATATCCGGAGGTCATCGCCAAGGCGGTGGCACAGGTGGCCGCCGACAACGCCGATAAACCCGCCCACCTCAAACGCGGGGTGATCGCCCGCGGGCTGGGACGTTCCTATAACGAATCCAGCCAGAACAGCGGCGGCCTGACCATCGATATGACGCCGCTCACCCGGGTGTATTCGATCGACGAGGAAACCGGCATCGTCGACGTCGACGCCGGCCTGTCACTGGATGCGCTGATGCAGGTGGCGCTGCCCTACGGTCTGTGGGTTCCGGTGCTGCCCGGTACCCGTCAGGTGACCGTCGGCGGCGCGATCGCCCACGACATCCACGGTAAGAATCATCACAGCCAGGGCAGCTTCGGTAATCATGTCGTCGAGATGTCACTCCTGGTGGCCGACGGCCGCATCCTGACGCTGACTCCCACCGGAAGCTCCGACGATCCCGACGGTTCTCTGTTTTGGGCAACCATCGCCGGTATCGGACTCACCGGCATCGTGCTGCGCGCCAAGATCGCGATGAAGCGCACCGAAAGCGCCTTCTTCATCGCCGATACCTTTACGACGAATAACCTCGACGAGACGATCGATCTGCATCTAAAAGATCGTTACGAGGACGGTTTCGAGTACGCGTCGGGCTGGTTTGACACGATCAGTGGATCACCCAAACTCGGTCGCGGCACATTCAGCCGCGGCAATCTGGCCCGGCTCGACGAATTGCCCCCCAAGCTGGCGGCTAAGGCGTTGAGTTTCAACAACAAACCGCTCGTCAGCCTGCCCAATATTTTCCCGCGCGGCCTGGCGAATAAGCTCGATTTCATGCTTGTCGGTGAGGCGTATTACCGGATGGGCGGCAATAAACGTGGTGCGGTGAAGAATCTCGCGCAGTTCTATCACATGCTCGATGTGATCGGTGACTGGAATAACGGCTACGGCCGCGGCGGCGGGTTCGCCCAATACCAGTTCATCGTGCCGACAGGCAACGAGGATGAGTTCAAGAAGATCATCACCGATATTCAGGCATCGGGACATGTCAGCTTCCTCAATGTGATCAAGCTTTTCGGCGAGGGTAATAAGGCACCGCTGAGCTTCCCGTTCAAAGGCTGGAATGTGTGCCTGGATTTCCCCATCAAAGCGGGGCTGGCCGGATTCCTCAACGATCTGGATCGCCGGGTGATGGAAATCGGCGGACGCCTGTACACCGCAAAGGATTCACGCACCAGCGCGGAGAGTTTCCACAAGATGTATC
The DNA here is from genome assembly GCA_047605305.1 of Gordonia sp. (in: high G+C Gram-positive bacteria). Classification (GTDB taxonomy): domain Bacteria; phylum Actinomycetota; class Actinomycetes; order Mycobacteriales; family Mycobacteriaceae; genus Gordonia. The sequence continues at coordinate 40,616 of JASGFW010000015.1, forward strand.
CCCAGATCGATTCGTGGATCGCCACGCGACGCGCGATCGACCCGACCGGTGTCTTCGTCTCCGACATGGCTCGCCGTCTCGGGCTCGCTTAAAGAATTCCGTTACCGAATAACAGCTTTCGAAAGAGATCCGTCATGTTCAACGCTGTAGGCGCCCCCCAGTCCATCCTCATTCTCGGCGGCAGCTCCGAGATCGGACTGGCCATCGCGAGCGAATTCCTTTCCCGCGGACCGGCCCGAGTCATCCTCGCGGTGGTTCCCGGTGACCGCGCCGTCGAGGCCGCCGCCGAGACCGTCAAGGCCGCCGGCGCCGCCAGCGTCGACATCATCGACTTCGACGCCCTGGCCCCCGACACCCATCCGGAGGTCATCGAGAAGGCCTTCGCCGGTGGCGATATCGATCTGGCGATCGTCGCCGCGGGTGTGCAATTCGACGATGAGGCCGTCTGGCAGGACCAGAAAAAGGCCGTCACCGAGGTGACGATCAATTACACCGCCGCGGTGAGCGTCGGTGTGCTGCTCGGTGAGAAGCTGCGCGCCCAGGGTCACGGGCAGATCATCGCGATGAGTTCGGTGGCCGGCGAGCGCGTGCGCCGGTCCAACTTCGTCTACGGCTCCTCCAAAGCCGGGCTCGACGGCTTCTATCTCGGCCTCGGCGAGGCACTCGCCCCCTTCGGCGTGCATGTGCTCGTGATCCGGCCGGGCCAGGTACGCACCCGGTTGTCGGCGCATGTGAAGGAGGCGCCACTGACCGTCAATAAGGAGGATGTGGCCCGCGCCGCCGCGGCAGCGGTCGACTCGCATAAAGAGATCATCTGGGTACCCGGGCCGTTCCGCTACATCATGTTCGTGCTGCGGCACATCCCGCGCAAGGTGTTCCGCAAGCTGCCGGTGTAGCCCGGGCCGGGCATCGGTAATGCGCGCTCGCCCTGCTACAACTAGTCGAGTGACGTCAACGCAGAGCCTCGTCGCCGACGACACCCTCACTCCGGCTCCCCCGCCACGTCACCGGTATTCACGCCATGCGGCGAGCGTCATCGAAGTGTTCGCCGCCGCGATCGTCGGTGCCCTGATCGCCTACGTCGGCCTCACCGTGATCGGGGCCGTGCAGTGGCCGGCGTACAACTCCTCGAATGTCACGCGTGCACTGACCACCGCAGGCCAGGTCGGCGCGATCGCCCTCGTGGTGGTGGCCGCGCTGGCCTACCGCTATGGCCGCTCCCGCCACCTCGTCACGCTGGTGTCGGCCGTGGGTATCTCCGCCCTGGTAACCGTCACCCTCGGTATGCCGTTGGGGGCAACGCGGCTGTATCTGTCCGGGCTCTCCGCCGATCAGCAGTTCCGCACCGAATACCTGACCCGGCTGACCAACAGTCCGCATCTGGCAGATATGACCTACCTCCATATGCCGCCCTACTATCCGGCGGGCTGGTTCTGGGCGGGTGGCCGCTACGCCTGTGTACTCGGCCTACCCGGCTGGGAGGCGTACAAATCGTGGGCGATCATCTCGATCGCGGCTGCGGCGGCGGTGGGCGTGATCCTGTGGAACCGAATGGTCGGCGCCGATCGCGGCGGCGCGGCAGCCCTCGCGCTCACCGCTGTCACCGTGATCTACGCCGGCCCGGAACCCTATGCGGCGGTACTGGTCGTCCTCGGCATCCCGATGCTTATCCCGATGCTGCACGCACTTCGCGGCACTCGCACCGATGAACCGCTGCTAGGTTCATCGACACGTTGGGGCTCATCGACGAGTTGGGCCGCGATCGGGGCCACCGGCGCATTCCTCGGGCTGAGCGCCACGTTCTATACGCTCTATGCCGGGCTTTTCGCCGGTGTCGCGATATTGATGGCCCTCACGCTCGCCGGGCAGGGGTGGATAAACTCCGCGAACACCGCCCTCCCCCGCGGCACTGTATCGGCGATCAGGCGACGCATCCTGGTCTCGGTCTCGGCACGGATCATCGTGATGGGTGCGATCGCCGCATTGATCGCGCTGAGCGTCTGGACGCCCTACCTGCTGGCGCGGTTGCGCCGGGAACCGGCCAGCGGCGGCACCGCCGAACACTATCTGCCCGAGGGCGGATCGGTGTTGCCGCTACCCATGTTCCATCTCAGCCTCATCGGGGCCATCACGATGATCGGCGCGATCTGGATCGTGCTGCGTTTTCGCCGGCGCACAATCGCGGCCGCATTGGGCATCGCCGTTGTCGGCGTCTACCTGATGTGTCTGCTGTCGATGTTGCTGACCGCGGTCGGCACCACGTTGCTCGCATTCCGGCTTGAGCCGATAGTGGTCGGGGCGTTCGCCGTGGCCGGAGTGTTCGGCGTCGCAGAATCCGCGCGGTGGGCCGTCGGACGATTCGGCGATGTGCGGACGGCCATCGGAATTCTTGCGACCGCGGCCGCAATCATGGTGGCGCAGGGTATTCCGGGCTATTTGTCGGGTGCGATCGTGACTGCCTACACCGATACCGACGGCTATGGGCAGCGCGCCGATCAGCGCCCGCCCGGTGCCGAATCGTATTATCCGCAACTGGATCGGCTCATCGGCGAGCAGACCGGCCGGGCGGCGACGGATAATGTCGTACTCACCGCCGATTACGGCTTCCTGTCCATCTATCCCTACTGGGGTTTCCAGAATCTCACCTCACACTATTCGAATCCGTTGGCGGAGTTTGATAAACGTGCCGAGGCGATCACCGAATGGGCCGCCTCAACTACGTCGGCGCAGCTGATCGAACGGCTCGACCACGCCCCGTGGACGGCACCGAATGTCTTCCTATTCCGCTATTCCGCGGATGGTTACGCGCTGCGCCTCGCCCAAGATGTGTACCCCAACGACCCTAATGTCAAGCGCTACACAGTGCTTTTCGATCCCACACTCTTCGCCGGCCCGCAGTTCAGGGTGACCAACGTCGGACCATTCGTTCTCGTCATCCGACGGTGATCACACCCATGACATTCGTCATCACCAGCGTCGACGCCGGATCGTCGAGGGCCCATCTCGTCCATACCGATGCGGTCAATTGGATTCTGCTGCAAGAAGGTACCGATTTAACACTGATCGACGGCGGCTACCCCGGCCAGGCCGATGAGGTGATCGCCTCCATCACCCAGCTCGGCCGCCGGCCCGAGGATGTGCGCGCCGCACTCCTCACCCACGCCCACGTCGACCATCTCGGCGGGTTAGCAAAACTGGTGCAACGCTATCAATTTCCCGTCTACGCCGATCCGGCCGAGGTGGCCCACGCGCGCCGCGACTACCTGCAGCAGGCCGGTCCGCGCGATGTCGCCAGGGCCGCCACACACCTGCGGACGTGGCGCTGGCTGGCTCATGTCACGCCGCTCGGTGTGCTCAGCCGC
>JASGFW010000016.1:0-43798 GCA_047605305.1 Gordonia sp. (in: high G+C Gram-positive bacteria)
CGGGCGGAGTTCGCGGTGGCACCTATGCTCTCCAGCGGATAAATGACATTTTCCACGACAGTCCGTCGCTTAAGCAGCGGAGCAGACTGAAAGATCGTGCCGATCTTGCGCCGGGCCGCGCGTAACGCCCGTGCGTCCAGGGACGCGATATCGACCCCGTCGATGACGATAGTGCCTGACGTCGGGGCTTCTAATCTGGTGATGCACCGAAAAAGCGTCGTTTTACCGGCATGGGCCGAAGCGTGGCACACCGAGATTGCGGCCGAATGTCGAGGCTTCATACTCCCGACGAAAAAGTTTGCGTTGCACAAGGATCGGAATCACCTCGGCGACGAAACGCTCCAGATCTATGGGCAAACGAGCCGGTAACACATTGAAACCGTCGGCCGCCCCCGCAAGAAACCATTCCGCCAAGTGGTCGGCGATCATCTCCGGCGTGCCGGCCACGAGCCGATGCGCAACACCGAACTGGCCAAGCAGTTCACGCACCGTCTGCCCGCTCCGGGCCAGCCGCAGATACGCGTGGCGAAAACCAACAGATCCCACCTCGGGAGTGGAATCCTCGGCGATGAGTTCCGGCGGCACCCGATGATCCAGGTCGAGCGCTTCGGAGTCGATACCGAGTTGCGCGGCGAGGCGACTCACCCAGTATTCGGTTCCGCCGGAAAGTTCCTGAAGTTCGGTCAACACCTCCCGCGCGGCCTGTTCGGTCGACTCGATGATGACTTCCCTACCCAGCAGAATTTTCACCTCGTCGGGAGTCCGTCCGAATTGCACTGCTCGCTCGCGGACCCGGTCGCGGAAGGCTATGGCATCCGGCAGAATCGGCTGATTGGCGAATACCGCGTCGGCGTAGCCTGCTCCGAGATCCACTCCTTGCGCACTGCCGCCCGCCTGCACGATGGGCAGGCGACGCTGGGGTGACGGCGGAAGTTGAAGAGGCCCACGCGCTAACTTCGTGCCGTCGAGTTCATGCAGGCGCGACGTGTCGACAAACCTACCGACCGAGGGATCTGCCACCAGCGCATCCGCGTCCCACGACTCCCAGAGCGCATTGACTGTTTCAATGACGGCTACCGCTCGTTCGTAACGCTGTGCACGCGTGGGTAATTCATCAAGACCAAAGTTCGTCGCAGCCTCGGGCGACGCCGAGGTCACGATATTCCAACCAGCACGGCCGTTGCTGATGAAGTCGAGCGAGGAGAGTCGCCGCGCGAGATCGTAGGGCGCAGAGAAGGTCGAGGAAATGGTCGGGACCAGCCCGATCCGCTCTGTCTGCACAGCAATCGCGGCCATCACAGCGAGCGGATCGAGGATCGCCCACTCCGGGGGCGCCGTGCCGATCGAATGCACACTTGCCGCTGGCACATCGGCCATAAAAACCGCATCCATCTTCCCGCGTTCGGCGATCTGCGCGGCAGCGACAAAATGTCTGATATCCAGACCGGCAGCAGGTGGGGTCGTTCCGTATCTCCACGACCCAGGATGTGCTCCGTTATTGAGCAGGTTGGCCGCCAGCCGCATCGTCATCCGCGGTACCGATCGCGCAAGGTTCCGTTCTCATAAGACGTTCGGAAACGGCCGCGTTCCTGGAGGATCGGGATCACCTTGGTGCCGAAATCGTCGAGGCTATGCGGTAGCAGCGGCGGCATGATGTTGAATCCGTCGGCGGCCCGCGAATCCACCCAATCAATAATGATGTCCGCGATCTGTTCGGCCGTCCCCGCTACGGTCAGATGTCCGCGCGCGCCACCGAGCCGGTGCGCGACCTGACGGATAGTGAGCCCATCGGCACGGGCCATCTCCTGGATCAGCAACGCACGACTGGCAATTCCGTCGGCATTGGCGTTCGGTCCGAGATCGGGAAAAGGCTCGTCGAGCTGTTCGGCCCGAAACCGCGTCCCGGTGAACATGTGTAGCGCGTCCAGCGAGTAGCTTAGCGTCATCAGATCATTGAGGCTGCGCTGCAACTCGTATGCCTGCTCCTCGGTGTCGCCGACATAAGGCATCAGTCCTGGCAAAATTTTCAATTCATGCTCATCGCGGCCGAAACCGGCGAGGCGGCCCTTGAGGTCTGCGTAGAATTCCTGCGCACCGACTTTGGTCTGTTGCGCCGTGAAGACCGCCTCCGCATATCGGGCGGCCAGTTGCCGGCCGTCTTCTGAGGATCCCGCCTGTACGAGCAGGGGCGTCACCTGCGGACTTCGCCCGACGTCGAGTGGTCCGGCCACGCGAAAATGCTTGCCGTCATGATCAATTGAGTGAATCTTGGCCGCGTCGGCGTAGACATGTGCCGCGGGATCGATTCGAATGGCGTCAGCATCCCAGCTCTGCCACAGTTTGAGGACGACATCGAGAAATTCATCCGCCTTGGCGTAGCGCTCACCATGGCTCGGGAGCGCTTGTGCATTGGTGTTACGTGCCTCCTCCGGAGAATGCGATGTGACAATATTCCATCCCGCCCGACCTCCGGAAATACTGTCCAGCGAGGCGAACTGGCGAGCGAGGAAGTACGGATTGGAAAAGGTCGTCGATGCCGTCGCGATCAGTCCGATATGTTCGGTGGCCGCGGCCAGAGCCGCCAGCAACGTATAGGGCTCGAACATCTTGATCGGACGCCCGCCCACACCCGGACCCACCCACAGGGTGTCGGCGAGAAATAAGGAATCGAAAAGGTATTCCTCACCTTTGCGAGCGAGGCGGCTGAAATAATCGATCCCCAACGGTTCCCGTGGATCGGTGAGCGGGTGCCGCCAGGCCGCCTCATGCTGCCCGCCGGGCATGAGAAAGAGATTCAGATTAATCGTCGACATGCAGATTCCCGTCATCGGAGATGAGAACACCGTCGCGGCAATGCCGCGATAACCACCGGATCGCTATCACTCCCGTATAGGGCTCGACGCCGCCGGTTATTTTCACCACGCCGCGGGTACACAACCCAAGTACGTTGGCGTTAAACGCAAATAAACACGGTCACCAGACATAACACGCGCAGGCTAACACGGTCTCTGGCGTATCCCCCGCGATCTGCTCGCACTGGGTTTTAGCGCCGCGAATCTCTCGATGGGCGTAGGTAGGCGCCATCGACCGCGGACCGCTCTCAGATTACGACCGGCACCACCGGCCTACTATTTGACCGATCATTACAATAGTGTCTACAGCGTGCTGATCAGCGCGTCTCCAGAAAGTGAGGCACAGAAATGGAGCGGTCCACCTACGGGCGCCCCAGAGGGTTTGACGACTCCGCGGTCATCGAGGCCGCGATGGAGGTGTTCTGGTCGCACGGCTATGACGGCAGCTCCGCACAAGAATTGTGCGAGGGTACCGGACTGGGACGAGGCAGCTTATACAACGCCTTCGGCAGCAAACAAAAACTCTATCATCTGGCGCTCACCCATTATCAGGAAATCGGAATTGAGGCTCAGTCACAAATTCTCAACGGACCAGGTCCGGTGAAGGCACGTTTACGAGCCCTCATGGAGTGGGGTATCGAACGGGATCTCGGCCCATCCAAAGGGCGTGGCTGCATGGCATTGCTCGCCGCATTGGGCCGCGCCGGCAAAGATCCGGAAGTCGCTGCCATCACTCGCATCTATGTTGAACGCCTAGAACAGGTTCTAAACCACGTCTTTGCCGTCGGACAGCGCAATGGCGAATTACCGCCTGATCCATCGGCGGCCGAAATGGCACGGGCATTCCTGGGAAGTTATTACGGTCTGCGGGTGTTGGGCCAGTCACTCCCCGACCGCGCCTTCCTTGAAGATGCAATGGAAGGCACACTGGCACGAATTTAGCCTATCGTTCTTATATAGAAATCAACCCTTAACCACATAAGCACAACAATTCGTTTTCTGAAATGACAAGGGGTACCGAATTATGGGTACATACGATTTTAGCGGAAAAACCGCATTGATCACCGGCGCAGGGTCGGGTATTGGACGACGCATTGCCATCGTGCTTGCCGCCCAGGGCGCAGATGTGGTGTTGGCGGGACGCCAGCTGTCCGCACTACAAGAGACCGCAGCAGACATCGAGCACCGTGGCGGAAACGGGCTGGCCGTCACCGCAGACGTGAGCAGCGAAGACAGCGTCGAGACGCTACTGGAGCAGGCGATCAACCACACGGGGCAGCTGGATATTGCCGTGAACGCAGCGGGCGTATTGCGTGACGGTCCGATCGATGACTTTTCGGTGGAAGACTTCCAGACGGTGTTTGCCACCAACACCCTGGGTACCTGGCTGTGCCTCAAGCACGAGATTCGTGCGATGAAGCAACAAAAACACGGGGGCGTCATCATCAACATCGGCTCGACTGCGGGCTATCACCTGACACGTCCGGGCGCCGCCGCCTACTCGGCATCCAAGGCGGCGGTCACCGTACTCACCAAGACTGCGGCGCTGGAAGCCATCGACAGCGGCATCCGCATCAACAGCATCAGCCCCGGCCCGGTTGATACCGCTATGTCATATCGGGTTGGCGAAGATCGCGACGCCCGCAATGCACGCATCGAGGCAAGCAATCCCTCCAGACGCGTCGCCAGCGTGGATGAAATCGCGCACACCGTCTCATGGCTGTGTTCGGATGCCGCCGCCTATCTCGTCGGACACGACCTGGTGGTCGACGGCGGGGTCTCCCTATAGGAGAACATCGGGTGCACTGACGCTCAAATATCGACGGACACACGGTACGACTCAGGCGAGCTCCGACCGGGAGACTTCCCGCATCACATTCTTCTGCACCTTTCCGGTGACAGTCATCGGGAATTCCTGCACCACGCGGACGTACCGTGGCACCTTGTGCCGCGATAACCTCGTCTCACAGAAGGAGCGCACGGCAGCGGCATCGAGTTGCTCCGCGCCCACCCGCAGCATCAGCCAGGCCACGAGTTCCTCACCCATCCGCTCGTCGGGAACTCCAACTACCTGCGCATCGACGATATCGGGATGGGTCACGAGACATTCTTCAACTTCGCGCGGATAAATGTTCTCACCGCCGCGAATAATCATATCCTTCAATCGACCGACCGCCGCGAGATATCCATGCTCATCCATCACCGCCAGATCGCCCGTGCGCAGCCAACCATCTTCTTCGATTACCTCTTTCGTCTTCTCCTCGTCTTCCCAGTAACCCAGCATGACCGAGTAGGCACGCAGACATATCTCCCCGATCTCACCGCGTGGCACCAGGCGACCGGTGACCGGATCCTTCACCGCCACCTCCATATGAGGCAGCGGCAGGCCAATAGTCTCGGTCCGGCGGTAAATGTCATCGTCAACCTTCGTCTGGGTGGCTACCGGCGAATTCTCTGTCATGCCATAGCAAATCGTCACCTCACTCATACCCATGTCATCGATGACCCTGCGCATCGCCTCCACCGGACACGGCGATCCACCCATGATCCCGGTACGCAGGGAGGAAATATCTATATCCTCCCTGGCGTCGAGCACTTCAAGCTCGGCGATAAACATGGTGGGCACACCATAGAGCGACGTGCAGCGGTATCGAGCGACAGCTTCGAGGGTCTGCACGGGATCAAACCATGGCCCCGGAATAACCATGGTCGCACCGTGATAAGTCACCGAGAGTGTGCCCATAACCATGCCGAAACAGTGATAGAAGGGCACCGGCACGCACACGCGATCCTGCGTGGTGTAGTGCAGGCCGTCACCGAAATACCGCGCATTGTTGACGATCCCGCGATGGCTCAGGGTAGCCCCCTTCGGGGAACCGGTTGTCCCAGAAGTGAACTGTATGTTGATGGCATCGTTCGGATGCAGCCCGTTCGCTATCGTGGCCACCGCATCCTCATGCTCATGCGCTCCCGCCCGCACGATCGACCACTCAGGGCCGCCGAGCTCGAAAACCGCCCGCAGATCGGGGCATTGCGAGCGCACGTGGTCGAGCATCTCGCCATATGCGACATCTTTGAAGGACACCCCCCGCACCAGCGTCGACACCCCGACCTTGCGTAACGCATAGGAAAGTTCTCCCTCCCGGTATGCGGGGTTGATCGTGACAAGCACTGCACCCAGACGGGCCGTAGCGAACTGAACGATCGGCCAATCGGCACAATTCGTCGACCAGATACCCACCCGGTCGCCGCTGCGGACACCCGCGGCGTACAGACCCGTCGAGCACAGGTCGACCGCACGGACGAGCTCTGCGTAGGTCCACGACTGCCCCGTCGTATGTTCGATGATTGCCACACGCCGGGGGTCTCGATCTGCGGCTCGCCGGAGGACCGCATACACCGTCAATTCCTCCAGCGGCGTATCCACCGGTCCGGCAGCGTAAGAGAGCTCATTGGCCGTGACGGTTGAGTCGGTGACAGTTGAATCGGTGGCGATCATCGGTTCTCCCGGCAAAGGCCAGTAGATGCCTTGACCCACTCCGTCATCGCGCGACGATCAAGTTTGCCCGTCGGCGTGTACGACCAGTCGTCTCTGCTGGCGAAGACGACCCGCTTGGGAATTTTGTATCCGGCCAACCGGCCGCGACATGCCCCGATCACCGCCGCCTCGTCGATATCCACCGTACCGGCCCGCTCCACGACGGCACATACCTGTTCGCCCCACCGTGGGTCCGGCAGTGCGACCACGAGAGCCTTTGCTATTCCAGGAGTCTCAAGTTGCAAGAAATATTCGACTTCCTGCATGCTCACATTCTCCCCGCCGGTCTTGACCGTCTCCTTGAGCCGCCCGCGATAGTAGAGATAACCCTGTTCATCAACCCAGCCGATATCTCCGCTATGGAAGAATCCGTCAGCGTCGAAGGCCCGCTCGGTTTCCTCCGGCATGTTGTAGTAGCCCTTGAACAATGCGGGCCCCTTGAAGCAGATTTCGCCCGGCTCGCCGGGCGCTACTTCGATCCCGGACGTGGTATCGACGATGCGCAGCTGCATACCCAGCCCCGGACGTCCGTGGGAGTTGCGCATCCGGGCCGTGTCATACCTATCCCGGTACGGGAAAAACGTCTGCGCCGCCACATATTCACTAGACCCGTAGATGTTGCCCTGATGAGTAAGGCCCATGGCGGCAATATCGTCGTAGGATGCCGGACTCGATCCGATCATGGTACGGGTGATGCTGCTGAAATCGTACAGGCGAAACCACGGATCCCGTTTGAGCATCAGGAAATGCACATCGAACCCAAACAGAATCGAAATACGTTCTCGTTCAATAATATCGAGTGTATCAGCGGGTACGAAATACGACATGACATGTACGCGGCCGCCCCGCAGGTGCAGCATGAGTAGCGTGAAATAGGCGGCCACATGATAATTGGGTGCAATGATCACGGTGGAGTCGTCCGCCGTAGCCTCGACGCCATCGGCATAGTTGGCCACCCCGACCATCAGCGACTGGTGATCATGGATCACCGGCTTAGGAAAGCTGCTCGTACCCGAGGTAAGCAGGTAGATGGAATGTGTGCTTGGCACCACGTCCTGGGAGACGGCGAAGAAGTCGTCGGCTGTCCCCGTCGAACCTTGAGCACGCACATCCGCAAGCGAGATGGCAAGGCCGCCATGACGACCCGAACCCTCCACGGATACCAGCAGCCGTAGCTTCGGCAGATCGTCGCTGACGACCGCACCCGGCACGCCATCATCGGTGGAGCGTAGATCGGTCGCCGACAACGTGCGCGCAATATAATCCGCACCACGGAAGTCCTCGGTCACCACCAGGACCGTGATCTCCGTGAGAGTCAGCCCCTGCCGGATCTCTCGCCCCTGCCAGGTCAGGTTCAGCGGCACCGCCACCGCCCCGATCCGCATGACGCTGTAGTAGAGCACCACCCAGTCGGCGGTGACCCCGAGCAGGAACCCGACTCGATCGCCTGGACGTACGCCTGCCGCGCGCAGGCCCGAAGTCACCTTCGCGATCTCACGGCGCAACTCCAGATAACTCCAGCGGCGTGCTCCTTCCACCAGCGCGGTGCGGGTGCCCCACCGGCGGCAACTTTCGTCGAAAACTCTATTGACGGTCTGATTCAGTCCTTCGTGGTACATGGTTTCCGCCTTCCTTGAATGTCTTTCGCGCCACCTCAGGCGCTGGTCCACCGCGGCGTACGACGCTCGCGGAACGCGGCCGGGCCCTCGTGCGCATCGGCACTGAGATACACGGGCCGGAAGATTTCGTCGGCTGCGTCGAAGGAATCTTCATAAGCGTGACGGCCAAAGCGCCGGACCATCTGTTTGGCCGCCCGTACGGTCAGCGGCGCATTGGCCAGGATCGTCCTCGCCATTGAGTGGGCGGCATCGAGCAGATCTGCGACCGCGACCACCTGGTTGACGAGCCCGATCTCGTAGGCCCGCGCAGCGGAAATCGGCTGGCCCGTCATCATCATCTCCACGGCGACTCGCCGCGGCACCAGATCCAATAGTGGGTTTGCCCAGGGAAATCCGCGCCCCCACCGCGCCTCGGTAATGCCGAACGTCGCATGCTCGGCGGCAATACACAGATCCGCCATCTGTGCGAGGAGAAAACCACCGCCGAGCGCGCGCCCGTTGACGGCGGCGATAACCGGCTTATCCGTATCAATATTGCGTCCGAGATGCGGCAGAAAATCCGGCGGCGGAATAGCCAGGCCGCTCTGCGACATCTCCTTGAGATCACCACCGGCGCAAAACGCGCGTGTTCCACTTCCCGTCAGGATCGCCGCTCCCACGCCGGGATCGTCGCGCACCTGCTCGAAGGCCCGCCACAGCCCGGCGCGTACCTCGCCGCTGAGCGCATTGGCCGATGTCGGGCGATTGATCGTAATCCACAGCAGCCGATCATCGTTGCGGATGAGCACGGGATGGTCGGTAGTCATCGCGACCCCACCTGTCTGATGCCGTAGGACGGCTGACGTCGCGCGCGGAAGGCACCGACACCCGCCTCGAACTCGGCGGTCCGAAAGGCCGCCGCCTGAGCAAAAGCCTCCAAGGCCATCACCTCGTCCCGGGTGGCGGCCGACGCACGGTTGATGATCGTCTTGATCATCGCGTACGCCGCCGACGGTCCCTTCGCGAGCGTGCCGGCGAGTGCGCTGGCCGCTGTCAGCGCCATACCGTCGTCGACGACACGGTTGACGAGCCCATGTGCCATCGCACGTTCGGCCGTCATAGGTTCACCCACCATGGCCAGTTCCTTGGCCAACCGCGGGCCAAGAGCCTCAACCCAGAAATGCAACGCGGCCAGATCGGGGACGAGTCCGATCGCGCAAAAAGCCGGCGTGAACCGCACGGATCGTCCCGCAACGACAAGATCGCAGGCGGCGGTCAAACTGATGCCTGCCCCCGCACATGCACCATCGACCGCCGCCACCACCGGTATGTCGATTTCCTGGATGGCACGGATCGCCTCGTGGTAGGTGACCATGAGTTGCCGCGCCGACTCAATACCGGCGGACAGTCGCGGCTGGAGATCATCGAGATCGCCACCGGCGCTGAACGCACGCCCGCGACCGGCCAGCACGACGGCTCGCACCTCTTCCGTACGAGCTAACTCACGCAACACCAGAGGAAGACGGCGCAACAGCGCATCGTCGAGCGCATTGAGGTGGTCCGGCCGGTCGAGCGTAACGACCACCACCCCGGGGGCGCCGTCCCGATCGACCGATACACCATCCTCACTCATCGCCGCCCCCGGGAAACTCTCCGCCATCCGGCAGGGGAAAGCGGCTCAGAAGTGCGGCCATTGACTTGCCCGTCTCATCGAATCGCAGCGTCTGGGTAGCCCCACCGCCAAGCGCACCCCGCAGCACCACCTGAAGCGATTCGATCAGCGGCAGTTCGTACACCTCGACATCTCCGGTCACGAGATCGCCGAGGAATGCTTTGACCGCCGCAGGCGTGAGCACCGCACGCAACAGGTCATATTCGCGGGCGCCCTTGGCCATGATCCCGACGTTGCTCACGTCTCCCTTGTCACCGGATCGCGTGTACGCAACATCATTGAGCAATATGGACACGATTAGTCACCTCCGCTACGACGACCGTGGTCGGTACCAGCTGCCTCGGCACTAACGTCGGCCAGAGCGCGATCACCTCACGCGCCTTCATCTGCGCGCCGAACGCGGTCCCAACCGGACCGGCCGTAGTGAAGTGGGTAAGCTCGCGGCGCACGGCATCGGCTTCGGCCCGGGTCTCCACGCGAGCCGCAACTCTTACCTCAATCTCCTCCGGGTCGGCGGCAGGCATCGGAATAAGGCTTCCCCCAAGGGCATTGATACCGACGAGGTCAAACCTCACCTCACGAGGCGTGATCCCGATGATCTCCAGCCGGCGGCGGATGAACTCCTCACACCGCGCCGCTTTCGCGAGTGTGTCCGGCCACGGAATCAGTACCCGTCCCTCCGCGATCCAACCGTCGGTATAGCCGATTTGGACCTTGAGCTGATCGGGGCGTTGCCTACCGGTCATTCCTGCGATCCGTACCCGGTCAGGACCGATCTCCTCGACGCGCACGGTGGTGAGATCGGCGATGCCGTCCGGCATCCGGTAGTCGGCGGGATCGTGCGTCTCGTAGAGAAGGTGCTCCTTTATGGTCCACTCGTTGATCAGTCCTCCCGTACCTTCGACCTTCGAAATGATGGCCGAGCCGTCCTCGGCGACCTCCGCGATGGGGAATCCGATATTCCAGGGCGCCGGCACGTGCTTCCACTGCGAACTCATACCGCCGCAACAGATTCCCGCGCACTCAATGACATGTGCGATCGTGATGGCCGAGCCGATCGCATCCCACTGTTGCGATTGTGCGGTCCAACCGAATTCATGCGCGAGGGGACCCACATAAAGTGCGCTGTCGGCGAGGCGTCCGCCGATGACGACGTCGGCGCCGAGTTCGAGCGCTTCAACGATCGACTCGGAGCCGATGTAGGCGTGGGCTGACACAATCCGATCCGCGATACGGCCGAAATCGGAGTCGCCGGTGTCGAGGTTGGTCAGTGGGACTCCGCTCGCCCGGATATCACTGATCCGGTGCGTCAGATCGTCACCCTCGATGAGCGCCAGGCGTACGCCATTGAGTTCAGCGCGACGGATCTCGTGTGCCACGGCGTCACCGGCCGCCGCACAGTTGACCCCGCCGCCGTTGAGCACCATCCGGGTTCCACGTTCGTGGGCGATCGGAAGCAGCTGCCGCATCCACGGCACAACGTCGGGAATGTAGCCCTTGGCGGGATTTGCCCGCTTGGCTCCCTGCAGCAACGACATCGTGAGCTCGGCCAGAAAATCGAAGCCGAGGTAATCGAGGTCGCCGTGGCGGGCAAGTGTCGTCGCAGACTCGATCATGTCGCCCCAATAACCCGAGCCGGCCCCCAGCCGAACAGTTTTCATGACAGGGCCTTTCCGTGTGCGTACTCGCGCGTCGCCGAGTTCAGTGGGTCGAGGTCACCGAGATTTGCGGTGAGGCCGCCGTCGACGACGATCGTCTGGCCGGTGAGGAAACGCGCGCCCGGCGTGAGCAGAAAGTCGACCGTGTGTGCCATGTCGGAGACGGTGCCGAAATCCTTGACCGCCGACTGCGCGACGAATTGGTTACGGAGGAAAGCGAACTCCGACCCACCCCAAATACGTGACGAGTCGGTCTCGAACCCGCCGGGGCAGACCGCGTTCACGGTAATCGACCGCGGCCCGAGTTCGACTGCGTAAGAACGCACCAAACTCTCCATTGCCGCTTTGGCAGCACCGAGGAGCCCGTGACCCGGCATGTACCGGATACTGTCGATGCCGCTGATACCAACGATGCGCCCACCGGGCCGGATAAACGGATCGGCACCCCGGACGAGCCGGATGAATCCCCCGACAACGAGGTTGAGGGTGCGCGCGACATTGGCGTCGCTCAGCTCAAGCATCGGTTTGAAGGAGGTGGCCGCCGCATTGGCCACGAGCGCATCCAACCGACCGAACTCACTACCGACCTTCGCGAACATCGCTTCCACAGCCCGCGCATCCTCAACGTCGGCCTGCGCCACGATCGCCCGGCGGCCCAGCGCACGGACCCCACGCGCCACTTCCTCTGCGTGATCGAGGTTTCGGCGGCAATTGACGACGACGTCATAGCCGGAACGGGCCAGATGCAAAGAGATTTCACGGCCGAGTCCGCGAGAACCTCCGGTGACGAGCGCGACTCGTTGGTCGCCGGAACTCGTAGTGGTCATCAATCTCTCCTTCGCGGGGGGGTCATCTGCGGCCGGGCGCAGGCACACGTTGTGCGGCGTCAGGATTGGGAGTGGGAATGGACCGGTTCGATGCGGGCAAGAAGGGCACCGCCCTGGACCTGGTCACCGACGCCGACAAGCAGCTCCGCGACACGTCCGGTTTCGGGCGCGTTCACCGTATGCTCCATCTTCATCGCCTCCAGCACGATGAACGGGACACCCTCCTCGACCTGATCGCCGAGCGCTGCGTGCACTGCGAGCACGTTGCCCGGCATCGCGGCGGTCAGTTCACCGGTGATGGCGGTTCGTGATTCGTCCGGGAATCGGTCGACGACACCGAAGGTCAACGCCCCGCGGGAACTCGACACGGTGACCGATCCGGTACCGAGATCGACACCATATCGACGGCGGATACCGCCGAATTCCAGGTCGACGGTGTCGTCTGAGCACGACCAGAGATGGCCACCGCACTCATCGGCGCCGTCGACGCGCACGCGCAACTCGCCGTCGCGCACGCGCAACTCGCCGTCGCGCTCCCAAATATGCTCGACCCGAACGCATCTGCCCCCGAATGTCAGATCCTGGATGGCTCCACTGGACCGGTTGTTACGCCAGCCACGGGGAATCGCCGGCTGCACCGTGACCGTGGAATGTTCTTGGTACTCAATGACGAGGGCGGCGGCAACCAGAAACGCATGCGTGTCGGCCGCGGCAATGAGCGGGGGCAGCGATGCGTGGTCGAGACTGTCCAGGAATGAGGTGGTGAACGCTCCGCGGCGCACATCGTCATCCTCAAGAATGTGCACCAACAGGTCGCGGTTTGTCGTGACTCCGGCGATTCGGGTGCCCCGCAACGCGGTCGCGAGTCGGGTGAGCGCTTCGTCGCGGGTCGGCGCCCAGGCGATCACCTTCGCGAGCATCGGATCGTAATACGGCGAGATCCGGGTTCCGCTCACGACTCCGGCATCCACCCGCACCCCCTCACCCGCCGGCCAGTCAAGCCTGGTGAGGGTGCCCGTGGTCGGTAGGTATCCCGCGGCGACATCCTCGGCATACAGGCGTGCCTCCACCGCATGTCCGTGTAATCGCGGCGTAAGCGCCTCCTCCGGCAGCCGGCGCCCCGACGCGACGTCGATCTGCAGCCGGACGAGATCGAGTCGGGTAATCAGTTCGGTGACCGGATGCTCAACCTGCAGGCGCGTATTCATCTCCAGGAAAGCGAATGTGCCATCGGGAGCCAGCACGAACTCGACGGTCCCGGCGCCGCGGTAGCCCACCGCCCGAGCTGCCCGCACGGCCTCCGCACACAGCTGCCGCCGCAGCGCCGGCCCCACGGCCGGTGACGGCGCCTCCTCGATAACCTTTTGGTGTCTCCGCTGTATGGAACATTCGCGTTCATACAGCGCCACAACATTTCCGTGGTCGTCCGCCATCACCTGGACTTCGATATGGCGTGGGTCAACGACATACTTTTCGACGAATACGGTGCCGTCGGCGAATGCCGACGCCGCCTCCCGACGGGCGGAATCGACCGCTTCTTGCAGTTGCGAGGGTGAGGCGACGATACGCATGCCGCGGCCACCGCCCCCGGCGCTGGCCTTGACCAGCACGGGATAGCCGAGGTCGGCGACGTCACGGGCGGTCAGGTCGGTGACGATGTCGGTATCGAGGCGGACGCTGCGCAGCACGGGCACGCCAATGGCATCCATCAGCTGCTTGGACCGCAACTTATCTCCCATCACACGGATAGCCTCGGCGGGCGGACCGATGAACAGCAGTCCGGCGTGACGGCATTCTTCGGCGAACTCCGCGTTCTCCGAAAGGAATCCATAGCCGGGATGGATGGCGTCGGCGCCGGTGCGCCGAGCTGCCTCGATGATCAGCTCGCCGCGCAAGTACGTCTGGGTCGATCGGCTGCCATGCAGGTGAACCGCCTCGTCCGCGGCTAATACGTAGGGCGAGAACGCATCGTCGTCGGAGTACACCGCCACCGATGCGATGCCCATGGCACGACAGGTCCGGATAACCCGCGAGGCTATTTCACCCCGATTGGCGACAAGTATCTTGGTGATGGCCATGGCCGTCTCACATCCTGAAGACGCCGAAGCCGCGTCGGCCGGTGATGGGCGCTGAGGCGATGGCGGAGAGGGCGATTCCCAGCACTGTCCGGGTATCGCGGGGATCGATGATTCCGTCGTCGAAGAGCCGGCCGCTCATGAAGAACGCGTCCGACTCGGTGCTTATCTGATGCTGCACCTCGGTGCGACGCGCGGCGTCCGCCGCCTCGTCGAATTCACGACCGGCGGCCTGTGCCGCCGACCGCGCGAGGATCGACAGTACCCCGGCGAGCTGGGTCGGGCCCATCACTGCCGTGCGCGAGTTGGGCCAGGCGAAGACGAAACGGGGTTCGAACGCACGCCCGGACATCCCGTAATTGCCTGCGCCGTATGACGATCCCATAAGCAACGTGATGTGCGGGACCACACTGTTGGATACCGCGTTGATCATCTTCGCGCCGTCCTTGATCATGCCTACTTGCTCGTAGACTTTGCCCACGATGTAGCCGGTGGTGTTCTGCATGAATAGGAGGGGCACGTCGACCTGGTTGGCTAGAAGGATGAACTCGGTGGCCTTGCGCGCTTCCTCGGGAAAGATGACGCCGTTGGCGTTGGCCAGGATGCCGACCGGGTACCCGTGGAGGTGTCCCCACCCGGTCGCAAGGCTGGTGCCGTAGAGCGGCTTGTACTCGTCGAAATGTGAGCCATCGAGCATATGCGCCAGCACGTCACGGGGATCGAACGGCACCCGCAGGTCCGCGGAAACAACATCGAGGATGCCGTCGACGGGCCTGGTGGGTGCGATCACCGCTCTCGGCTGCGGCCCCTGCTTGCGCCAGTTGATATTCGCCATGATCTGCCGTCCAATGCGGATGGCGTCGGTTTCACTTTCCGCAAGGTAATCGGACAAACCCGAGATGCGCGAATGCATCTCCGCGCCACCGAGTTCCTCGTCCGTTGACTCCTCGCCGGTCGCCATCTTCACCAGGGGCGGCCCGCCGAGAAAGACCTTGGCTCGCTCACGCACCATTACCGCGTGATCACACATCCCCGGAACATAGGCACCACCTGCCGTGGAGTTACCGAAAACCAATGCGACAGTGGGAATACCGTCGGCCGAGAGTCGTGTGAGATCACGAAATACCGCGCCGCCGGGGATGAATAGTTCGGCCTGTGACGGCAGGTCCGCACCCCCCGACTCGACGAGATTGACAACGGGCAGGCGGTTGGCACGCGCGATCTCCAGGGCCCTGATGATCTTGGTCCAGGTGAAAGGATTCGAGGCCCCGCCCCGCAGCGTGGGATCGTTGGCGATCACCATGCACTCGACTCCCGACACGACACCGATACCGGTGACGACGCTTGCGCCTACCGGAAATCGCGATCCCCACCCGGCTGTCGTCGACAACTCGAGGAAGGCGGTACCACGGTCGAGTAACAATTCGACACGCTCACGCGCAAGCAGTTTCCCGCGGGCGCGATGGCGGTCGATATAGCGCTGACCGCCACCGGCGCGCGCCCGGCTCTGCTCCTCGTCCAGCCGCGCTATCGCGGACAGCATCGCATCGCGGTTGGAGAGCGTGTCACTCGATACCGCAGTCATGGCTCAGTACCCCTTCGGGAGCTTCAGCGAGTGCGAAACGATGTAGTTCAAGACCATCTCGCGCGATACCGGAGCGATCTTGAGTAGCCGGGCCATCGGCCATAGGTCGGCGAGGCCGTATTCGGTCGACATTCCGTTGCCCCCATGGGTTTGCATCGCACGATCAAAGGCGAGCAGGGAGGCATCCGCCGCGGCCAGTTTCGCGATGTTGGAGGCTTCCCCCGCACTGAGCCCAGCATCGAAGGATTGCGCGGCATGGCTGGTCATCAGGCGGGCGAGTTCCACCTGGACGTGGGCTTCGGCCAGCGGATGCGAGATCCCCTGGTAGGAACCAATCGGCGCCCCGAATACACGACGATCTCGCGCATACGCCGTCGCCTTGTCGAGCGCGTATCGGGCGATTCCGTTGGAGGTGGCCGCGCACATGATTCGCTCGGGGTTCAAACCGTGGAAGACGTGACCAAGCCCCTCGCCCACCTCGCCGACCACATCCTCCTGCGGCACGCGCACATCGTCGAAGAAGAGGGTGAACTGACGCTCGGGTGCGGTCACCTCGGAGGGGATGACGTTCTTGGTCAGCCCGGGGGCATTCGCGTCGACGAGAAAAAGCGTGAGGCGCCCGCGCCGGCCCTCGGCGGCGTCGCCGGTCCGCACAACGACCAAAATGGTGGTCGCCTCATCGGCCCCCGAACACCAGTACTTCGTACCGTTGATAATCCAGTCTGTGCCGTCCCGGCGGGCGCGGGTCGCGATTGCATGCGTATTCGAACCCGCGTCGGGTTCGGTGATGGCGAAGCTGTATTTGTCTTCCCCCGAGGCTATCCGCGGAAGTCGGGTGCGTTTCTGGTCGTCGGTGCCGTAGCGGGCGATCACGCTGCCGCAGATGGTGGGCGAGACAATGAGCATGAGCAGCGGGCACCCGGCAGCCGAAATCTCCTCGGCAACCAGCGATAGTTCGAATAGCCCTGCTCCGCCACCGCCGAACTCCGCCGGGATATTCACCCCCAGAAATCCCTCGTGGCCAAGATCGGCCCACAACTCATTCGCCTTTCCGCCGGAGCGCGCCTGCGTGACGTAGTAGCCGTGACCGTACGAGTGGGCGATCTTACTGACGGAGGCCCGCAGGGCCCGGTGTTCCTCGGTCTCACGCATGCGTGGTCCACCTCCTGATCAACTGCGGAATGGTGTGTACCGTTCGGTCGGTACACTACCGCGTCACATGGGATCCGCACTCGACTTTGACGAAATCGGAGGGCACCGATGGCAAATATTTCGCCCGACCCTCCCCCAAGGGCGGCCGTCGGCACGCCGCACCTGCTCGGCTACGAGCGGAAAATCCGCCTGAGATATGGTCACCAGACCATGTGCGAAGGAGGCAGTACCGCGAATGTCACCGTGTTTAAGCTTCCCGACTGACGTGGGCCCCGACGCCTGGCTACACCGCGCGAACCGCTGATGGCGACGGCATACCCTGAGTACGACGACGAGCCCACCGGCGAACGAGTCCTACGCATCGCCACCGAACTCTTCGCCGAACGAGGCTTCGACGCCACTGGCGTACAGGAACTTTCCGACGCCACCGGCCTCGGCCGCGGCGCGCTCTACTACCACATCAAGAGCAAACAGCATGTGTTACAACGGATTACCATTACCCTGCTGCAACGCGCGATCGAGAGCGCGGAGGATATCGTCGCACGCGACCTACCCGTACCCGATCGGCTGGCCCTGCTCACCAATTATCTGATCACCGACCTGATGACCAGCCGGCCGGCGTGGATCACGGCGATGCGGGACTGGTCCTCACTCGACGACGAGGCACGTGCGCAAGTGTTGGTGTTGCGTGATCGCTACGAGTCGATCTGGCAACAGCTCCTCGACGAAGGAGCCGCGCTGGGAGTCACCCGGCCGGTCGACCCGGTGCTCCGCAAGGCCATCATCGGGATGTTCACCAGCATGCATAACTGGCTCGAACCTCAGGGCGCGTTGTCAGCCGAGGAAATCAGCACAACCTACCTCGACTTCCTCCTGCACGGCCTGCGCCGGCACCCAGACAGACGGTAGGCCTCTCTCCCCCCACCCCGCCGATCTCATCTGCCGTGTCGCACCACACCCACAATGAGCCGCGCTATATTCGCCGACCCAAGCGGCGTCGGATGCCGGGTCTGAATATCGCCGCGCGGCCAATCACCAAGGAACCAGCGGCGGGCGCCGGCACACGTATCGTGCCCCGCCGCCGGGCCGGCAACATCGACGTAGCTCGCCCCACGCCGTGCGGCACCAACCCGCAACACCTGGTTGAACCGGTCAAAGAATGCGGCGACCGTCGGCGCATCCAGATCGCTCATCGGAGCGTCCGGCAAACAGCCTCGCGACCCAAAGTAACCACCATGCCCCACAACGACCACCCGGGCCACGGGCGCCCGTAGAGCTATCTCGGCGAGGAGATGATCGAGCTTGAGTGTGAACGCGCGCAGTGCCGTAGTGATCGCGGCTTCCATGGTGTGGTTCGTCCGGCAGTGGCCATCGCCGAAAAGCGGAAAACACGGCAAGATCAGCCGGCTCCAGTCGATGTCATTGCCGCCGATGGACACAGTGACCAACCCGGTGTGCACCGATAACGCGTCGACCTGAGGACGCAGCGGGCGCGCACCTAATATTTTCTGCCCGCGAAGAACGTCGTCACTGGTCGCGCCGGTACAGGCCACCGACCGGTACGACACCCGCAGAGCCTTGGCAACCAGCACCGGGTAGGCATTGGCCGTCCGACCGCAATGGTCACCGGCCAAAACCGATGTCCAGGTGGGCGCGGCGGCACGTGAATCACCCAGTGCCACATAGAAAACGGGCGACACATTGACAAGGGCATAGGCCCGCGCCACCCCACCGCCAAGACAGGTTACTAGGCCGCAGATAACCAGGATGAAAATTTTCACGCCGCTGGTATCAGCTCTCGGCTCCCCGAGCCCATGTCGATACACGCCGACACCACCACGGAATGCACCCACCCGGAGAAGTCACCCTACGACAGAAACGCACATGAAATTCAGTTATATGTTGTAGCCCCGACGGGATTCGAACCCGCGCTACCGCCTTGAGAGGGCGGCGTCCTAGGCCGCTAGACGACGGGGCCATGACACGATATTTAGTTATTACCTATTCAGTTATCACCTATCCAGGTAGACCCTCCGAGCCGAGCCCGGTGATCCGCTGGGGTACCAGGACTCGAACCTAGAATGGCTGAACCAGAATCAGCTGTGTTGCCAATTACACCATACCCCAAAGGTCTTATTTCTCCGCGAGGAAAACAACCTGGAGTAGATTAGCAGAGCTGCCCCCCGGAACTGCAAATCGACTGGTCAGAGGCATATTATGCAATCGATGCCCGCGCCGCGGCCAGACGCGCGAGACTCTTCTGGCGGCCAAGCAACTCCATCGATTCAAACAGCGGCGGACTCACCGCAGAGCCGGTGACCGCCACCCGGATCGGCCCGAATGCCTTGCGTGGTTTGAGCCCCAGTTCGTCCACGAGCACCGCGGTGAGGGCATCCTGCAATGGCGCCGTCTGCCACCGCTCAAGCTCGCTCAGCGCGGCAATGGCCGCATCGAGCACCGGCCCCGCGTCGGCGCCGAGATTCTTCGCCGCCGACTTCTCGTCGATGCTGAACTCGTCGTCACTCACGTAGAGGAAGGAGATGAGCGCCCAGGCGTCACCGAGTACCTGGATGCGGGTCTGCACCAATTCGGCGATCGTGGCAAAGCTGGCGGCGTCAACCGGCTCGGTCAGCGTGCCCTGGGTGACGAGGTATTCCCGTAACCGCGCGGTGAAGTCGGCGGGTGCAAGCCTGCGAATATGCTCGGCATTGATCGCGTCGGCCTTCTTCTGATCGAATCGCGCCGGATTCGAATTCACCTGGCGCACATCGAAAGCCGTGATCATCTCGTCGAGGCTGAACACATCTGTGTCATGCGAGTAGCCCCAGCCCAGCAGCGCCAGATAATTCAGCAGCCCCTCCGGGAGGAAACCACGGTCACGATGATGGAAGAGACTGGACTGCGGATCCCGTTTGGAGAGCTTCTTATTGCCCTCCCCCATCACGAAGGGCAGATGCCCGAACTCGGGTACCCGGTCCGCCACCCCGATGCGGATAAGCGCCTCGTACAAGGCGATCTGACGCGGCGTTGAGGAGAACAGATCCTCGCCGCGCAGCACGTGGGTGATCTTCATCAACGCGTCGTCGACCGGATTGACCAGGGTGTAGAGCGGTTCCCCATTCGCACGGGTCACCGCGAAATCAGGAACCGTACCGGCCTTGATCGTGGTGGGGCCGCGCACCAAGTCATTCCAGCTGATGTCGTGGTCGGGCATACGAACGCGCACAACGGGTTTGCGCCCTTGCGCGACATATTCCGCCCGCTGCTGCGCGGTGAGGGTGCGATCAAAGTTGTCATAGCCGAGTTTGGGATCGCGACCGGCGGCCACATGCCGTTGCTCAACCTCTTCGGGAGTGGAGAAAGCCTCATACGCCGCATCGGCGGCCAGGAGTTTCTCGACGATATCGAGATGAATGTCACGGCGCTGCGACTGCCGGTACGGACCATAAGGGCCACCCACCTCCGGGCCCTCATCCCAGTCGAGACCAAGCCAGCGCAGCGCGTCGAGGATCGCGGCGTACGATTCCTCGCTGTCTCGGGCGGCGTCGGTATCTTCGATACGAAAGACGAATGTGCCCTTGTCGTGACGCGCCTGCGCAAAGTTGAATAGGGCCGTGCGCGCCAGACCGACATGCGGCGTCCCCGTCGGCGACGGACAGAAACGAACGCGAACTCCCTCGGTGCTGCTCATGGAGGTCAGCGTATCGAATCACCCTACGGGCGATGCGCACCGCCCGAATCCCGGTGCTTACCGAGGAAGTCCAGCACTATCCGGTTCACCTCGTCGGGCCGTTCCAGATAGCCGAAATGCCCGGTACGGGCAACCTCTGCGTACTGCGCCCCCGGAATCGCCTCGGCGACCTCACGGGCAAGGTACACCGGCAGTGTACGGTCGTCGGCGAACCCGACCACCAGCGCCGGACGAGTGATATCCCGATAGGCGGCCAGCCGGTTGGGCTCACTCGTGTGAATCGTGAGCTGCGCGCGCATACCGGGAGTCAGCGCTCCCGTCGAGAATTTGATCACATCAAGCCAGTCACGCGCCGCGCGGTCATCGGCAAGGGTGTGCGGCGACAAGTTGAGATGAGCGGTAATGGCGGCACGATAGTCGGCGGGTAGCTCGATGTGATTGTCGTACAGCGCCCGTTCACCCGCGGAGAACACCTCCTGCAGTGCGGTACTGCGTCCATAGGTGGCCAGCATCGCCGCCGCCCGAACCAGATCTGGTCGGGCCAAAGCCAATTCCTGAGTGACCCGCGCACCCAGCGAGGTGCCCACCACGAATGCGGGCCCTACATCGAGGTATTCGATGAGAGCCGCGGTATCGGCGACCATATCGCTCAGCGTGAAACCCGATGCGCATTCCGACGACGGCGCGATCCCGCGATTGTCAAAGAGGATCACCTCATAGCCCGCCGCGACCAGCGCCGGCTGCTGATGTGCCTTCCACACCCGCCCCGGGCTGCCGCTGCCCATCACCATCACCACCGCGGGGCCTGAACCCGCGCGTTCGTAGGCGATCTCAATCCCGTTGACCTGAGCCTTATGCACCGTGGTCCTCATGACTTATCCACCACCGGATTGCTGAGCGTGCCAAGACCTTCGACGGATACCGAAACACGTTGTCCGGCAGTCATGGGGCCGATCCCCTCCGGAGTACCGGTGAGCAGCACATCACCCGGCAGCAGCGTCATCACCCGCGAGACCCATTCCACGATCGCCCCCACATCGTGGAGCATGAGGGAGGTCCGGCTGCGCTGGCGTACCTCGCCGTCGAGTTCGGTCACCAGTTCCGCATCGGTGGGATCGAAGTCGGTCTCGATCCACGGCCCAAGCGGACAAAATGTGTCATAGCCCTTCGCTCTCGTCCACTGCCCGTCGAGCTGTTGCTGATCGCGCGCGGTGACATCGTTGGCGACGGTGTAGCCGAGGATCACGCTCTTCGCCTCCGCGGCCTTGACGTCTTTACAGGGCCGGCCGATCACCACGGCCAGCTCACCCTCGTAATCCACCCGCTGCGCCGACGGCGGGCGGACAATGGGTACCTCCGGTCCGATGATCGAGGTATTGGGTTTGAGGAAGATCACCGGATTATCCGGCGCCGCACTACCCATCTCGGCGGCGTGCGCCGCGTAATTCTTGCCCACGCACACCACCTTCGACGCCAGGATCGGGGCGAGTAGCCGGATATCGGCGAGCGGCCACGATCGGCCGGTGAACGTCGGTGTGCCAAAGGGATGCTCAGCTATCTCCCTGGCTACTTCATCGGTACCCGATCCCTCGATCGAGACGAACGCCACTCCATCCGGACTCGCTATACGACCTAGACGCATAGTGGCACCCTAGCGCACCGCGCGGTGTTCACCGCGCCGGATACCGATTGCCCCTATACTGCAGCAGTTCTAGAATGTGGTCATAGATTCCCAATATCTGAGATACGCATCGCCGGTGTCGCGGCATCCGGCCATTGCCGTCGCCGACCGCCGGCGCCATACCCGGATGAAAGAGACCTCGTGAGCACAACATCCATCACACCGGTGAGACGATGGACAATGCTCGCCTGCTCGTTGCTCGCCGCAATGACAACCACATGCGTGGTGAGCGGGATCGCCTACCTGATACCCGCGTTACACACCCGCGAGGGCATCTCCATCCCGCAGGCATCGGTGCTCGCCACCATCCCGACCGTCGGCCTCATGCTCGCCATCATCGGGTGGGGAACGCTACTGGATCGGCACGGTGAACGGATCATCCTGATCATCTCGATGTCGATCAGCCTCGCCGGGGCGACCGCGGCAGCCCTCGCCGCGGCATGCCACGCTCCGCTATGGGCGATCGGCGCCATCTTCTTCGTCAGCGGAATCGGTTGCGGGGCTGCCAACGGCGCGAGCGGCCGCATCGTCGTCGGCTGGTTTCCGCCCGAATTACGGGGCACCGCAATGGGAATCCGGCAAATGGCACAACCACTCGGAATCGCGGCGTGCGCGCTGACGATGCCGACGACCGCCGCGGCGGCAGGTATCGCCGCGGCACTGGCCATTCCGGCAGTCGTCACCGTTGCCGGGCTGGCCGCCGTTGTTTTCGGCATCATCGACCCGCCCGCACCCGCGACCGCGGCGAATACCACAACGACACCGGGCCAGCAGCGTAATCCCTACCGGGAGAGCAATTTTCTGGCTCGGGTGCACGCGGTGAGCGTGCTGCTGGTCATTCCGCAGTCGATGTTGTGGACCTTCGTGCCGACCTGGCTCATCGTGGCGCGACACTGGTCGCCGACGACGGCGGGCGCACTGGTCACCGTGACCCAGGTGATCGGTGCGCTCGGCCGGATCGGCGCGGGCCGCTGGTCGGATGCGTGGCTCTCGCGGATGCGGCCCATCCGGTTGATCGCAGTGGCCGCCGCGGCCGCGATGGCCGCCCTGGCCGCCGCCGACTGGCTACACAGTCCCCTGGCACCGGCGTTGATGATGGTGGCATCGATCATCTCCGTCGCCGACAACGGGCTGGCGTTCACGGCGATCGCCGAATACGCCGGACCCGGCTGGAGCGGACGAGGATTGGGCGTCCAGAACACCGCACAGTATCTGGCCACCGCGGTGACCACGCCGATCTTCGGCACCATAATCGCAGCGCTCGGATTCCCGCTGGCCTTTTTCATCAGCGCCGTGGCACCGGTGATCGCGACGCCGCTGGTGCCGGGCGATCCGAGAAGTAGCGATCAATAAATAACGACCGGGCTACAGCCGACCGCGAATCCGGGCGCCGATCTCCGCAGTGGACAAGCTCTGTCCGCCACGCTCGGCGAGATCCTCGGCGACGGCATGTTCGATCTTGCCCGCGGCCTGCGCGTCACCGAGATGATCGAGCAGCAAAGCCACCGACAAGATCGCCGCTGTCGGATCGGCCTTACCCTGACCCGCGATATCCGGCGCGCTGCCATGAACCGGTTCGAACATCGACGGGTTGGTACGGGTGGCGTCGATATTTCCCGACGCCGCCAGACCGATACCGCCACTGACCGCGGCCGCGATATCGGTGATGATGTCGCCGAACAGGTTGTCGGTCACGATCACATCGAAGCGACCAGGATCGGTGACGAGATAAATCGTCGCCGCATCCACATGACAGTAATCGACCGAGATGTCGGGGAATTGAGCACCGACCTCGGCGACCGTGCGGCTCCACAACGACCCGGCGAAGGTGAGCACATTCGTCTTATGCACCAGCGTGAGATGTTTGCGTCGCGCCGAGGCCCGCTCGAAGGCGTGGCGAACCACCCGCTCCACACCGAAGCGGGTGTTGACACTGACCTCGGTGGCCACCTCATGCGGAGTTGCGGTACGAATGGCCCCACCGTTGCCCGTGTACGGCCCTTCCGTACCTTCGCGCACCACCACGAAATCGATGTCGGGATTGCCGGCGAGCGGTGAATTCACGCCGGGGAAACGCCGCGAGGGCCGCAGATTGACGTGATGATCAAGCGCGAAACGCATCTTGAGCAGCAGACCGCGTTCGAGAATTCCCGACGGCACCGACGGATCGCCGATGGCGCCGAGCAGGATCGCATCGTGTTCACGCAGCGAGTCGAGGTCGGCGTCGGTGAGTAATTCGCCGTTGCGGTGATAGCGCCGCGCGCCCAGATCGTAATCGGTGACCGATACCTCGGGGACCACCACGGTGAGCACGTTCAGTGCCTCGGCGATGACCTCGGGACCGATCCCGTCGCCGGCGATGACAGCCAATTTCATGACAGATCCACCTGTTCGATCAGGGTGGCGCCCACCGCATCCGCGATGGCCGACACCACGGCGTCGTCGATCTTGCGGTCGACCCGCAACAGCACGGTTGCACCGTCACCGTCGGCGTCCTGCGAGAGTCCGGCGGCGAGGATACCGATCTCCGCATTACCCAGCAGCGTGCCGATCTTGCCGAGCGATCCGGGCTTGTCGGCGTAACTGACGAGCAGGTTGAGCCCTTCGGCACGCAGGTCGAAATTGCGGCCATTGATGTTGACGATCTTCTCCACCTGCCGCGGCTCGGTGATCGAACCGGAAACGTTGTGCACCGACCCGTCGGCGAAGACGGCCTTCACGTCGACAACGCTGCGGTGACTCGGGCTCTCGCTGGCGGTGATCACCTCGCTGGTCACCCCGCGGTCGGCGGCAACCGTCGGCGCATTAACGAAGGTGACCGGTTCATCGAGGGCCGCCGAGAACAAGCCGCGCAACGCCGACAAGCCAAGGATGTCAACGTTGCTCGACGCCAGCTCTCCACGCACGTCGACCACGATCGACGACGGTAATTCAGAGCTGATCGCGCCGATGAGCACACCGAGCTTGCGGGTGAGTTCCAGCCAGGGCGCGACATCCTCGTCGACGGCCCCGCCGGTGATATTGACGGCGTCCGGAACGAAATGTCCGGCCAGTGCCAGCCGCACGCTCTTGGCGACGTCGGTGCCCGCACGGTCTTGAGCCTCACTCGTCGACGCCCCGAGATGCGGTGTCACGACGACCTGCGGCAGCTCGAAAAGCGGCGAATCGGTGCAGGGTTCGGTGCCGAAGACGTCGAGTCCGGCCGCCCGGACCTGACCCGAGATGATGGCGTCGGCGAGTGCCTGCTCATCGACCAGACCGCCGCGGGCGGCGTTGACGATGATGACGCCCTTCTTGGTGCGGGCGAGCTGATCGGCCCCGATCAGCCCGAGCGTCTCGGGGGTCTTGGGCAGATGCACGGTGATGAAATCGGCACGTTCGAGCAGTTCGTCGAGGGTGACGAGCTCGATACCCAGTTGCGCCGCACGCGCGGCCGACACGTAGGGGTCATAGGCGATGATGTGGGTCTCGAAAGCGGCCAGCCGCGCGGCCACCAACTGGCCGATGCGGCCGAGGCCGACAACGCCGACGGTCTTGTTGAAGATCTCCACCCCGTTGAACGACGACCGCTTCCAGGTGTGCGCGCGCAGCGTGGCGTCGGCGGCAGGAATCTGGCGGGCGGCGGCGAGCAGCAGAGTGATGGCGTGTTCGGCGGCGGTGTGGATATTCGAGGTCGGCGCATTGACGACGATGACGCCGCGACTCGTGGCCGCAGGCACATCGACGTTATCGAGGCCCACGCCCGCGCGAGCGATGATCTTGAGCTTTTTGCCGGCCTCAAGCACGTCGGCGTCAACGGTGGTGGCCGAGCGCACCAACAAGGCGTCGGCGTCGACCACGGCGTCGAGCAGCTTGGGGCGATCTGGTCCATCCACCCACCGCACCTCAACATCGTCGCCGAGGGCTTCCACCGTCGAGGGGGCCAGTTTGTCGGCAATCAGGACGACCGGACGGCCTGCTGAGGTCACTGTGAGTTCTCCCGGATCGGTTGCGCAACTGTGCGGGACGTCGTAAGTACGTCCGTCACATAGCTTAGATGCCGACGCCATGACACCGAACAGGCGGGCTGGCGCACACGGTTCTGGGATAACTCATAGGAAAGGCGGGTACATTGTGGGCGGCATCACGGATAGGTTGCAATGCAACCGCGGAGAGGTCTGCGTCACGCAGAAAATACTCACCGGCCGTTACGGTGTCTGAGGCCCGCCAATGTGGCGGGAGAGGCGTGTGGTGTTGACGAGTGGAGCATGAATGATTGGGAAACTGACAGCCGTGTTCGCTGTTATAGCGGCGACATTGCTGGCGGGCTGGGGAGCGGGTCCGGCTTCTGCGGCTCCGGCCAAGATCTACCTCGGCGGCGGATCGGGGATCCTCGTCCTCAAGGGCGGTGACACCGCCTCGGCGTGCACCCTGACCACGATCGGTCACGCCAAAACCGGACAGCTGATCGGCATCACCGCCGGCCACTGCGGCAAGCCCGGTCAGAAGGTGTTCTCCGAGACCTACCAGGACCGCGGCCAGGCCGGTGTGATCACCTACTCCGACCCCAAAGAGGATGTGGCGATCATCGAATTCGACCCCAGCCGCGTGGTGGGGTTGCGTACGGTGCACGGACTGACGATTTCTTCGATCGACACCCGCCCCATCGACTTCCCGACCGTCGTCTGCAAGGAAGGCCGCACCAGCGGCAGCACCTGCGGCATCTCCTGGTTCTCCGACGGCGATGTCCACTTTTCCCAGATGTGCGTCATCGAAGGCGATTCCGGCAGCCCTGTGGTTGTCGGCGACCGACTGGTCGGCATGGTCAACGCCTACTACTTCCTCGCCTGCCTCGGACCGGAGACCGGCACGAATATCGCGTCCGTCCTCAACTACGTGAACCACACCAAGTACCGGGGCTTCACCACGATCTGATCCCACTACCGCACATACCAATCGGCCCGGTCCTCCTGTGGAGAACCGGGCCGATTGTGCTGAATGTAATTGATACTCAGGCAGTTTCGGTGATGGGGCGATCCACCCAGCTCATCAGATCACGCAGCTTCTTACCGGTGACCTCGATCGGGTGCTCCGCATTCTGCTTACGCAGACCTTCGAGTTCGGCGTTACCGTTCTCGACGTTGGCGACGAGCCGCCTGACGAAGGTGCCGTCCTGGATGTCACGCAGGATGGCGCGCATGCGCTCCTTGGTGTCGGCGTCGATAACCCGCGGACCCGACAGGTAACCACCGAATTCGGCGGTATCGCTCACCGAATAGTTCATGCGGGCGATGCCGCCCTCGTAGATGAGGTCGACGATGAGCTTGAGCTCATGCAACACCTCGAAGTAGGCCATCTCCGGCGCGTAACCGGCCTCCACCATGACCTCGAAACCGGTCTTGATGAGTTCTTCGGTGCCGCCGCACAGCACGGCCTGCTCACCGAAGAGGTCGGTCTCGGTCTCCTCTTTGAAGGTGGTCTTGATGACACCTGCCCGACCACCGCCGATCGCGGAGGCGTAGCTCAGCGCCAGCGCCTGACCCTCGCCCTTCGGATCCTGGTCAACGGCGATCAAGCAGGGCACGCCCTTACCGTCGACGAACTGACGGCGCACGAGGTGACCCGGCCCCTTCGGGGCAACCATCGCAACGGTGACGTTGGCCGGCGGCTTGATGAGGTCGAAATGAATGTTGAGGCCGTGCCCGAAGAACAGCGCGTCGCCATCTTTGAGGTTGGGCTCGATATCTTCGGTGAAGATCTGCGCCTGACTGGTGTCGGGGGCCAGCAGCATGATCACATCCGCCCAGGCTGCCGCCTCGGCGTTGGTCAGCACCTTCAGGCCCTGCTCGGCCGCCTTCTCCCGCGACTTCGAGCCTTCGCGCAGGCCGATCGCCACGTCGACACCCGAATCACGCAGTGACAGCGAATGTGCGTGCCCCTGGCTGCCGTAGCCGATCACCGCGACCTTGCGGCCCTGGATGATCGACAGATCGGCGTCGTCGTCGTAGAACAATTCGATCGCCACAGTTGGAATCCCTTCGATATTCTGTGTGCCCCAAACGAAGTGAACTCCTCGTGTGGGGGCTGTTGTGCCGGTTGTGCAGTTATGCCGGTTCTGTAGCAGTGCCTATGTCAGCGGTTTGCCGACATGCTTTTAGGTCCGCGGCCCAGGGTGACCGCCCCCGACTGGGCGATCTCGCGGATACCGTACGGATCGAGCATCCGCAGTAACGCCTCCAGTTTCTCGGCGGTACCGGTCGCCTCAATGGTCAACGACTCGGGAGAGACGTCGATCACCTTGGCGCGGAACAGATTCACGACCTCGATCACCTCAGAGCGGACCGTCGAATCCGCCCGCACCTTGACCATCATCAGTTCGCGAGAGACCGAAGCCGCCGGCTCCTGCTCCACGATCTTGATGACATTGATCAGCTTGTTGAGCTGCTTGGTGACCTGTTCGAGCGGGAAGTCCTCGACGGAGACCATGATCGTCATCCGCGAGATTCCTTTCAGCTCAGTCGGTCCCACCGCCAGTGACTCGATATTGAAGTCACGGCGCGAGAATAACGACGAGACGCGCGCGAGCACACCGGGACGATCCTCGACCAGCACGCTCAAGGTGTGAGTGCTCATTTCTGACCGTCCTTCTGGCGGAGATTGGTGTCCTGGTTGACGACACCGTGGATATCGGCCGGTGCCGCTGCCGCCTCATCGTCATCGAATAGCGGCCGGATATCGCGAGCCGCCATGATCTCGTCGTTGCCGGTACCCGCAGCGACCATCGGCCACACCTGGGCGTCGGCCCCGACGATGAAATCGATCACCACCGGGCGATCGTTGATCTCGCGGGCCTTGGCGATCGCCTCATCGACATCGGCCTCATTCTCCACCCGGAACGCCGCGCAGCCCAGCGCCTCGGCGAGTTTGACGAAATCCGGGATTCGTCGGGAATGGGTGGCCAGATCGGTGCTGGAGTAGCGCTCGTCGTAGAAGAGTGTCTGCCACTGCCGCACCATGCCGAGGTTGCCGTTGTTGATCAGCGCCACCTTGATGGGGATGCCCTCGATCGCGCAGGTGGCCAGTTCCTGGTTGGTCATCTGGAAACAACCGTCACCGTCGATGGCCCAGACCTCCGCGCTCGGGTCGCCCATCTTGGCGCCCATCGCGGCGGGCACCGCGTAGCCCATGGTGCCCAGCCCGCCCGAGTTAAGCCACGTGCGCGGCTTTTCGTACGAGATGAACTGGGCGGCCCACATCTGGTGCTGACCGACACCCGCGCAATACACGGCATCCGGTCCGGCGATCCGTCCGATCTGGGAGATCACGAACTCCGGCGACATCGACCCATCGGTCGGCCGATCGTAGGAGAGCGGATACGTGCGCCGAATCCGGTCCAGATAGGTCCACCACTGGGTCAGGTCGGGGGTGGTGTCTGTCGTCGCCCGCTCATTGCGCAACGCCTCAATGAGTTCGATGAGCACCGCCTTGCAGTCGCCGACAATAGGCACGTCGACCGCACGGTTTTTACCGATCTCGGCCGGATCGATGTCGGCGTGGATCACCTTGGCACCGGGCGCGAACGAGTCGAGCTGACCGGTGACCCGGTCGTCGAACCGCGCGCCGAGGGTGATGAGGAGATCGCTGCGCTGCAGGGCCGCCACCGCGCCGACCGTGCCGTGCATACCGGGCATACCCAGGTGCTGACGGTGTGAATCGGGGAAGGCGCCGCGGGCCATCAGAGTGGTCACCACCGGGATTCCGGTCAGTTCGGCCAGTTCAAGCAGTTCCGCCGATGCGTTGGCCTTGATGACACCGCCGCCGACATAAAGGACCGGTGCCGTCGCCGCGGTGATCAGCCGGGCAGCCTCACGCACCTGCTTGCCATGCGGCTTAGTCACCGGCCGGTAGCCGGGCAGATCGATCTGTGGCGGCCAGGAGAAGGTGGTCTGCGCCTGCAGGATGTCCTTGGGGATATCGACGAGCACCGCACCTGGACGACCGCTCTCGGCGATATGGAATGCCTCGGCGATGATCCGCGGGATGTCGGCGGCATTGCTGACCAGGAAGTTGTGCTTGGTGACCGGCATGGTGATGCCGGAGATGTCGGCCTCCTGGAATGCGTCGGTACCGATCAGTGCGCGCCCGACCTGCCCGGTGATGGCAACCACGGGAACCGAATCCATCTGGGCGTCGGCCAACGGTGTGACGAGGTTGGTGGCACCGGGCCCCGAGGTGGCCATCATGACGCCCGCCCGGCCGGTGACCTGCGCATAACCGGTTGCCGCGTGGCCCGCGCCCTGCTCATGCCGGACCAACACGTGGCGAACCTTCTGCGAGTCGAGCAGCGGGTCGTAGACGGGTAGTACCGCACCGCCGGGAATGCCGAAGACAACCTCGACACCGAGTTCCTCGAGTGAGCGGACTACCGACTGGGCGCCGCTGACGCGTTCGGGGGTGACGACGTTCTGCGGTACGGCACGGAGGTTGCCCGCCGCCGGCGACTGCTCACGCAACACGTTGGCTGCGTTGCCGGTGCTCGCGGCGCGTGCGGTAGGTGCGCTCACTGCGATCCTCACATCTTCTGGTTTGAGGTTGGGAAGTGGACAACAAAAAACCCCCGACAGCGAGGCTGTTCGAGGGTGGCGCGTCGATGCTTGGGTCTACGAAGTGACCGGTCAGGCGACGACGCGCCGGCCGATTACTACGAGAAGATTATCGTGCATCACGTTGTTCACGGTAGGGCCGGGCGTACTCAAGAGTCAAACCGCACCCTTTCGCCTCCCACATGCTGAGAACAACCTGTTGATGGGCCGCGTCCTGTGGATGCCACAATGGAGTCGTGCCATCCCCCGCCGATCCCATCGAGCTGCCACAGACCTTCCGCATCCAACGCGTCGTGTACTTCGCAGTACCCGCGGCAGCGCTGGTGGCCCTCATCTTGGCCGGCACCTCGCTCATCTGGCTCGGCTGGACTCTGATTCTGCCCGTACTGCTCACGGCGTGGATCGTACGTATCCGCACGGTGGTCACCTCCGACGGCATCACTGCCGTGCAGACCTGGCACACCCGCGAAATCTCCTGGCCCGAACTGGCCGGACTCCAATTTCCCCGATGGGGATCGGTGCGCGCGGTACTCGTCGACGACACCAAGGTCCGGCTGCCGGCACTCACCTTCCAGGATCTGCCGCGCTTCTCGGCGGCCAGCGGCGGACGCATCCCCGATCCGTACGCGGCTGCGGCCGGCGTCGATTCCTGAGCGCGCCGCCATCAGTTGCCGCAATCTCCCCCGGCCGGCCTGACACCGCCCGCCGCATTCGCCTGATCTAAAACAGCGCGATCGTTTTGTTCTCGCACGTCAGCGAGGAGTACCGTGGAACGGCGAACACGATCGCCGCACCCAGACCGGGCGTCGACGGTCACGATCACGCCCAGCCCAGGCGACACCCGGCGATGACCCGCCGCGGCAGCCGCGAGATGAGGTCCCGGTCCGCCCGATCCCGCCGACCGCGAATATTCCTGCCCGGGACGACGTTGATGAAGTGAGTCCACCCGTCCGCGCGAATGCGGACACCGAATAGTCGAGGAAGTTCCATGCCTGCCCTGAGGTCCCGCACGACAACCGTCGGACGCGAAGCTGCCGGAGCCCGCGCGCTCTGGCGGGCAACCGGCATGACCGACGACGACTTCGGTAAACCCATCGTCGCGATCGCGAACTCCTACACGCAGTTCGTACCCGGCCACGTACATCTGAAGAATGTCGGCGAGATCGTCGCCGACGCCGTGCGGGCTGCGGGCGGCGTCGCCCGGGAGTTCCACACCATCGCGGTAGACGACGGCATCGCCATGGGTCACGGCGGCATGCTCTATTCGCTGCCGAGCCGCGAGATCATCGCCGACTCCGTCGAATACATGGTCAACGCCCACACCGCCGACGCACTGGTGTGTATTTCGAACTGCGACAAGATCACTCCCGGCATGCTCAATGCCGCGATGCGCCTGAACATCCCCACGGTGTTCGTCTCCGGCGGCCCCATGGAGGCAGGCAAAGCGGTTGTCGTCGAAGGTGTGGCACACGCACCGACCGACCTGATCACCACGATCTCGGCATCGGCCAACAGTTCGGTCGACGACTCCGGACTCACCGAGGTGGAGCGATCGGCATGCCCGACGTGTGGCTCCTGCTCGGGTATGTTCACCGCCAACTCGATGAACTGCCTCACCGAGGCCCTTGGACTCGCACTGCCGGGCAACGGCTCCACCCTGGCGACTCATCAGGCGCGGCGCGCACTGTTCGAGCGGGCCGGCCGAGTGGTGGTGGAGGCGGCCACCCGCTGGTACCGCGACGACGATGCGTCGGTGCTGCCGCGCAACATCGCGACCACCACCGCATTCCGGAACGCCATGGCCCTCGACGTGGCGATGGGCGGTTCCACCAACACTGTGCTGCACATTCTCGCCGCCGCACAGGAGGGTGAGGTCACCGATTTCGATTTGTCGGTGATCGACGAGATCAGTCGCGGCGTGCCATGCCTGTCCAAGGTGTCACCAAACTCCGACTACCACATGGAGGATGTGCACCGGGCCGGTGGAATCCCGGCGATCCTCGGCGAACTGCGCCGCGCCGGTCTCATCGACGACACCGCATCGACCGTCCACTCGCCCACCATCGGCGACTTTCTCGACGACTGGGATATCCGCAGCGGTACCGCCACCGACGAGGCGATCGAACTGTTCCACGCCGCGCCGGGCGGTGTCCGCACCACCACGCCGTTCTCGACGGCCAACCGGTGGAGTTCGCTCGACACCGACGCGGTGAACGGATGTATCCGCGACGTGGAACACGCCTACACCGTCGAAGGCGGCCTGTGTGTGCTGAAGGGCAACCTCGCACAGGACGGTGCGGTCCTCAAAACCGCGGGAATCAGCGAAGACCTGTGGCATTTCGAGGGGCCCGCGCGGGTGGTGGAAAGTCAGGAGGACGCCGTCCACGTCATCCTGTCCAAGACCATTCAGGCGGGCGAGGTGCTCGTGGTGCGCTATGAGGGTCCTGCCGGCGGCCCGGGTATGCAGGAGATGCTGCACCCGACGGCGTTCATGAAGGGCACCGGCATGGGTAAGAAATGCGGCCTGATCACCGACGGCCGTTTCTCCGGCGGTTCGTCGGGCCTGTCGGTCGGCCATATTTCACCCGAGGCCGCGGCCGGCGGAGTGATCGGGCTGATCGAGGATGGCGACCCGATCGTCATCGACGTCAAAACCCGGCGTCTTGAGGTACTCGTCGACGATGAGGTGCTCGCCGAGCGTCGCGCCAAGATGGAGGCGTCCGAGCGGCCGTGGCAGCCCAAGGATCGTCAGCGCACCGTCACCACGGCGCTGCGCGCCTACGCCAAACTGGCCACATCCGCCGATAAGGGTGCGGTTCGCCGGGTCGACTGACCTCACTACGTGACGGCCAACGGATTCGTCCCGTTGTACGCGATCCACACGGCGACTCCCGCAGCGACCCCGAGGATCAGCAGCGCCAATGATCCCCACGCTGGACGACGGGCCCAGCCGTGCGGCGCGTCGAGTGACACGCGTCCGGGCCCCGCGAGCACGATCCCAGCCAGGCACACCACCAGCAGCAGGTCATATTCGAGACCCGCTCCGTTGTGGTCGGATACGAAGAACCAGACACCACCGGCCAGCGTCGCCTTGTAGGCAGTCATGATGAGCGTCACAGCCAGCACCGCGGCGCCGGCAATCGGTGTGAATAAGCCGACGCCAAGCATTACCGCGCCGGCCGTTTCGATGACCGCAGCGGCGATCGCCAGCGGATGGGTCACATCGGGGTGAAACCCGATACCCGGATTCGACGGGTTCACCAGGATCGCCTCGAATCCGGCGAGCCCGGGACCATTCCACCAACCGAACAGATTCTGGCTGCCATGGGCGAATGCGATCACGCCGACGGCGACCCGCACCAGGAGCAGGCCGAGATCAAGCGTGCCGCGCCGCGGCTGGGCGATGGGCTGGCCGAGGACGTCTGCGTCGTGTTCCCCGGGTGAGATGTCCCCGTGTGATAACCCCCGGGGCGGAATCGCCCCGGCGAGCGGCATTGTCGGCGCCTCGGCAGTGGTGCTCACCGCAATTGCGGTGGTATGTGCAATTGCGGTGGTATGCGCAGTTGCGGGGGTGCGCGCAGCCGCTTCGGCAGTGGGCTGCGTATCGGCCGGTTGGCCCGTGGCGATCACATCGGTGGGATCGAGATCGTCGAGTTCCTCGACACGGGATATCGCCGACCTCGGGCTCGGGGCGTGCTGCGTATAGAAGTCGTCGCGCTCGGCCGCCGACATCAGACGTCGGGTCCGCGGCGGCTGGCCCGCGCTACCCGGGCTGTCACGTTCGCTCACGTGTCCGACTGTAGGGGCTCGGGCGATCAGGACGTCCGATCGGCGTGCGGTGAGTCGGAATCGATCACCTACTGTGGTGGGCATGCGCACGGGGCGGAGGCCGACCATCGACGGTAACTGCGGTCGTCGGGTCACCAATGGTCAGACGCGGGCTCGACGCGAGAGCCGCCGGGAAACCGTCGTACGGGCGATGACGCTCGGATTGAGCATCACACTCGGGCTGAGCCTGAGCGCATGCGACTTCACCGCGCAGGATCGCACCCAGGACGCCGGACGCTTCAGTGCCAACGATCAATCGATGGCGCCCAGGGAGTCACCGCGCACCACAACCCCCACCGAAACGCCGCAGACGCCTCCTACCGGCCCCTGTGTTGATCCCGATCCCGCCGTGATCGCGACCTGCCTGGCATCGACCAGCGCGGTAGCACCCGGCGATGACGATGGCGACCTCACCGTCGTCGCCGAGCGTACGACCGGAAGACTGATCACTACGAAACGCTATGCACCGCAACGTGTTATAGCGAAATTCGAGGTGGACGGAACCGGCGATGGCGGCCTCATCGCATTTGCGTTCTCCCCCACCTACGCCCAGGATCAGCTCATCTACGCGCTCATCACCACCGCGTCGGATAACCGCATCGTGCGGATCGCTCCCGGTGACGTCGCCAAACCGATCCTGACCGGCATTCCGCGCGGCGCAACGGGGAATATGGGCTCGATGTACTTCCGCTCACCCACCGAGTTGGTCGTCGCCACCGGCAATGCGGGCGATCCGGGCGCCGCCGCGGACCCCTCGTCGCTGGCCGGAAAGATTTTGTCGGTGACCTCGCTGCGTTCCGGCAGTAATCAGCCGCCGAAGATCATCGCCTCAGGACTCGGCTCGAACGTTTCCCTGTGTCCGAGCGCAACCACCGGCAGCCTCTACGTCGCGGACCGCACCCCCGATGCCGACCGCATTCAGGAAGTCCAGTCCAACGGCACGAAACTGCTGTGGACGTGGCCCGACCATCCGCAGATCGCGGGCTGTGCGGCAACAGCCGGGAACATCTTCATCTCGACCACCCGCACCCAGCACATCGAGGCCATCAACGAACCCAGCCGGGAGAAGCCGGCGATCACCCCGCCGGTCGTTCTGCTGGAAAAACGCTACGGGGCGCTGGGCCGGATGACGGCACTGAGCAATGGCGTTCTGCAATTCGCCACGGTCAATAAAACTCCGGGCAATACGACACCGGGCAAACCCACCAGCACCGACGACCGCGTCGTCAAATGGCTGCCGCCGTCCTCGGCCGAAGACCGCACCTGAGCCGCCGCATACGGCTCAGCTACACGCCGCCAGCACCAGTTCCTTCACCTTCGCCGGATCGGCTTGACCGCGAGTCGCTTTCATCACATCGCCGACGATCTTGCCCGCCGCCGCCACCTTGCCGCCACGGATCTTCTCGGCGATATCGGGGTTGGCCGCGAGCGCCTCGTCGACGGCCTTCTGCAGCGCCGAATCATCTCGGACGACCTCAAGGCCGCGGTCGGCGACGATCTGCTCGGGCTCCCCCTCGCCGTCGAGCACGGCCACCGCGACCTGCTGCGCCAACTTGGTAGTGAGCGTGCCCGCATCAACAAGACCGATGAGGGTGGCGACCTGCGCCGGAGTGATCGCAAGATCGACGAGTTCGCTATCGCGGGTGTTGGCCTGCTGCGCAAGGAAAGAGACCCACCAACCACGGGCCGACTCCGGGGACGCGCCGGCATCGACGGTCGCGATGATCAGATCGACCGCACCCACATTGACCAGATCACGCATTACCTCGTCGGAGACACCCCACTCCTGCTGAATACGCGCACGGCGCACCCACGGCAATTCGGGCAGAGTGGTGGCGAGTTCAGCGACCCACGCCGAATCCGGCTGCACCGGCGGCAGGTCCGGCTCGGGGAAGTAGCGGTAATCCTCGGCAGTCTCCTTGCGGCGGCCGGCCGACGTGGTGCCGTCCGTCTCATGGAAGTGGCGGGTCTCCTGAATCACTTCGCCGCCGGCGTCCAGGACCGCCGCTTGCCGACGCATCTCATAGTTGACGGCAACCTCGACGCTCTTGAGCGAATTGACGTTCTTCGTCTCGGTGCGGGTACCGAACTCGACAGCGCCCTTACGCATCAACGAGACATTCGCGTCGCAGCGCAGCGACCCCTGATCCATTCGCACGTCCGAGACGTCGAGCGCCTTAAGCAGATCACGCAGCGCACTCACATATGCCCGGGCAACCTCGGGCGCGCGGGCCCCCGCCCCGACGATCGGCTTGGTCACGATCTCGACGAGCGGCACCCCGGCCCGGTTGTAATCGAGCAGCGAGTGGTCGGCGCCCTGGATTCGACCGGAACCACCGATATGCGTCGACTTACCGGTGTCCTCCTCCATATGCGCACGCTCGATATCGATCCGCCACGGCGTGCCGTCCGCCAGCACCACGTCGAGGTAGCCGTCGTAGGCGATGGGTTCGTCATACTGCGAGATCTGGTAGTTCTTCGGCTGATCGGGATAGAAGTAATTCTTCCGCGCGAACACGCTCGACGGCCGGATCGAGCAGTTCAGCGCCAGGCCGATGCGGATAGCCGATTCGATGGCCTTCGCATTGACCACCGGAAGCGACCCGGGCAAGCCAATACAGACCGGACATACCTGCGTGTTGGGGGCACCGCCGAAGGTTGTCGGGCATCCGCAAAACATCTTGGTGGCGGTCCCGAGTTCGACGTGCACCTCAAGGCCCATCACTGGATCGAAATCGGCGATCACCTGGTCGAAATCGGCGAGTGCGGCGGGTGCGACTGTCATGGCTTCCAGTTTATGCGGGCCGTCCGAACACGTCCGGCCGGGTCACCACGAGCGATCGGAACGAGGTCACCGCACATCCGGTCAACCGAAGATGACGCGCATCTCCTGATACTGATCGAGCGGCACCTGCTTCGGATTGGCCAGCGCCTCATCGAAGGTGGTGCGCGCGATCTCGGTGCCGCGCAACACGACCATCTGCCCCCACCCCTGGTCTGCGATGAGGTCGGTGGCGGCCATACCCAGCCGGGTGGCCAGCACCCGGTCGAAGGCGGTCGGCACGCCGCCGCGCTGAATGTGGCCGAGAACGGTAGCCCGGGTTTCGATCCCGGTGCGCTCCTCGATCAGCGGCGCGAGCACCTCGGCGATACCGCCGAGCCGCGGCCGATTGAAACCATCGAGCCCCTTCACCGAGTATTCGGCTTTCATGTCCGGCAGTTTGAAGCCCTCGGCTACCACGACCATCGGAGAACGTCCCCGATTCTTGACACTCGTCACCCATGCGCAGATCTGATCAAGACTTTCCGGCTGTTCAGGGATCAGGATCGCGTGCGCACCGCCGGCGATGCCGGAGTGCAACGCGATCCAGCCGGCATGGCGTCCCATCACTTCCAGCACCATGCACCGCTTATGCGAATTTCCGGTGGTCCGCAGCCGGTCAATCGCCTCGGTGGCGATTTCGATCGCGGTATTGAATCCGAAGGTGTAGTCGGTGGCGTCGATATCGTTGTCGATCGTCTTGGGGACGCCGACGATATTGATGCCGTCCTCGAATAGCCGTTTGGCAGCCGACGCGGTGCCCTCACCGCCGATCGCGATCACCCCGTCGATACCGAGGTTCTTGAGCACCTTCCGGATATTTTCCGGGCCACCGTCGGGTTCGCTGTACGGGCCGAATCGACTGGTGCCGAGGATGGTGCCGCCCTGAAAGGACAAACCACGCACGGCGGAACGGTTCAGGTCAATGATGTCGCCGTAGACAAGCCCGTACCAGCCGTCGCGAAAACCGACGAACTCCTGGTCATATACGGTCTCGCCTTTGAGAACTGCACCGCGGATGACCGCGTTGAGACCTGGGCAGTCACCACCGGAAGTGAGGATGCCGTACCGCTTACCCATTGTCGAATGAACCTTCCCCCGCAAGATGTGCAACTGCCCTCAATCTAGTGGCCCCCGATGGCTTACGCCCGGCAGCTCAGCCCAGCGGCCCGCGCGCCGCCTCGAATGCCGCACCCACCCGATAGAGCCGGTCGTCGGCGAGTGCGGGTGCCATAATCTGCAGACCCACCGGCAGTCCGTCGTCAGCCGAAAGCCCCGAAGGCACCGACATCGCCGCGACTCCGGCGAGGTTCACCGGCAGCGTGCACAGATCGAATAGGTACATCGCCAGCGGGTCATCGACCTTTTCGCCGATCCGGAACGCCGTGGTGGGGGTAGTCGGTGAGATCAAGACGTCCACGTCGTTAAAAGCCGTCGCGAAGTCCCTGGCGATCAGCGTACGCACCTTCTGCGCCTGACCATAGTAGGCGTCGTAGTAGCCCGAAGATAATGCGTAGGTGCCAATCATGATGCGGCGCTTGACTTCCGGACCGAAACCGGCCTCCCGTGTCAACGCCATTACTTCCTCGGCACTGTGCGTGCCGTCATCACCGACCCGCAGTCCGTACCGCATCGCGTCGAAACGCGCGAGGTTACTCGACACCTCCGACGGCAGAATCAGATAGTAGGCGCCGAGCGCGTAGGTGAAATGCGGACACGACACCTCGACAATCTCGGCACCGCGTTCGGTCAGGGTGGCGACGGCGTCCGCGAAGGAACCGAGTACGCCCGGCTGATAACCCTCGCCCTGCAGTTCGCTGACCACACCGATCCGCACACCGGCGAGATCCTGCTCGGCGCCGCGGCGGGCGGCACCCACCACATCGGGCACAGGCGCATCGATGGACGTCGAATCACGCGGATCGTGGCCCGCGATGATCGAATGCAGCAGGGCGGTGTCGAGTACGGTGCGGCCACACGGGCCGCCCTGATCCAGCGAGGACGCGCAGGCGACCAGTCCATACCGCGACACCGTGCCGTAGGTCGGTTTCACCCCGACGGTCGCGGTGACCGCGGCCGGTTGGCGGATCGAGCCGCCGGTGTCGGTGCCGATGGCCAATGGCGCCTGATACGACGCCAATGCCGCGGCGCTGCCGCCGCCGGAACCACCGGGGATGCGCGTGGTATCCCACGGATTACGGGTCACCTGGTAGGCCGAGTTCTCGGTCGAGCTGCCCATCGCGAACTCGTCCATGTTGGTCTTGCCCAGGATCGGGATGCCTGCGGCGCGCAGACGCGCGGTAACCGTGGAGTCGTAAGGGGCGACCCAACCTTCGAGAATTCGCGATCCACAGGTGGTTGGCGCGTCGGTGGTGGTGAAGACATCCTTGAGCGCCAGCGGAACGCCCGTCAGCGGCGAGGCGGCCTCACCCGCGGCGATCGCATCGTCGGCAGCCTTGGCGGCCACCAGGGCCTCGGCGCCACTCACGTGCAGAAACGCACCCAGCGTGTCATCGATATCGGCGATGC
This sequence comes from Gordonia sp. (in: high G+C Gram-positive bacteria), assembly GCA_047605305.1. Taxonomy (GTDB): domain Bacteria; phylum Actinomycetota; class Actinomycetes; order Mycobacteriales; family Mycobacteriaceae; genus Gordonia. Next base: position 40,090 of record JASGFW010000016.1, read on the forward strand.
GGTCGAGATGGGCCTGGGTGACCTCGACCGATGAGAGTTCACGGGCCGAGATCTTCGCAGCCAGTTCGGCGGCGGTCAGGCCGGTGATGTCGCCGGCGGCGCGGGTGGGGCTGATGGTTTCGCTCACTGTTCCTCCCCCAGGATCTGTGGGACCGCGAAACGGTCCTGCTCGACGGCGGGCGCCCCCGAGAGCGCCTGCTCGGTGGTCAAGGACGGCACCGGCACATCCGCACGAAGCACATTGGCCAGCTGCGCCGGATGCGAGGTGGGCGGCACGTCAGCAGCGGCCACCTCCGACACCTGGGCGACGTGAGTCAGGATCGAATTGAGCTGGACGGCGTACACATCGAGTTCTGCGTCGCTCAGCGCCAGCCGCGACAGCCTGGCCAGATGCGCAACCTCCGCGCGCGAGATGGCCGAGCCCGATCCTTCGGACTCAGGTCGGTCAGACATCGGAAGATCACGTCCTTTCCCTCCGGCGACACCCATCGCGCCGGATCAACTGCACCAAGCGTAGGCGACCGTGCTGACAACACGATCACCGACCGAAGCAGCCGCCCGGAGTGCGCAGGTGCACGGCGCGGATTGAGCAGGCACCCCGAGCGGAGTGAGCAGACATACGGTCTCGGTGCAACAATGTCGCACGTGTCGTACCTGCTTCGGGTGTATCTCAAGGACCGGCCGGGCAGCCTCGGGCTGCTCGCCGTTCAACTCGGCTCCGTCGGAGCCGACATTCTCTCGCTCGAGGTGGTGGAACGCGGCAACGGCTACGCCGTCGACGATCTCGTCGTCGACGTCGCTCCAGGCTCACTGCCGGACGCACTCATCACCGCCGCAGAGAAGATCAAGGGGGTCCGGGTCGATTCGATCCGACCCTATTCAGGGGTCCTCGACACCCATCGAGAGCTGGAACTGGTCGATCAGGTGGCAACGGCCGGCCGTGACCGGCTGCAGGTCCTCGTCGACAACGCGCCGCGCGTGCTGCGCGTGTCGTGGGCGATGGTGGTAACCCGGGCCTCCGGTGGCGTGCTGCAACTCTTCGGCAGCTCCGGCGCCCCGGAAACACCGTTGACCAGTGCCGACTGGCTTCCGCTGCAACACGCAACCCAACTCGACCCAGACGCCGCATGGGTGCCGGGCGCCTGGCGCGAGATGGACACCCGGATGGCGGCGGCCCCGTTGGGCGACGGCGCCAAAGCCGTGCTGCTCGGACGCACCGGCGGACCCGACTTCCGGCCGTCGGAGATAGCGCGGCTGGGGTATCTCACCGGGATCGTGAGCACGGTGCTGCGCACCGAAAGCTGAACCGCGTTAAGACGCGGCGTGGTCGTCTGCCCCGTCCGGCGCCACACCCGTCTCCAGCAGGTGCCTGAATCCGGCCTCGTCGAGCACCGGTACCCCGAGTTGTTCGGCTTTCGCGGCCTTGCTGCCCGGCGAATCACCGACGACGACGTAGTCGGTCTTCTTCGATACCGATCCCGATGCCTTACCGCCCCGCTCAAGGATGGCCTCCTTGGCGCCGTCGCGGGAAAAATCCCGCAACGACCCGGTGACCACAATGGTCTTACCTTCCAGCGTTCGGACGATGGACTCGTCGCGCTGGTCGGCCATCGACACGCCGGCCGCCCGCCATTTCTCGACGATCTCGCGGTGCCAGTCGACCTCAAACCAGTCGTGGATGCTCTGCGCGAGGGTGTCGCCGAGACCGTCGACAGCGCTGAGCTGTTCGACGGAAGCGTCCTCGATGGCCTGCAAGGAACCGAATTCGGTGGCCAGTGCCCGCGCCGCGGTGGGCCCGACGTGGCGAATCGACAACCCGACAAGCACCCGCCACAGCCGAATGTCTTTGGCACGCTCCAGATTCGCCAAAAGACGCTTCCCATTCGCCGAGACCGCGCCGCCCTTGGTGGTGAATAGGTCGGTCTGGAGCAGATCATCGGCGGTCAGCGAGAAGAGATCCCCCTCGTTGATGATGACACCCGCCGCGAGTAGCGCGGTGGCAGCCTCATAGCCGAGAGCTTCGATATCGAAGGAACCACGACCTGCGAGGTGAAAAAGCCGTTCCCGCAACTGGGCCGGACATGTCTTCGCGTTCGGGCACCGGATGTCGGCGTCGCTGTCTTTTTCCGGGCGCAACTGCGCTCCGCATTCGGGACAGTGCGTGGGCATAACGAAGGCGCGTTCGCTACCGTCGCGCAGATCGACGACCGGACCGAGCACCTCGGGGATCACCTCGCCGGCCTTGCGGATCGTCACCGTGTCACCGATGAGCACGCCTTTGCGCCGTACCTCTGATTCGTTATGCAGGGTGGCTCTCGACACAGTGGAGCCGGCGACCAGTACCGGCTCCATGAAGGCGAACGGCGTGACCCTGCCGGTGCGGCCGACGCCGACTCTGATGTCGAGGAGTTTCGTGGTGGCCTCTTCCGGCGGATACTTGTACGCGATCGCCCAGCGTGGTGCGCGCGATGTAGCGCCGAGGCGACGCTGTGTGGCGAAGTCATTCACCTTGACCACCACGCCATCGACTTCATGTTCGACATCGTGGCGGTGCTCACCCCAGTAGGAGATTTTGTCGACGACCGCATCGACGCCAGTGACCGTGCTGGTGTGGGTGGAGACGGGTAATCCCCAGGCGCCGAGCGCGAGATAGGCGTCGTGCAGTGACGCCGGCCGCCACCCTTCGGTGTGGCCGATCCCATGACAGATCATGCGCAAGCGTCGTTTCGCGGTGATCTGCGGATTCTTCTGGCGCAGCGAACCGGCCGCTGAATTGCGGGGATTGGCGAAGGGCGCCTTGCCCTCGGCTACCAGGGAAGCGTTGAGCGCCTCGAAATCCTCCAGCCGGAAGAACACCTCGCCACGCACCTCAAGCACCGCGGGTATCGGGTATGTGTCAGTGGCAGTGAGACGTTCAGGTACATCGGCGATGGTCCTGGCGTTGAGCGTGACATCCTCACCGGTGCGCCCATCACCACGGGTAACGCCATATTCGAGGACGCCGTCGCGATAAACCAACGCCAGCGCTACCCCGTCGATTTTGAGTTCGCAGAGGTATTCACCGCCGTCGCCGACGACCTCAGCAACCCGGGACACCCAGGTGCGCATCTCATCGGCGTCGAAGACGTTATCCAGCGAGAGCATGCGTTCAAGGTGATCGATCGGGGTGAAGGCCGTCGAGAATCCGCCGCCGACAAGCTTCGTCGGCGAATCCGGGACGGCGAGTTCCGGGTAAGAGGACTCGAGCTCGTGCAGACGACGCAGCAGCAGATCGAATTCACCGTCGGAGATGATCGGCGCATCGAGGACGTAGTAGCGGAATTGGTGGTCACGGATCTCATCGGCGAGCGCCGACCATTGTTCACGCACCGCAGCACCCGGCACCACAGCACCCGGCTCCCCGGTACCTACCTTTTCTGACACAACGCCGAGCCTATCGAAAGCCGCCGACAATCAACGCGGCGCGATCGCCTGCGATGGCCGGGTGACTAGAGGGCGTCCGGGTCGTCCGCAAGTAATTCGCCCACCCGGGCACAGATACCGAGTGCGGTTCGGGCCCAGCGCGGGGACGCACCGGCCAATCCGCACGTCGGCGCGACGATCACATTCCCCGCCAACACCTTCCGGCTCAGGCCGATCCGATCGGTGATTGCGGCCAGTGCCGTCGCGACCGTCTCGGCCCGCGCAGTGCTGTCGTTGTGAGCGGTGC
>JASGFW010000017.1:0-43474 GCA_047605305.1 Gordonia sp. (in: high G+C Gram-positive bacteria)
TCCCCGTCTGTGATATCCCCGTCTGGAGCGGGTGGAAGCTCATCGAGCAGCGCCGCAGCGGCGTCGAGCACTGACCCGGAATCGGTGCGCGCGTCATCGAGAGGTACCGGCAGAGCGGTGAAGATTTTCATCCGGACGGACGCTCCGCCGCTCCGATCGGCGTCGTCCGCATAGGATCGCGGCGGGTGATAGGGTCCGGACACATACGATGTGTTGAACCGCACCGGATCTGCCGCATCGCATTTGAGATATGCCGAACCGGGCACGCTCGGCAGGTGATAAGCATCGGGCACACCGAGTACCGATCGGGATTCGTTGGCCGAAAACGTCTTCAGGCCAATACGATAGGACAGATGCGAGTCAAGACCACGGAGCTTGCCTTCCTCAAGCCGCTGCGATGCCAGCAACAGGTGAATATGCAGCGATCGGCCTAGTCTGCCGATCGCCACGAATAGCTCGGCAAAATCGGGTTTTTGGGAAAGCAATTCGGAAAACTCATCGACGATGATGAATAGTGCGGGCAATGGTTGAAGGCGCACACCCGATGCGCGGGCATGTTCATACTCGCTGACGTTGGCGAAATTTCCTGCCGCACGAAGCATCTCCTGCCGACGGTTCATCTCACCCGACAGCGCATCCTTCATCCGGTCGACCATCGCCAGCTCCTGTTCAAGATTGGTGATGATCGCGGCAACATGTGGCGCGGATTCGAGACCCAGGAAGGTGGCGCCGCCCTTGAAATCGACGAGTACGAGATTGAGTTCGCTCGGCGAATGTGTCGCGAGCATCGCCACTACCAGCGTCCGAAGAAACTCCGACTTACCTGAACCTGTTGCGCCGATACATAATCCGTGAGGTCCGGTGCCGCCGTGCGCACTCTCCTTGATATCCAGTTCCACCGGGGCGCCGTCGGGCGTGTAGCCGATGGGCACACGTAAGCGGTCCCGACCGGTGCGTCCTCGCCAGGCGATCCCTGGTTCGAAACGAGCCAGATCATCGATACCCAGCAGCGCCGGCAGACCCGGGTCGCTCGACGCCGCCGTGGAATCAAGGTTGGCGATACTCGCCGCGGTCGCCAGGTGATATCGGGCCATCCGACGCGCAATCGCCTCCGCCTCGGCGATCGTCAGGCGATCCATATCGGCGAACTCTTCGACACCGAATGCCGTGCGCGCGAGCACTTTACCGTCGCGCACCACCAGTGCCAGTCCGCGTCGAGCGGCAAGACCATCGGGCGGCGCGGTGAGGTCGAGTACCGTAACTCCCTCCATCCCGGCCTCGTTGATCAGACGTTCCTCGCCGCTGATGTGACCGTCGTCGATAATCACGACAAGATGAAAACGCCCCCGCGCGGGCGGTGCCGACCTACTGAACCGACCACGTTCGAGCAGGTCTGCGGCCATCGCATTCTCGAAATCCGCCAGCGTCGGGTACACCATCCGCATCGGGCCAATGCCGTCACACAGGTTTGGATGCCCCACATGCGGTAGCCATTTCGCCCAGTCCCAGGCCTCCCCTGCCGGGTCGCCGGTGACGACGGCCACCCGCAGATGGTCGGGACCGTGGAAGGCACACAGGGCAACGAGCATGGCGCGCACCAGATCCCGGGTCTCCTGACGCACCCCTTCGATATTGATCGCCGGAAAACCGCGTAGCGAAATCGCCGTCGGCAGCCGATGCACCACAGAATGGGTCCGCACGAAACGACGCAACGCCACCATGGACACGGGTTCGAGGTCTTCGACCGGCCCCGTCTCCGGGGGCATCAGCCGGGTGGCAAGGCCCTGCGAACCGACCCCGACCCGGACATGAACGAAATCGGGGTCGGCGGGCCGCCGTTCCCACATGCGTCTGCTCCCGACCACCCCCAGTAACGCGGCAGGGTCAGGATGACTCCAGGTCAAGGCAGCGCGTTGCGCCTCGACGGTATCGAGGACCTGGGCACGCAGCTGCCCGAGATAACGGAAATAGTCTTTGCGCTCCTCATTAAGCTCGGCGGCACGCTTACCGCCGCCACGGCCACCGGCAGCAAACATTCCCATCATCGACATCACCATCATGAGCGGGAACATCATGAATAGCGGATTCGATAAAACATTGCGGCCGCCGGTCGCGAACATCATCGCGATCATGCCGATCACCGCGGCGATCATCACCACTGGCAACAACTTCATCGCCATGTTGGCCGGCACGACCCGCGGCACATCCGGCGGCGGCGCGATAGTCAGTTCGCCGCCCGGAGTGCGCGGCGCGGTGATGCGGGCCCGACGCACGAACCCCTCGGTCGTGGTTGCCATTGATCCCCCCCACATATTCCACAAATTCGCGTTACCGGCTACAGAAACTCCGCTTGGTCCGAAATGTCGTGATTGGCTATGTTAACTGCGAAACGCCCGGGAGGTAGCAAGGCCATGACATCTGTGCACACCCCGCGGACCGGCGGTACCGGACGCGAACATGACGACTCCCGGCCGCAGGTCTCCGCCCGGATCGAACCCATGCTGGTCCGCGTGTCGGTACTGGGCGGCAACACCCAACTCGATGTCGCCTTACCTGCGGCGATACCGGTAGCGGCGCTGATCGGCGAACTCGTGGCCCACATCGAATCCCGCTCACCGGCACGCCGCGATCCTGATGACCCCGAATCCGATCCGTCCGCCAGGCCGGGCGAGCGTCCCCATGACCGGCAACACCGATGGACGCTCGCACTCGTCGGCGGCGGTGCGCCGATTCCGCCGAATCGCTCGCTTACCGACGCCGGCATTCGCGACGGCGACCTGTTGCTACTGCAATCGGTGCGTACGGGAGAAGCTCCGGTGCTTTTCGACGACGTCGTCGACGCTATTGCCCGGCTCAACGAGTCCCATTTCCTGGCATGGACTCCGCGGGCGGCCCGCCACCTGGCATTCGCGGCCACCCTACTGGCGTCGACGACGGCCGCGGTGAGCATCAGCACGGCCCGCGCGGTAGGTGCGGGCCAGTGGGTGGCGCTACTCGGCGGCGCCGCCGCTCTCGGATTCCTGGCGGCAGCGGTGATCGTGGCACGCCACTACCGCGACGCAACCACCGCGACGGTCCTCTCCGCGGCCGCAATGCCACCCGTATTTGCCGGCGGACTCCTCGCCGTACCCGACGGATTCGGTGCACCGCACCTGGGTGTGGGCTGCGCGCTGGTACTCCTGGCGGCGACCGGCTTCTACCGGGTTACCGCCGTCGGACCAATCACCCACAGCGCCTTTACCTCAGCCGCATTACTGGGCGGATCAGCCTGTCTGGCAATAATGTTCACCGATCTGCCAGTGCCCAAGGTGGCCGCCACCACGGCGGCGGGCGGCCTACTCATCATCTGCCTGGCACCGCGCGCGACGATCCTGCTCGCCAAACTGCCATTGCCGCCGGTACCCACCGCGGGCGCCCCGCTCGACCACCTCAACCCAGATCGGGACGCCATCGAACCGGCCCCGACGATCGAGGGTATCGGCGCGATCGGTGCGATAGCCCTGCCGAACGCCGATGCGCTCGAACTGCGTGCCCGACTAGCCAACTCATATCTGTGCGGAATCATCGCCGGTGTCACCGCGGTGACGGCCGCCGCCGCAGTCCTGGCTGCAGTACTCCCCTCTGCTGCAACCACTTCTGCGGCAACCCCTTCTGGCGGGTCCACTGGCGCACTCCTCTCCGAATTCGACGTCAAGCCGGTCGTCTTCGCGGCCATTATCGGCGCGGCGCTATGCCTACGCGGGCGCTCGCACAGCGATCTCACCCAGGCCGTCACGCTCATAATCGGTGGCACACTGATCTTCGCGGCGACCACCATCGGCCTGGCCTTCGGGGCACGCCAATGGCCATTCATCGGGTTCGGCCTCGCAATCGTCATGGCCATCCTGGCCCTATCTGTCGGTGTGATCGCCCCAGGCCATGACTTCTCCCCGCTCATGCGGCGCGCAGCCGAGATCATCGAGTACATCCTGCTCGCCTCGGTGATCCCGCTGCTGTTGTGGATTCTCGACCTGTATCAGACCGTACGGGAGCTGTGAGAGTGCACCTCCGGCAACCGGCGGTGGGCATCATGGCGGTGGTCTGCGCCATACTCGCCACCGGCGTCGGCCCCGCCCCCGCAACCGCACTCACCCCGCCGGTAATCCACCCCGATGCACTGATCCGATCGACGCCGGTAGCTCCGCCCGAGGCAACCGAGCAACGCACCCTGTGCGCGAAACCCGCGTCAGCACACAGTATCTCCTCACCGGGCGCGGCTCAGGCCATGATGAATCTGCCGCAGTTGTGGCGCTCCGGGCGCGGCGCGGGTCAGCGCGTAGCGGTCATCGACACCGGAGTCACCCGCAATCCACGACTGCCCCGGGTATACGGCGGCGGAGATTACGTCTCCACCGGCGACGGTCTCTCCGATTGCGACCTGCATGGCACGCTAGTCGCCGGCATCATCGCCGGCTCGCCGAGCAGATACGACAGCTTCTCCGGTGTTGCCCCGGACGCGTCGATCATCTCGATCCGCCAGTCCAGCACCACCTTTGCCGCAAAACGCAAGCGCGACGACGATCCCAATGTCGGCAGTGGCTACGGCTCCGTGCGCACGCTGGCCCGGGCCGTCGTACGGGCCGTCGATCTGGGTGCCACCGTCATCAATATCTCCGAGGTGGCCTGCGCACCGGCTGGTTCCACCCTCAATGACGCCCCGCTGGGCGCCTCGGTCCGCTACGCCTACGAGCACAACGTGGTGGTCGTGGTTGCGGCGGGCAACCTGACCCAACACTCTGCGTGTGCCACCCAGAATCCAACACCCGGCGGCGACGATCCGCTGGGCTGGAAATCGGTCACCATGATCGCCAGCCCGGCATGGTTTGCACCGCATGTGCTCACGGTGGCGTCGGTGGACGCGGGTACCGCAACACCCAGCGAGTTCAGTCTGCACGGGCCGTGGGTGAGTGTCGCCGCCCCCGGCACCGGCGTCGTCAGCATCGATACCACCGGCCGGGTGGTCGACGCGCAACGCGATGCCCATGGCCCGGTTGCCTTGCGCGGCACCAGTTTTTCCACAGCATATGTCTCCGGACTGGTGGCGGTGCTGCGATCGGCATATCCGCACCTGTCGGCGCGCGCGGTGATGGAACGGATCATCCGGACAGCGCACGCCCCGGGCACCGGCCACGACACCGAGATCGGTTATGGCGTCGTTGATCCGGTGGCCGCACTCACCGCGAAACTGCCCGTCGCAGCCAGTCCCGATCGCGATGCCGGCCACCGCATCGCCGCTCCCGATACTCCCCGCGCGCCCGATCACCGCGCCCGCGATATCGCGCTCATCACCATCACGACCGCAGTGGCACTGGTCGTCGCCGTACTGGCGTTATCGCTGCCGCACCGTCGGCTGCGCCGCCTCAATCCCGATGAGTACTAAGTACCGGCACCTCGCGCCGCGGCTACCTGGCCGTGCGTGCCGGCCGCAGTTCCCGCGGCAATGCGAACGTCAACGTCTCCTCGGCGGTGGTGATCTTCTCCACCGAATCGAAGCCATGGCCGGATAGATAGTCGATCACCCCGCGGACCAGCACCTCCGGCACCGACGCCCCCGAGGTGACGCCGACGGTCTCGACCCCCTCAAGCCATGCATCGTCGATCTCACGCGCGTAATCGACCAGATAGGAGGCCGACGCGCCGTTTTGCAATGCCACCTCGACGAGCCGCACGGAGTTCGATGAATTCTTCGAGCCGACCACGATGACCAGATCGCAGCGCGGTGCCATGGCTTTGACCGCCACCTGACGGTTCTGCGTCGCGTAGCAGATGTCGTCGCTCGGCGGATCGGAGAGCAGTGGGAACCGCTCACGCAGGCGGCGCACCGTCTCCATCGTCTCGTCTACCGACAGCGTCGTCTGCGAGAGCCAGATGACCTTGGATTCGTCGCGCACCTCGACGTTGTCGACACCGTCGGGGCCATCGACGAGCTGAATATGCTCGGGTGCCTCACCCGCGGTGCCCTCGACCTCCTCGTGGCCCTCGTGCCCGATCAACAGGATGTCGTAATCGTCGCGCGCGAACCGCTTGGCTTCCTGATGCACCTTGGTGACGAGCGGACACGTGGCGTCGATGGTTTTGAGGCTGCGGGCCGCGGCCCTCCGATGCACCTCCGGCGACACCCCATGCGCGGAGAACACCACGATCGCACCCTCGGGTACCTCGTCGGTCTCGCCGACGAAGATGGCGCCGCGGTCGGTGAGCGTCTCCACCACGTGCCGGTTATGCACAATCTCTTTACGCACGTAGACCGGTGCGCCGTGCTTGTCCAGGGCACGCTCGACAGTCTCGACCGCACGGTCGACGCCAGCGCAGTAACCGCGCGGTTCGGCGAGCAGGACACGCTTGGATGAAACCATGTGCTCCAGGGTACTGGGCATCTCTCGGTGCGGGGTCACCGACAGCAGGGTCGTCGACAGAATGGGGTTGGTGTGTGCCCGCTCAGATGGCAGAGTGGGCACATGGTTCGCGCACCGTATCCGGCACGCATCGCCGCCGGTCTACTCGTCGTGGCGATCGAGGAGACTCGTAAGCTGCCGACGTTGCTGGTCACCTTGCCGATGACCGCGATCAGTTCGGCGCTGCAGACGGGCATGCGGGTGCAGCAGGGCATCGCCGGGCTGGCGATCAAAGGCGATGAAGCTCTGGAGTCGATCTTCGATCGTCCCTCCGAAGCGCCGGAATGGGCCCGCTTCGATGACGACACCGACACCGACACCGCCGATACCTCGGAATCAGCCCCTGCGACACCCGAAGCACCACCACCCGCTGACCCGGCACCCGAACCCCCGGCACCCGGTGACACTGCACCGCAGATCTCGGCCGCTCCACGTATCGATGCCGGCCGGTTCGCGCTGTATACGTCCGCACCCGCAGACCTCATCGCCGGGCAGCCCGCCGACGACGACCCGGCCGATGACGCTCGCTCGCCGCAGCGACCCGAAATCGTCGACCACATCGACTACGACGCGCTCACTCTCGCCCAGCTGCGTGCCAAACTCCGCTCCGTCGGTACCGACGATCTCGCGGCGATCATCGACTACGAGAAGGCCACCCGCAACCGCGTGCCATTCCTGACGATGCTCGAGAACAGGATCGACGCGCAGCATAAGCGCAAACCCGCCACGTGACCGCTCCGTCTTCAGGTGCGGAATCACCTAATTCCGCCGACAACCCGTGGCCGGTGCGCACCGTCAATCGCAAGATCGCGGACTGGATCCACCGGCTCGGCCAGATCTGGGTGGAGGGCCAAATCACCCAGCTCTCCCGGCGACCGGGTACCCGGGTGGCGTTTTTGACCCTGCGTGATCCCGCCGCCGACATCTCCATTGCCCTCACCGCCAGCCCCGACCTGCTCGCCCGCGCCGAGGTGCCGATCACCCAGGGCAGCCACGTGGTGGTACTCGGCCGACCGGAGTTCTACCACGGCCGTGGCACGATCTCGTTGCGGGTCAGTGATATTCGCCCCATCGGCATCGGCCAGCTGCTGCTGCGCATCGAACGGCTACGCCAGTTATTGGCCGCCGAAGGACTTTTCGACGCCCGCCTCAAACGTCCACTTCCGTTCCTGCCGCGCGCGGTGGGCCTGATCAGCGGTCGCGCCAGCGCCGCACAGAAAGACGTGATCGCGGTCGCGTCGGCCCGCTGGCCGCAGGTGCGGGTGGAGGTGCGTGACGCGCCCGTGCAGGGGCCGACGGCGGTACCCCGCATCCTGACTCATCTCGCCGAACTCGACGCCCATCCCGATGTCGAAGTGATCATCATCGCGCGCGGCGGCGGCAGCGTCGAAGATCTCCTGCCCTTCTCCGACGAGGCTCTGATCCGGGCCGTCGCCGCCGCCACGACCCCGGTGGTCAGCGCGATCGGTCATGAACCAGACAACCCGCTGCTGGATCTGGTCGCCGATGTGCGCGCCGCGACACCCACCGACGCGGCTAAACGCGTAGTGCCCGACGTCGCCGCCGAACTCGCCGGCGTCGCCGAGCTGCGCCGACGCAGCGCCCACGCGCTGCGCCAGTGGGTCCGGCGCGAAGAACACATCGTCGCCGGGCTCCGTGGGCGGCCCGTCATCGCCAATCCGTTCTCGATGATCGATCGCCACGCCGAGGGGATCGACCGTATGCGCGCCGACATCCGGCGCGGCATCACCCACCACATCGACGCCCAGACGCGCCAGCATGAACACGTTGCCGCGCGGCTGGCAACGCTGGGACCGGCCCAAACCCTAGCCCGCGGGTATGCGGTGGTACAGCGCGTCGATGACGGCGCACCACATGTGGTGACCAGTACCGCCGAGCTTGCACCGGGGGCCCGTCTGCGCGTGCGGGTCGCCGACGGTGCCGCCGCGGCTACCGTGGACAGCGCCGATACGCCGCACACCCACTCTGACACCGATAGGAGCATCCCGTGAGCGGAGCATCCACGAGGACGCCGACTCCGGTCGGCACGCTGAACTATGAACAGGCCCGCGATGAACTCGTCGACGTAGTCTCCGCCCTCGAACGCGGCGGTCTCGATCTGGATGCGTCGCTGGCCCTATGGGAGCGCGGTGAGGCGCTGGCTAACCGATGCGAGGAGCATCTGCGCGGGGCACGGGAGCGTATCGAAGCCGCCCTCACCCATGAAGACAGCGACGCTACAGACACCGACGCTGAAGACACCGAGTAGGCACCCTCAGCCTGCGGTTTTCGACAGCGGTTGTTGAGCCACCACCGCGGCCGCCATCTTCTCCATGTCTGCATCCGGCCCACTCGATGACACGGCGATACGTACGTCACCGAGGTTCGTGATCCACAGCTTCTTGCCGTCGTAGGTCGAATAAGTGACCCATTTTTTGCCGCCGATCTGACGTATCCCGGTACCCGATGACACCTCGTCACCGCCGAGTTTTTCCACAAGGGCATCTTCGGTCGCAGCAGTCTGGGTGAGCTGTAGGTAGGCTCCCGCTGCGGTCAGCCAGCCGACGTTACTGGAAACCGATCCGGAAACATCTTGTGTACTACCTGAATTGGGTTTCCATCCCGCCGGTGTCGACGGGCGCCGAATCGGAAACGGCATCACCCGGGCGTCGGCGGCCAGACCGGCGTGCACATCGTAGGCGGGGGTCCGGTCGTCGGACGCGGTGCCGTTGAGTCCCACCGAACAATTACCGGAGGCGATCGCCACGAACGCGCACACCACGATCAGCGGGATCAGGGTCCAGATCATGTCCTTGCCGTTGATCAGTGCCCGGGGTTTACTCGCCATGACTTACGAGTATCCCAGCCGATGATCCCGCCAATCCCGGCGACCCATGACGACCACAGCCGCCGGCCTGCGAGCAGGAACCGGACGAACCGACCCGGCGCTGCCATGCGAGAATGTGACGACGGGAATCGTCGCCGACGTCGAGGAGTCACATGTCTGAGCCAATCCATCAAGCCCCCGACCGCAACCTGGCGATGGAACTGGTGCGTGTCACCGAGGCGGCGGCACTCGCCGCCGGACGCTGGGTGGGCCGCGGCGAAAAGAAAAAGGGCGATGGCGCGGCGGTCGACGCGATGCGTGAACTCCTCTCCACCGTCTCGATGCGCGGCGTCGTGGTGATCGGCGAGGGCGAGAAAGACGAAGCTCCCATGCTCTACAACGGCGAACTCGTCGGCAATGGCGAGGGACCCGACTGCGACGTGGCCGTCGACCCTATCGACGGCACCACCCTGATGGCCGAGGGCCGACCGAACTCGATCGCCGTTATCGCGGTGAGCGAACGCGGCACCATGTACGACCCGTCGGCCGTGTTCTACATGGATAAGATCGCCGTCGGTCCGGAAGCCAAAGGCGCGATCAACATCGACGAGTCCGTCGAGTGGAATGTGAATTCGGTTGCCAAAGCCAAGGGGATCGACGTGGGCGATCTGACGGTCGTGGTGCTCGACCGCCCGCGACACGCAGACCTGATCGGCGAGATCCGCCAGGCCGGCGCGAAGATCCGGCTCATCTCCGACGGTGACGTCGCCGGTTCGATCGCCGCCGCCGGCGACTACAGCACCGTCGACATGCTCATGGGCATCGGCGGCACCCCGGAGGGCATTATCACCGCCGTCGCCATGAAATGTATGGGCGGCGAGATCCAGGGCAAGTTGTGGCCGCGTAACGCCGAGGAGCGACAGAAAGCCCTCGACGCCGGCCACGACCTGAACCGGGTGCTTGGCACCGATGATCTCGTCAGCGGCGAAAACACCTTTTTCTGTGCCACCGGCGTGACCAACGGTGACATGCTCCGCGGTGTCACCTACCGGCGAGGCGGTGCCACCACCCGTTCGCTGGTCATGCGGTCCAAGTCGGGCACCATCCGGCGTATCGAGGCCGTACATAAAACCGCTAAGCTGCGCGAGTACGCACGCCTGGAATACTGATCAGGGGGCGGAGCACGCCAGCGGGGCCCGCTGGCGATCGCGTACGCTGACCGGCCGCGATACCCTTTTCCGGTGAGCAAACCAGCCCTTGCTCCGGAGTTCCGCTATACCGATTTGCTGCCCTCCGGCGCCGACGAAACCCCTTACCGTCTGATCACATCCGACGGTGTCCGCACCGTCGACATTGACGGCCAGACATTCCTCAAGATCGACCCTGAGGCATTGCAGCAGTTGACCGCTGCCGCCATCCATGACATCAGCCACTATCTGCGGCCCGCCCATTTGGCCCAGTTGCGGACCATCATCGACGATCCGGAATCCTCGGGTAACGACCGTTTCGTCGCTCTCGACCTGCTCAAAAACGTGAATATTTCGGCGGGCGGTGTGCTGCCGATGTGCCAGGATACCGGCACCGCGATCGTGATGGGTAAGAAATCGGAGGGCGTACTCACCGGCGCCGATGATGCCGAGTGGATCTCCCGCGGCGTATACGACGCGTACACCAAGCTCAACCTGCGGTATTCCCAACTCGCCCCGCTGACCACCTACGACGAAAAGAACACCGGCACCAATCTGCCTGCGCAGGTAGAGATTTACTCGACGCCCACGGGACCGAAAGGACCGGAGTACAAATTCTTATTCATGGCCAAGGGTGGCGGATCTGCGAACAAGTCATTTCTCTACCAGGAAACCAAGGCCATTCTCACCCCCACACGACTGCTGGAATTCCTCGACGAGAAGATCCGCTCACTGGGCACCGCCGCCTGCCCGCCCTATCACCTGGCGGTAGTCATCGGCGGAACGTCGGCCGAATTCGCCTTGAAGACAGCGAAATACGCATCGGCGCACTACCTTGACACACTGCCGACGCAGGGCTCGCCGGCGGCACACGGGTTCCGTGATCTCGCACTCGAACAAGAGGTTTTCACACTCACTCAATCCTTCGGGATCGGCGCACAATTCGGCGGCAAATACTTCTGCCACGACGTGCGCGTGATACGCCTGCCCCGCCACGGCGCCTCATGTCCGGTGGCGATCGCGGTATCGTGCTCCGCGGATCGGCAGGCCCTCGCCAAGATCACCGCCGACGGCGTATTTCTCGAACAACTCGAGACCGACCCGGCCAAATATATGCCCGCGCTTGGCGTTACCGAGGATATCGAGGGCGGCGCGGTCATCGATATCGACCTGCGTCGGCCGATGCCTGACATCCTCGCCGAATTATCCAAACATCCAGTCAAAACCCGACTTTCACTCACCGGACCATTGGTCGTGGCCCGCGATATCGCACACGCCAAGATCAAGGAGCGCCTCGACGCCGGTGAATCGATGCCGCAGTATCTGCGCGACCATCCCGTCTACTATGCGGGTCCCGCCAAGACCCCCGCCGGCATGGCATCGGGATCGTTCGGCCCCACCACGGCCGGCCGGATGGACTCCTACGTCGAACAATTTCAGGCCGCGGGCGGTTCGATGGTGATGCTGGCCAAGGGAAACCGTTCCGCACAGGTCACCCGGGCGTGCGCCGCCCACGGCGGGTTCTACCTGGGTTCGATCGGCGGCCCCGCCGCGCGACTCGCATTGGATTGCATCAAGAGCCAAGAAGTCATCGAATACCCCGAACTCGGTATGGAAGCGGTCTGGAAGATCGAGGTCGAAAACTTCCCCGCTTTCATCGTCGTCGATGACAAAGGTAATGACTTCTTCACCGATCCCTCCGGTGCCGTCAGCGTACCCCTCGGCGGCGTGCGGCTGCGGTCTCGCGAACACTGAAACCCCGATTGCTGCCGTAGTTTTGGGTCACCTGGCGACCCAAAACTACGGCAATCCGGGGCATGCAGGGCAACGCACTGGCGTCCCGTCCCATCCATGCGCCCTCAGCACCTCCCCAACCTTGCGCGCCGTCACACACGGCCGGTCAAATACCTGCCCCCAACCAATCCGCAACGTCTGCCGCGTCGCGCCGACCGCGGCATCGAGGTCTCGCTCCAGATCCCGGTCACGAGCGGCCGGACCGTCATGCCACGCCCGGCCATCCAACTCAACGACCACGCCCCAGTCGCGATACTCGACATCGCGCAAACCTCTCCGGCCGATAACAATCGGTGCCTGCCTGCGCGGTGCCGGGAGTGCATGTGCGCGTTCCACCTTGCGGAGGTACTCGTATTCAAGAACCGAACAGCTACCGTCGCGAATATCTCGCAGCACCTCGTCGATAAATGTCCGACGAGGCATCGTGCGTCGGGAGTGCAACGTCGTGCGCAACCGGTCCGCGGTGGTCTTACGCGCTCCGAGCACATCCGTCAGGCAGCCCACGACTCCGACCATCGACGAGGCATCGGCCGCCACGTCGAGGACCGCCTCCTCAATACGCACCCTGGGCGGCTGCGTATGCCACAACACCCGCTCGTCGAGCCGCGAACCATAGTGCACGACAACGCCGGGACGCGCGATCACCCTGCGGTGGCGATCGACCATGATGTGCACCGGTCCACTCGACGGCACCTTCTCATCGTGCAGAGCCGATTCATGACTCAGCGCGGCCGGGAACGCGGCCACCACCGCGGCCCATGCGCGCTGCCGCCAGGTCAGGGGGCCGGTGTGATCGACGAAGACACCCCGATACACCGTCGCCCATTCACGCCTACGTAGCTTTCGCCGGATGAATGCCGCCGACTCTCCGCACTCGACGACCTGCCACCGAGCGATCACACCGTTCTGCGTCGCACAAACCGCGTCCACTCGGGCCGCACTCTCACCGGATTCCATCACCATGTCGCATAGTGTGTCCCGTTCTGACCCCGCAACCAGGGCTTCCGCACGACCTGTGCACAACCTTCCCGGTCATCCACATGTGTGCCGTAGATTCGGGTCACCTGACGGCCCGAAACTACGGCATACCTCACACAACCAGCTCGCGCCCCCGCAGTACCGTGGGGTGAGGATCACCTCACTGTCGACGGAGCCGGAGGAACAATCGCGATGAGCGAACAGCAATACCGCATCGAGCACGACACCATGGGCGAGGTCAAGGTGCCCGTCGACGCGTTGTGGCGGGCACAAACCCAGCGCGCGGTGGAGAACTTCCCGATCAGTCACCGGCCGCTTGAACGCACTCAGATCCGGGCGATGGGCCTGCTCAAGGCGGCCTGTGCGCAGGTCAACAAGGATCTGGGGTTACTCGATCCGCAGCGGGCCGACGCGATCATCGTCGCGGCCAAGGAGATCGCCGACGGCCACCACGACGACCAGTTCCCCATCGATGTGTTCCAGACCGGGTCGGGCACCAGCTCCAACATGAACGCCAACGAGGTGATCGCGTCGATCGCCGCCGCCAACGGCGTCGACGTGCACCCCAACGATCACGTCAACATGTCTCAGTCGTCCAATGACACCTTCCCCACCGCCACCCACGTCGCCGCAACCGAGGCCGTCGTCACCGATCTGGTCCCCGCACTCGACTACCTGCGGGTCGCCCTGCAGGAGAAGGCGCAGGACTGGCGCGAGGTGGTCAAGAGCGGCCGCACCCACCTGATGGATGCCGTACCGGTCACCCTCGGTCAGGAATTCAGCGGATACGCGCGGCAGTTGGAGGCCGGGATCGAACGCGTCACCGCGACGCTGCCGCGCGTCGGTGAACTACCCATCGGCGGCACCGCCGTGGGTACCGGGCTCAACGCACCAGACGGCTTCGGCTCCAAGGTTGTCACCGAGCTGGTCGCATTGACCGGTGTCGACGCACTTACCCTCGCCAAGAACAACTTCGAGGCACAGGCAGCGCGTGACGGGCTCGTCGAACTATCCGGGCAACTCAAAACCGTCGCCGTATCGCTGACCAAAATCGCCAACGACATCCGCTGGATGGGTTCGGGCCCGCTCACCGGGCTCGCCGAGATCCATCTGCCGGATCTGCAGCCGGGCAGCTCGATCATGCCCGGTAAGGTGAATCCGGTTCTGCCCGAGGCAGTTACGCAGGTGGCGGCACAGGTGATCGGCAACGATGCCGCGGTCACCTGGGGCGGCGGTAACGGGGCCTTCGAACTCAACGTGTATATCCCGCTGATCGCGCGCAACGTACTGGAATCACTCAAGCTACTGGCCAATGTGTCGCGATTGTTCGCCGACCGCTGTATCACCGGGCTCACCGCCGACGTCGAGCGCCTGCGTACCCTCGCCGAGAGCTCGCCGTCGATCGTCACACCACTCAACAGCGCGATCGGCTACGAGGAGGCCGCAGCCGTAGCCAAGCAGGCACTCAAGGAGCACAAGACGATCCGGCAGACCGTCATCGACCGCGGACTGGTCGGCGAGAAGCTCAGCGAAGCCGAACTCGACAAGCGACTCGACGTCTTGAAGATGGCCAACCTCGATTACCAGCGCTGAGCTGCGGGCCACGGCTCTGGACTGGCGGGCGACCTCAGGGCTGACGGGGATCGAGGACGACGATGCCGCGCGCAGTGGCGGTGTCGGTCTCCGGTAGCAGTGCCGCGGCCTGGGTGAACCCCACCGTCGAGCCGAGCAGACCCGCGATATCGACATGTCCGGAACCGATGAGTGCGAGCATCGCCGGATAGTCGAGGGCGGGCATGCCATGGCAGCCGAGAATATCGAGTTCCCAGGCGATGGCGTGCCCGAGCGGCAGGGTGGTGTCCGGCTCGGCGAGCAATCCGATCTGTAGGTGAATTCCTCTGCGGCGCAAAGACAGTATCGCCGTCGTCGCGATTGCCGCCGAGCCGAGGGCATCAACACTCACATCCGCACCCCCACCGGTGAGATCGGCAACGGCCGCCGACACCGCCGCGGATGAGTCGATCGCGTACTCCGCGCCGACGAGTAATGCCAGTTCACGCGCCCGTTCCGACGGATCGACGACAACTACCCGGGCGCCGAGCGCACGGGAGATCGCGACCGCGCTCAAGCCGACGCCGCCCGCCCCGAACACCGCGACCCACTGCCCTTCCCGAATCCTGGCCCGCCCGGTCAACGCGTGAAACGCCGTCGCGAAACGGCAGCCGAGCGCCGCCGCGGCCGCATCCGGCAACGATTCGGGCAGCGCAACAAGATTCGTGTCGGCACCGCGGATGGCGACGAATTCGGCATGCGACCCCCAGTGGGTGAATCCCGGCTGGGTTTGCTGCGGGCACACTTGCGCCTGGCCGGACCGGCACCACCCGCAGTCTCCACAGCCGTTGATGAACGGAGCGGTGACCCGCGCCCCCGGCGCCCAGCGGCGGACGGAGGGGCCAACGGCCTCGATGACGCCGCAGAACTCATGCCCCGGAACATGTGGCACCGCAACGCAATCGTCGTGTCCGGCCCAGGCATGCCAATCGCTGCGGCATAACCCCGACGCCGCCACCCGAATCACCGCGCCGTCATCGGGAACCTGCGGATCGGCTACGTATTCGACGCGAACCGGACCACGAAACTCGTGGTAGCACAGTGCTTTCATCCGACAACCCTAGCGTGCACCGCGCGTGGCATCCGTTCCTACGCGGCACCGAGCAACGACGTGAGCACGCCGGAGAGCTTATTGAGCAGGTCGGTGAGCCGTGTGGCGCTGAACAGATCCGAGACACCCGGAACCGACGGCGCCGGTACGGTACTCGGCGGGATCGACGTGGCCGGGCCGGAGCCGGTGGGCGCCGCAGCGTTGACGCCGATGCTGATCTTCGGATGTTTGACCGGATCGAGCCAGACGAGCACCTTGCGCATCGTCTCTTTATCTATCGCCACGCAGCCCTGCGTCGGCTCATTGTTGGTGACGTGGAGAAATATCGCCGACGCCTTACCCGGTACCCGCTGTGGGTTGTGGGCAATATTGACCGCGTAGTCATACACCGGACCCGCGCCGAATAGGTTCTCGCTGTCTCCACCGGGGCTCGCCGCCTGATGGACATGGGTGTTGTAAGTGGGCGACGCCGTATTCGAATCCCACCAATCCAGCTGCGTTGCCTGGAAATACGGCATTTTGGTGCCCGGATTAGGTAGCCTGCCGAATGCTTGGTCGAGCGCGAATGTTCCCACCGGCGTGCGGTAGACGTCATCGCGCGGTTCACCGATTCCCAGCGCGCCAACAAATGCCCTGACCGGGCCGAGCACAGGCTTCCACGATCCGTCCGCACCGCGTTCGAAGGCGGTGAGTGTCGCCGTCGTGTCGGTGGCCTTGGGCGCGTTGACCACGATCAACTGACTGCTATCACCTGCGGCCCCACCACGTTGCGCCGATCCGAAACCGGCCAACGCGTTGAGGATGCCGTCGAGTTGCGCGATACCTGGCGTGGCACTCGCCTGGCCGGCACCGGCGACAATGCCCGACACCCCCATCATCGTTAGTACCAATAATCCCAACCACAACTTCAGCCACTTGCGCATCAGACCAGTGTGACAAAGCGTCGGCGTCCGCGAGTCTCAGCATGGTCACGGTGCGGCACTGATCCCGTTTCGCCGCTATTGAACTTGAGGTCAGCCTCAACTACGCTCGTTTCAGCGAGTGATATGTCACACATGTGGGCCTCAGGTGACATGGCTCGCAGATCACGAAGGGAAGCCATGAGCATCGTCAACACCGTCACCGGTCCTGTCGATTCGAGCGCCCTGGGCAACGTGCTCGTCCATGAACACGTCTTCGTCCTCGGCTCGGAATTTCGTGAAAACTACCAGTACGATTGGGACGAAGAAGCAAAGATCAGCGAGGCGGTACGCGATCTCACCGAACTCAAATCGCTCGGTATCGATACCATTCTCGATCCGACCGTCCTCGGCCTCGGCCGTTACATTCCCCGCATCCAGCGGATAGCAGAGCAGATCGATCTCAAGATCGTCGTCGCCACCGGCCTCTACACCTACAACGACATACCCTTCCAATTCCATTACACCGGACCAGGTTTGCTCTTCGACGTCGATGAGCCGCTGGTGACCTACTTCGTTCGAGATCTCACCAAGGGCATCGCCGACACCGGGGTGCAGGCAGCATTCCTCAAATGCGCGATCGAGGAACCCGGATTGACTCCCGGAGTGGAACGGGTGCTGCGTGCGGTGGGCCAGGCCCATGTGCAGACCGGCGCGCCCATCACGGTGCACACCAATCCACACACCGGTTCAGGCCTGATCGCCCAGCAAGTTCTCGCCGAGGAGGGCGTCGACCTCACCAAGGTCGTCATCGGACATTCCGGGGATTCCACCGACCTCGACTATCTGACGAAGATCGCCGACGCCGGATCGATCCTCGGCATGGACCGCTTCGGGCTCGATGTGCTGCTGGGATTCGAGGACCGGATCAACACGGTGGTGGAACTGGTCAATCGCGGCTACGCCGATCGCCTCGCACTGGCCCACGATGCGTCCTGCTTCATCGACTGGTTTGATCCCGAGGCCAAAAAGCAGGCGGTACCCAAGTGGAACTTCCGCCATATCAGCGAGGATGTGCTGCCCGCACTACGTGAACGCGGCGTGCGCGACGCCGACATCACCACCATGCTCGTCGACGTGCCGCGACGCTACTTCGAGTGATCCACGGCCCCAACCGA
Organism: Gordonia sp. (in: high G+C Gram-positive bacteria); assembly: GCA_047605305.1. Lineage (GTDB taxonomy): Bacteria > Actinomycetota > Actinomycetes > Mycobacteriales > Mycobacteriaceae > Gordonia. The sequence goes on from JASGFW010000017.1 coordinate 17,960, forward strand.
TTAACCACTCCCCCGACTCGGAAAGAATCCCACCATGACTAATCTGGTCGCCGCCCTGTGGAGCGTTGCCGACGACACACCCGATCGGATCGCGGTCCGAAATGGTGCCGATATCCTCACCTACGGCCAACTGCGCGCCCAGATTGCCAAAGCCGCAACACGATTCGCCGACAAGGGGGTGCGGCCCGGTGATCGCGTGCTCTTCATCGCACCATCGATCCCCGATTTCGCGATCATCTACTACGGACTGCATACCCTCGGCGCCACGGTCGTCACACTCAACGTCATGTCCGCCCCTGGCGAGATCGACTACGTCGTCGACGACAGCGGCGCATCCTTGGTGATCGCCTGGCACGAGTGTGCCACACACGCACGTGCCGTCGCCGCCGAGCGATCGATACCCTTCATCGAGATCGATCCGTCCGCCCGGGAGATCGATAGCGAACCGGCAGCACACTTCGTCGAACGTTCCGACGACGATACCGCCGTCCTGCTCTACACATCGGGCACCACCGGCAAGCCCAAGGGCGCCGAGCTGACCGTCGCGAATATCAATGCGGTACCGGAAACGTTCCGTAAGACGCTACAGACCGACCCGGATGAGCGCTGGGCGACGGCGCTGCCGCTCTTTCATATCTTCGGCCAGGCTGTCGTCATGCATACGGCTCTGTCGGTCGGCCACAGTCTCTCTCTGCTATCTCCCTTCTCGCCAACCGAATTCATGAATCGGCTACGCGATGAGCACATCACCATTGCCTGCGGGGTGCCCACCATGTGGAACGCCATGCTCCAAAGCGGCGACGGATATGGTCCCGATGACTTCTCCGACCTACGGCTGGCCTGCTCGGGCGGTGCGCCGATACCCGGTGAGGTGATCCGCGCCTTCGCCGAGAAGTTCGGCGCCGCGATCCTTGAGGGATACGGACTCACCGAAACCGCGGGATCGGCCACCTTCCGCAACCTCACCGGCAAACCCAAGGTCGGCACCGTAGGGCCCGCGCTACCCGAATTCACAATCGAGGTACGCGACCCCGACGGCGCAGTCCTGCCCCCCGACACCGTCGGCGAGATTTATATCAGCGGCCCCACGGTCATGAAGGGATATTGGAACCGGCCAGACGCCACCGCCTCCGACCTGCGCGACGGATGGCTCAAGACCGGCGATCTGGGTTCCATCGATATCGATGGCGATGTCAAAATAGTCGATCGCGCAAAGGATCTCATTATCCGGGGCGGCTACAACGTGTACCCGCGCGAGGTGGAGGAGGTGCTCTACACCCACCCCGATATTGTCGAGGTCGCGGTGATCGGCGTCCCCGACCCGCACTACGGCGAGGAGATCGCCGCCGTCATCGCACCGCGCCCGGGGGCGCAGATCGACGTGGCCGACCTGCGGACGTGGACCAAACAATATCTCAGCGCGTATAAGGTGCCCCGCGTGGTGCAATTCGTCGACGCACTACCCAAGGGTGCCACCGGCAAGATCCTCAAACGCGCAATCGATCGAGAAGCACTCTCCGCGTTGGCGCGCTGATCGCGGGATTTCAGCAGTCAGCGGGTTCACGCGCGCAGCGGGTGTCAGTCCTCGGCCTGGGCCGGACCGTCGGTCCGGCGCAGGCCGATCGCGTTAACCCACAACCGGGTTGCGGTGAACACCAGAGCGTCGATGTCGGTGTCGGTCTCGCCGACAACAAATGCCTGATACGCCATCCGCGACACCATCCCCGACAGCGCCGCCGCCGCCGCGGTGGCATCTAGTTCGCGATCGGCGAGGCCGCGATTCTGCAGTTCCTGGATGTGGCGGGCGTTACGCCGAACGAAGACCATGCTGCGCGCACGCCGCTTTTCCCGGAATTCTGGAATCGTCGCCGACACCTGCTCCAGCACCAGCCGCAAACCGGCATTGCGTTGGTAGGCATCAAAATATGCACGGTTGGCGGCGGCGAGCACTGCGGTGGGATCGTCCCCGGACTCCTCCTCGACATGTGGAAGCCCAGGATGGAGCATGTCCCGATGCGCTTGGGCGAGCACGGCATCGAGGACTTCCTCTTTGCTGTCGAAATAGGTGTAGAACGATCCCGTCGAGCAGCGCGCCTCCGCGGTGATATCGGTGAGCCTCGAATCGGCAAAACCATCACGCTCGAAGATGCGCCGGGCGGCCGCGATCAGCGCCGTACGGGTCCGCTCGCCCCGCGCGGTAACCGGCCGCCGCTCAAGTGCGTCGGGGACCAACGCGGGTACCGCCAGAGCCTTATCGGGATGCCCCTCCGTCGGCGCGGTCATCGCGGATTCCTTAACACGCTCACATACCTTAGAGCCCCGCGGATTCGGCAAGCACGACGGCCTTGGCGACAAAGCGATCGATGTCGGCGTCCGTGGGAACTCCGCTCGCCGCCGCATTGGCGGGATCATCACGCACGCGGCGCAGCACTCCCTGCGCGATGATCGCGACCTTCCACAGACCGAGCGTGTGCCAGTATTTGAGCACCTGCGGGTCCCGGCCGGTGATCTCAAGATAGTCGGCGGCGACCTGCGCCGGAGTCGGGAATCCCGGCATCGTCTCCACCGTGAACCGTCCGGCGATCTCCTCACCCGGTTCGGGCCAATATGCCAGGGTGCTGCCGATATCGGCGAGCGGGTCGCCGAGGGTGGATAACTCCCAGTCCAGCACGGCACGAACCTGACCGGTGCGTTGCTCCACCATCACATTGCGAATATGGAAATCACCATGGACCAGCGACATCTCGTGCTGTTCGGGGATATTGGCGGCCAATGCGCGGGTCAGTTCATCAAGCGCCGGGATTTCGCGCGTCTTAGACTGCTCCCACTGTGCACTCCACCGCTTGAGCTGCCGCTGGGCATAAGGTTTATGGCTGGCGAGGTCGATCAATCCGGTGGCCGTCAAATCGACGGCGTGGATCTGCGCCAGCGTCGCCATCATTGAGGTGCCTACCGCTCGGCGTATCGGTAACGGCAGAGCGTGCGCGGCGGCCTCTTTGTCTAGCGTCACCGCGTCGACGAACTCCATGATCACCAGCGGCACCGGGGCGACCGATTCCTGCGTGCACACCGCGAATACCTGCGGCACCGGCACATTCGTCGAGGCGAGCGCCGAGAGGATCTTCGCCTCACGGACCACGTCATGCGCCGATGCCAGCAAATGTCCAACCGGCGGGCGACGCAACACATATCGATGGCCCGACGCGTCGGAGAGTAGGTAGGTGAGATTCGACTGGCCGGCACCGACTCGCACAGAGTCGAATTCGTCATCGATCACTACGCCGTTGGCGGCGAACCAGTCACGCAGCGCGGTGACATCGACCTCGGGGATCGATGTACCGCGTGTCGTCGTGCCCGTCATCGCGCCGCAAACACCTGGTCAGCCACCGTGATGGTTTCCGGAACAGTGGGTGTGGCAACCGAATTCTGCCGGTAGGGACGCAATTCACGGCGGGCGATGGAGCGCTTATGCACCTCGTCGGGACCGTCGGCCAAGCGCAGTGTACGAATGTGTGCGTATGCGGAGGCCAGCGGGAAATCCTCAGTCAGTCCAGCTCCGCCATAGACCTGGATCGCTCGGTCGATGATCTTGAGTGCGATACTCGGGGCGGCAACCTTGATCGCGGCGATCTCGGTGGCGGCCTGCTTATTGCCGACCGTATCCATCATGTGCGCGGCCTTGAGCGTCAGCAGCCGGACCATCTCGATATCGATGCGCGCCTCGGCGATCCAGTCCGCGATGTTGGCACGATCAGCCACCGGCACACCGAAGGTGACCCGCTGGGTCGCGCGGGTGCAGAGCAGTTCCAGCGCACGCTCGGCCATGCCGATCGTCCGCATGCAATGGTGGATACGTCCTGGGCCAAGTCGCGCCTGCGCGATGGCGAATCCTTCACCCTCGCCTTTGAGGACGTCAGTGGCGGGTACGCGGACATTCTCGAAAAGGAGTTCGCCGTGGCTTTCCCGATCTGTGTAACCGAATACCGGCAAGTTGCGCACTATGGTCAGGCCCGGGGCATCGGTGGGCACCACCATCATCGATTGCTGGCGGTGGGGCGGCGCCGTCGGATCGGTCTTGCCCATTACGATGAGCACCTTGCAGTCGGGACGAACCGCGTTCGAGGCGAACCATTTACGTCCGTTGAGGATGTAGTCGTCACCGTCTCGCACCATCGACAACTCGATATTGGTGGCATCGGATGAAGCAACCTCCGGTTCGGTCATCGCGAACGCCGAGGCGATCTCTCCGTCGAGAAGCGGACGCAGGTAACGCTCTTTATGCTCATCGGAACCAAAGAGGGTGAGCACCTCCATATTTCCGGTGTCGGGCGCGTTGCAGTTGAACACCTCCGATGCCCAGATCACATGTCCCATGATCTCGGCGAGTGGCGCGTATTCGAGGTTTGTGAGGCCGGGGCCCCATTCCGGATGCGGATGGAACAAATTCCACAGACCCTGCTCCTTGGCCTTGACTTTGAGCTCACCCAGGATCGGTGGATTGCGATGCGGATTATCCTGCGCCGCCATCTGTTCGGCGAATAACTTCTCGTTCGGGTACACGTAGGTATCCATGAACGCCAATAGCCGCTGTCGATAGTCCTCTGCGCGAGGGGAGATTTCAAAAAAACTCATCGGATTCTCCTTGTGATGCTGAAAATTTCAGGAATGCTCGCTCGTTGCGAGCAATGACTGCTGATAGCGGCGCATCCCGCGCAGCCACCGGTCGTAATCGGCACCTTTGTGTCGATACATGTCCAGGACCTCGGGATGAGGGAGGATCAGAAAATGCTCCGCACGCATCGTCGCGAGCACGACCTCGGCCACCTCGGCGGGGGTCAGCACCCGGCCCGCCGTTTCCACCGCGCGTTGCATCAGCAGATCGCCGGGATCGGCGGATCCGCCTTCCGGCCGAAGTAGTTTGGTATCCACACCCATCGGGCACAGGCAACTGACCCGCACACCGTCGTCTCCGTAGCTGACGTTAAGCCATTCGGCGAACCCGACGGCCGCATGTTTGGTGGTGGAATAGATCGCCGACCCGAGCTGGGTCAATAAGCCGGCCGCCGACGCGGTGGACACAAAGTATCCCTGCCCGCGTGCAACCCACTCCGGGACCAGGCGCCGCGCCGCCCGGACATGACCGAGCAGATTAATACCGATGGCGTGTTCCCAATCGGCATCGCTCGCATCGAGTCCCGCGCGCCCGCCGATACCGGCATTGGCCACGTAGATATCAACCGGGCCGAATCGATCTTCGGCGAGGGAGATAGCAGCCTGGATATGAGCGTCGGAACTCGCATCACCGGCCAGTGCGGTGATGCGAGTTCCTGCGGGATCGATCGTATCGACGACCGCACGCACCGCACTCTCGTCCAGGTCGGTGGCGACGACGTTGGCGCCAGCCTCGACGAATGTGCGAGCGATCGCTCCCCCGATTCCGCCACCGGCACCGGTGACGATGGCGACAGTGTCACGGAGTTCCATGCACTGAACGTATGTGAATCTGGGTTCAACTTCAAGTGCGGGCCGGGACCATTTCGGCCCGCACGCACTCGATCAGGCGAGCAACTTGGCCATCGACGTCGAATCCTCGCCGCTACGCCGCAGCACCAATCCCGAAATCGCAAGCACCACCAGCGTCAGCACCAGCATCAGGGTCGACATCGCGGCGACTTCAGGTTTGAGCGCCACCCGCACGCTGGAGAAGATGTAGACCGGCCACGGCGTGTATCCCGGCTGCTGGACGAACGTGGAGATCACGACGTCGTCGAGACTGAATGTGAAGGCGAGCATCATGCCCGCGACGATTCCCGGCATGGCAGCGGGCAGGATCACATGCCGCAACCGCGCCAGCGGCGAGGCATACAGATCGGCTGCCGCCTCTTCCAATGCCGGATCAAGCGCCGACACCCGCGCCCGCACGATGAAGGTGACCACCACCATCGACACCACCGCATGCGAGAACACCAGGCGCACCATGCCGTGGTTGAACGGCGCCAGCCCCCCGTCCACACCCAGCGTCACGTACCAGGGCAAAAACGCCACCGCGTCGGCGATATCGGGGGTGACCAAGGTGACGGTGAGTACCGCCAGCAGCCCGGCCGACCACCACCGCGGTCGCTTGGAGATGCCGATCCCGATACCCGCCAGCGATCCCAGCACGGTGGCCAGCAACGCCGAAAGGAGACCAACCTCAAGCGACACCTCGACCGACCGCACGATCGTGTCATTGGTGAGCGCATCCGAGTACGCGGTGAATCCGAAGCTGGCGAACGACTCAAGCACGCGACCGGTGTTGAACGAGTACGCAACGATCACCAGGATCGGCAGGAAGAGGAACAGGTAGACGACTACGGCCCACGCTTTGATAATGATGGTGTACCAATCACGCAAACTGCGTTGCGGTTTCATCGTCAGTGCGGGCAGTGGGCCGATTCCGGGCGCCGCCGCGTCGGGGGCCGATACCCGCACACCGAAGACCCGCGTGTCTAAGAGCTTGGCCGCAACCTTGAGCACCACTCCGGCGATGACCACACACACCAGCACCATCGCCATCAGCGAGACCGTCATGGCTGAGCCGAGCGCCCAGTTCTGGGCACTCTCGAACTGTGCCGCAATCATCTGTCCGGCCATCGTTCCCTTAGCGCCCCCGAGCACCGCGGGGGTCACGTAATCACCCATCAGCGGAATGAATACGAGCAAGGTGCCCGACACGATGCCCGGTGACGCGAGTGGCAGCGTGATGCGGAAAAAGGTGGTCCACCGATTGGCACCAAGATCGCGACTGGCTTCGCGCAACGAGAGTCCCGCCCGGTCCATGGCCACGAACAGCGGGAAAATCATCAGTGGCAGATAGTTGTAGACAACACCGATCTGCACCGCCACCCGGGTGTAGAGCACGCTGAGTTCACCGAAACCCAGGCTTTGGGTAAGCCCGGACAACCACCCCGACGGCGCCAACGTGATCTGCCAGCCAATGGTACGGACCAGGAAATTGGTGAAGAACGGGATGATGATGAGTGCCAAATAGACCGGCCGCCGCCGTACGTTGGACTTGACCGCGAGCCAATACGCGAACGGCACCCCGATCAACAACGCGACCACCACGCCGGTCACCGCGATGGACAGCGTATTACCAAAGGTCGAACGGTAATCGGCGCCGAATGCCTGCCGATACTGGTCGAAGCCGAGCCGATCGGTGGCATAGGTGGTGAACTGGTCCGGCTTGTAACCGAAGCTGTACCAAATCACCAGGGCCAGCGGGATCACAAAGAAGAAGACGACATACGCCCAGGCCGGGAAGGTAAGCCCGCCAACCCCGAAAAGGCGTTGCCGCAATGGCGGTTTCGGTGTTGCTACCGGCTCCGGAGCGGGTGCGGCATGCCGTGGCCCGACCGGCGGGTCGATGGTTGTGGTCATCGTGCACTCCTCGCCTGCATCTGATTGAGGATCTCGGTCCGTTGCTGCGTGGCCGAATCGACGTTGCCCGAGACCAGCCGGCCCACGATCTCATCGGAGGGGAAAAGCAAGTCCGGGAACGGCAGGTTAGATGCCTTACCCTTCTCGACCATCCCCTTCACACCGGTCTGATATCCGATGTATTCCATCTCCTTAAACGACACCTCGGGAGTGAGCATGTAGTTGATGAAGGCATGCGCCGCAGCCGGATGCTGGGTACCGCGAACGATCGCGAAGTTATCGACGAACAGGTTGGCGGTCGGCAGCGGGAACACGAAACCCCACTTGTCCGGGTCGCTTTCATTCATGAGGGTCAGGCGCGCGTCACCGTTCCACGCCTGCAGCAGGCTGTAGGCGCCGCCCGCCACCACCGAGGTGATCGACGAGTTGTAGCCCTGGATCGTCGGGGCGAGATCATTGAGCAGCAGATTGCGTGCCGCGTCCAGATCAGCCTGCTTCGTGGTATTCGGGCTGATATGGAGGGCCCCCATCGCCACCGAGACCACCTCCCACGGGTCCTCCACCACGCTGACCTTGCCGCGCGCGGGCCCCTTGGCCAGTGAGACGAAATCCCCCCAGGAAGTTGGGGTCTTATCGGTCAGCGATTTGAGGTACATGAAACCTGTTGTGCCCCAGTCTTTACACGCCGCATATCGCGAACCAGGATTCCACGGCGGGTTAAAGAACCGCTCCTCAAGGTTTTTCAGATTCGGGATCTTCGAGTGGTCGAGCTCATCGATCAGCCCATGCTGGATCATCTGCGGCAGATACACGCCGGTCGGTACCACGACGTCATATCCCGACGTACCCCGCGCCGCCGCGAGCTTGGCGATCATCTCCTCGTTTGAGCCGAAGGAATCAACCTGCAGGCGAACATTGAACTTGTCCTTGTACCCGTCGAGATCGCCCGGATCCTCGTAATCGCCCCAGCTGTAATAGTTGAGCTGGCTCTCGATGTGGTCGGTCAGCGGAGCCGACGGCGCAACCTTCTTCTCGCTGCCGCAGGCCGCCACAGCGAGCCCGGCGGCGGTGACACCGATCCCGGCGAGGAATCCACGACGAGTGATGCGAGGTACAGCGGCCCGCGGGAGCAGCGCATTGACGGTGACCGCGTCGGTATCGCCCCGGTGAAATGTGCTCATTTGGTGTACACCCGCGCATCCGACTTAGCGAAGGTACAGGTGACCCGCTGGCCTTCGGTCAACGGCGGGAAATTGCGGGTAGCACCGCGCACCAGCACCTCGGTGCCCGCGTCGGTGGTCACCACCACCTGGGTCAGGTCGCCAAGGAATGAGACGCCGGCAGCAGTGCCGGTGACCACGTTATCCGCGGCATCGATATCGGCCTGACTCTCGGCGAACCAAATCGCCTCCGGACGGACCGCAACCACCAGGTCACCGGAGAGCCCGGCGACATCGGCACCGACCTCGAATGGTCCGTCCGTCGTCTCCAGCCGCCCGTCAACGACGCCACCGGTGACGTCGAAAAAGGTTTGCTTACCCACGAAATCGGCAACGAATCGGTTCACCGGAGCGGCATAGATGTCTTTACCGTCGCCGATCTGGGCGATGTGTCCCTCGCTCATCACCACGATGCGGTCACTCATCGACAACGCCTCCTCCTGATCGTGAGTGACGAATACGAAGGTGGTCCCCAGTTCCTTCTGCAGCAGTTTGAGTTCGATCTGCATCTCTTCACGGAGTTTGCGATCGAGCGCGCTCATCGGCTCATCGAGCAGAAGCACGTCCGGCCGATTCGCCAGGGCCCGCGCGAGGGCGACGCGTTGTTGCTGACCGCCCGAAAGCATGGCTGGCTTGCGATCAGCGAAGCGAGTCATCTGGACGAGTTCGAGCGCCTCACCCACCCGCGTGCCGATCTCCGTCTTGTTCACTTTGCGCTGGCGCAGACCAAATCCCACGTTCTGTGCGACCGACATATGCGGGAACAACGCATACGATTGGAACACGGTGTTGATCGGTCGCCGTTCCGGCGGCACATCGATGATGGAGGTTCCGTCGAGCAGAATGTCGCCCTTGGAGGGACGTTCAAATCCGGCCATCATGCGCAACAACGTTGTTTTACCGCATCCCGACGGTCCGAGCAGCGACACAAACTCGCCCGCGGCCACCTCCAGATCGATATCGCTGACGGCGACATATCCGTTCTCGTACACCTTGGTGACACCGCGGAGCGTTATGGCACCCCTGGTTGCCGCCGGAGCGTGCGTCTGCGACTGTTCGTCGACTGCGGTCATGATCGGGTCCTCTCGTGGACGATGGTGCCGTCGGCGACGGCAAGATCGGTACGGGTCTGCCAGAGGGTCTCGGGCGGCAGGTCGAAGGGATTACGGTCGGCGACAACAAGATCGGCGGATGCTCCAGGGCGTATGACACCTGCTCCTCGGCGCCTGTTGATCCAGGCGGAACCGCTCGTGTAGGCCGCGAGTGCGGTGCCCAGATCGAGTGCCTCGCCCGGTAACAGCGGCGGCTCGGCGTGTTCACCGGGTGCGACGCGATTAACGGCAACCGAGATAGCCGCCCATGGATCCGGGGTACTGACCGGCCAGTCACTGCCCATCGCCAGTCGCGCACCGCTGCGATACAGCGAGCCGAACGGATAGTGCCAGCGATAGCGTTGCTCTCCGACCGCCGACTTGACCAGCGTGAGCATCCCGACATCATTACAGGCCCACAACGCCTGCATGTTGACGGTGACGCCGAGCCGGGCGAAACGATCGATATCGGCGGGCCGCACCAATTGCAGGTGGGCGATGTGGTGGCGGCCGCCGGAGATACCGTTGACGACCCGGGCCGCCTCCACAGCATCGAGGGCGGCGGTAACCGCGGCATCTCCGATGGCGTGGAAATGCACGTCGAGACCCGCCGCGTCGCACGCGATCACAGCCTCAACCAGCACCTTCTGATCGAAATATGACAGACCCACGCCCGCCGGCGCGCACGCACAATCGCCACAGTAGGGTTCCGACATCGCCGCGGTCCGGTTCTCAACAACACCATCGACCATGATCTTCACCGACGGCATCCGCCAGCGCGCCTCCGCATTCACCCGGGCACGCGCCACAAATTCGTCGACGAGTGCGCCGACATCAGAAAGACTCAGATCACGCGGGAGCCACGATGCGCCGACCACATCGGCGGTGAGCAACCCGGCGTTGTGGAAATCGCGGTACACGCTCGCCAGATCGGCCATCCCCGGGTAATCCCCAACGATGGCTTCCTGCCAGCCGGTCACGCCGAGCGAATGCAAATACTGCTGTGCGGTCACCAAACCGCGGGTCTGCTCGTCCGCATTCGCGATCGGCACGTGCCGACCGACGAGATCCATCGCTCCCTCATGCAACGCACCCGACGGCCGGCCGGCATCATCGCGTTCGATACGTCCATCGACCGGATCGGGCGTAGTGGCGTCGACGCCCGCGAGCCGGAGCGCAGCCGAACTCACCCACGCATCGTGATGGTCACGGTTGAGGAGGAACGCGGGTCGATCGCCGACCACCGCGTCGAGCGCGGCCGCGGTGGGGCACCCGCGCTCGAAATGGCTCATCGTCCAGCCGGACCCGACGATCCACTCTCCTTCGGCCCTCTCGGCGTAAGCCGCGATGAGTGCGAGTGTCTGCGCAGCATCGCCGGCTTCGGTGAGATCACATGCGTTGCGATCGACACCGGCGGATAACGCATGGATATGCGCGTCGGTGAACCCCGGATGCAACAGCCTCCCGGAAAGATCCACCTCATCGGCATGTGGGACCTCCGCGCGCACACGCGCCTCATCGGCCACCGCAACTATCCGGCCATCACGCACTCCGACAGCAAGGTCGCGGTGGAGGCGATACCCGTCGAAGACCGGCCCCGAATGAAAAATAGTGTCGGGGAGTCGTCCAGTCATACGGCGACTGTCTCCTTCCATGTCCTCGGGCGCAGCCTGAGCGTGTCCTGCGATGACGGGCCAAGCGCAGGACACAGATCAGGTAACACATTCCAATGCGTTGGCCCCGATCGATCGTCGCGGATTTAGTCGCTGTTCGCCACTTGTTCGACTGATTCTTAATATTCGTGCAACATATCTCGCGGAATCATGCGTTCGACGTACGCACCACAGCGCAGCGGCGGCAAGACCGTAGTCCTGCCGCCGCTGCGGGGGGTCATCCCAACGCGTCGATGCGCTCGTGGAAAATTTAGTACACGGCGCCGGGAGCAAACTCCTCGAGTACCTCGGTCACCAACGCAGCGATCGGCGACCGCTCGCTGCGAGTCAAGGTGACATGCGCGAAGAGCGGATGCCCCTTGAGTTTCTCGATGACCGCCGCGACACCGTCATGCCGCCCCACTCGCAGGTTGTCACGCTGCGCGACATCATGGGTGAGCACCACCCGCGACCCCGATCCCAACCGGGACAACACCGTCAGCAGCACATTGCGTTCCAATGATTGCGCCTCATCGACGATCACGAACGAATCATGCAACGACCGCCCGCGGATATGCGTAAGCGGCAACACCTCCAACATTCCGCGGGAAAGCACCTCGTCGATCACCTCGGGTGAAGCCAACCCCTCAAGGGTGTCGAAGACCGCCTGCGCCCACGGACCCATCTTCTCCGCCTCACCGCCCGGCAGATAGCCCAGTTGCTGACCGCCGACCGCATACAGCGGCCGGAACACCACCACCTTGCGCTGCGTACGCCGCTCAAGCACCGCGTCGAGTCCCGCACACAGGGCTATCGCCGACTTCCCTGTGCCCGCCTTACCGCCGAGCGACACGATGCCCACCCGCTCATCGAGCAGGAGATCGAGCGCGACTCGCTGCTCGGCCGAGCGACCGTGCAGACCGAATGCCTCCCGGTCGCCACGTACCAGCTGTACCTGCTTGGCCTCGTTCACCCGGCCCAACGCGCTCGACGACCTATTTCCCAGAAGCCGGACTCCGGTATGGCACGGGAGTTCGCGTGCCGCATCCAGATCAACCACACCGTCGGCGAATAGGGCGTCGATGATCTGGGGGTCCACGTTCAGCTCGGCCATCCCCGACCATCCCGACACCACCACGTCTTGCGCGTGGTACTCGTCGGCGTCCAGCCCCACCGCGCCCGCCTTGACCCGCAGCGGAGTGTCCTTGGAGACGAGTGTGACAACACTCCCCTCGGCCCGCAGATTCAGCGCGCAGGCAAGGATTCTGGAGTCGTTGGTCTCGGTGCGGAAACCCGCCGGCAGGACCGCCGGATCGGTGTGATTGAGCTCGACCTGCAAGGTCCCGCCGTGCTCGCCGATCGGAATCGGACGGTCGAGCCGCCCGTGCTCGAGACGAAGATCGTCAAGCAAGCGCAATGCCTCACGCGCAAACCAGCCGAGTTCGTGGTGGTGACGTTTGCCCTCGAGTTCACCGATGACCACCAGCGGTAAAACCACATGATGTTCAGCGAATCGTGTCACCGCCCACGGATCGGACAGCAGCACGGAGGTGTCGAGGACGTAGGTGCGTGTGGTCACGGGGGCTCCTACGTTTGTGCGGCACCCGCACAAACCAGTTCTTGACGACCGGCTGGCTCCTGCCCACTACCCTCGGCGCGTACCGAGGTGGACGAGGACCGGGGCCGGCCCCCTCGTGCTGCTCATGCAACCCACGAATTGAACCTCCCGAACGAACCGCTTCCCCGCGGCCCGTCATCCGCCAACCTACGCGCGCCCTCGCGGCACGGCGCGGCGGAATGTGGTGTGTCCGCGTGAAAACTGGGTAAACGGCAGGTATGCGTCAGCGTCCGGCACGGGCGAAGATACGTTCCTTCGCAGCCTGCGCATCCTCGCCGAGACCCTCGATGCTCTCCAGTTTGAGCTGGTCGATCAGATTCGCCGCGATCGTTGCCATCGTCTCGTCGTTCTCGTAATCGGCGATCAGCGCGCGTTGCGCGTCGAAATCTGCGACGTCGAAGCCGATGTACTCGTTTGCGCCGCGCACCAGCGCCTTATCGATGGCGATCACCGTCGCCTCCTGATCGGCGACCAGACCGGCGTTGAGGAAATTGCCGAATGTACGCGCCGACAGCGCATCATCGGTGGCGATCTTGGTGAGGAGCAGCTTCAATACGTCGTCGACGATGACGAGGGAGAGCCGGTTGGTGAATTCGACGCACTGCGCCTCATGCACCGCCATCAACGCCAGCACATCGAGCGGCCCCAGTTCCTCGACCAGCGGCTCCTGCTGCCGATACCCCGAGGTCACGTGAATCCGGCGACGCACCTCCGCCTCTACCGGATCGACCACACGGGTGACGACGAGATAGTCACGAAGCGCCATCGCATGCCGATTGTCCTCGGCGGTCCACACACCGACGAGCTGACGCCAGTCGGAGAAGGCCGGAAAGTATTGAGCCAGAACGCGATGATAAGACGGCAGATTATCTTTAGTCAGCATCAGCGCCAGCAACCCGGCGGCGGCCTCCGCCGACATCGTGCTCTGGGAGGGATCCCAATCCTCACCACCCAGGAAGGCGAAGTTGCGACCGTCGTCCCACGGCACGTAGTCGTGTGGATTCCACGGCGTTGCCGCCGCCTGATGATCCTCGGCGATCTCGGGCAGAGCCTTCTCCAAGGCGATGATCAAATCGTCTTCGCTGAGAACGTTCACCCGTCCGAGAATACGGATTCCGGCATAGTCAGACCAATCCGACCTCAGCCGCGACTCATCAGACCCCACTCTTCGAGACCGTCGTAGAGGGGGAAATCCAGGGCCAGGCGAGAGACGCGGGCGCGCAACGCCGAGACATCGGCGGCCGAACCAGCGGCCAAGGCGGTGGCGATAATGTCGGCGACCTCAACGAACTGCTCGTCACCGAAACCACGCGTGGCCAGCGCCGGCGTGCCGATCCGCAACCCGGAGGTCACCATCGGCGGACGCGGGTCGAAGGGCACCGCGTTGCGGTTGACGGTGATGCCGACCTCATGCAGCAGATCCTCGGCCTGCTGGCCGTCGAGCGGACTGTTGCGAAGATCGACCAGCACCAGATGCACATCGGTACCGCCGGTCAGCACCGACACGCCGGCCTTGTCCACGTCGGCACCGGTCAGCCGGTCGGCAAGGATCTTCGCCCCCGACAGTGTGCGACGCTGGCGCTCGGCGAACTCGTCGGTGGCCGCGATCTTGAGGGCCACCGCCTTACCCGCGATCGCGTGCATCAGCGGACCACCCTGCTGCCCGGGGAACACCGCGGAGTTGAGCTTCTTGGCCCACTCCTGCTTAGCCAGGATCAGACCGGAACGCGGACCCCCGAGGGTCTTATGCACGGTGGTCGACACGACGTCGGAGTGCGGCACCGGTGACGGATGCAGCCCGGCGGCCACCAGCCCGGCGAAATGTGCCATGTCGGTCCACAGGTAGGCGCCGACCTCGTCGGCGATGGACCGGAATGCCGCGAAATCCAGCGTACGCGGGTAGGCCGACCAGCCCGCCACAATCACCTTGGGCCGGGTGTCGAGGGCGATCTTGCGCACCTCATCCATATCGACCCGGAAATCTTCCTTACTGACGCCGTAGAAGTGGTTCTCGTAGAGCTTGCCCGAGAAGTTCAACCGCATGCCGTGGGTCAGGTGACCGCCATGGGCGAGATCGAGCCCCAGCATCGCGTCCCCCGGTTCGGCGAGCGCCGCCAACACCGCGGCATTGGCCTGGGCACCCGAATGCGGCTGCACATTGGCGAATTCGGCGCCGAACAACGACTTAGCGCGATCACGGGCGATGTCCTCGACCACGTCCACGTACTCGCAGCCGCCGTAATAACGCCGGCCCGGATAGCCCTCCGCGTACTTGTTGGTCAGCACGCTGCCCTGTGCCTGCAGCACCGCGCGCGGCACGAAATTCTCTGACGCGATCATCTCCAGGGTGTCGCGCTGACGACTCAGTTCGCCGTTCATCGCGGCAGCGACATCGGGGTCGAGTTCGGCCAGCGACATCGAGTTGAGACTTGTCGAATTCTCGGTCATGACGATCAGTCTATTGGCCCAGTTCGGCGCGCAGGAGCGCCGGGGTCAGCGGCTCGTCGAGCAGACGGCCGAAACGAGCCAAACGCCCCGGCTGCGGCACCCGCGAGAGCCAGTCGTCGAGCAGCCGGTAACCCTCCACATAGGTGGAGATGTAGGCGCGCCACAGCGGCGAGGTGAGGAACCGCAACATTTGCCGGGCGCGCTGCGGCGGGGCCAGCAGCCACGTCTGCAGGAAGTCGGCCACCGTATCGGCGTCGGCGTGCCGGTCATGCAATAGCAGTGCGGCATCCTGACGCACGGCGAGTAATCCGCCCGCGGCCTTGCCGACCGCCTGGGCGCGCGCACCGTCGAACCGCAACCCGAGATCGGCGTAGATCTCCTGCGCCCACACACCCCAATCGTCCCCGATCGCGGCATGCAGGGCGTGATCGGCGAGTCCTTCGGCCATCAGGCACTGCGGAGTATTGACCAGGAAAATGGTCTGCTCCGTCTGGCCCCCGCCGACCAGGATTTCCTCTTTGCGGCAGTGTTCGGTGTGATGTCCCGGATACGCCTCATGCGCGATGAGATGCGGCAACGACGACATGTACTGGGTGAGATCGGCGTTGATCGCGACCCGCGACCGGAAATTGCCGAGGTAATAGTTGAATCCCGACCACGGCTTATCGGTGACGACCTCAAACTCGACCAGTTCGTTGTGCGGCAAGGAATATGTTGCTCGCACCCGCTCGCGCAATGCGCCGCTGAACGCACGGACACATTCATCGACCTTATCGGGCGGAATTTCATCCGCGTGGCGATAAGCGGTGTAGGCGTCGCGCAGCGCGCTCCCCGACGCCCCGGGCACACCGAGCGCAACCGCCATGTCTGCGTGCGCTTGTCGATAGACATCGATATCAGCGGGCGCGATCTCGACATCGAAATAGGCACGCACCTCATCGACGAACCCGATCGGTTCGCCGGCGAATTTGCGGGCCGAACATTCCAGCGCCGCCAGATGCGCGTCGAGGAATGCCGCCCGCTCGGCAGGCAGGCCCGCCGGCAGCTCGGCACGCAGCGCGCGGGCCCGCTCCGCCAGCGACGCCGGATCGGGGGCCGGCCCGTTCGCCGCCTGCGCACGTAGCTGCGGGTCGCCGGTGAATGCATCGACAAAACCCTCTTCGATCCGGTCAAAAGCGAGTCCCAGGCGCAGATAGTCGGTAACCAGCCGCGAGTCAGGATTGACGTGCACCGATGTCATATCGGGCAGGCTACCTGTGAACCCTGATATCCGGGCCCCTAAGCTGGAAGCCATGCCAAAGAGCTCCGAGTGGTGTATCTCCCGTCTCGGGGCCGCCTGATGGCGCGCGATACCACCGGCCGCGATCCAAGCCTGTATCTGGAGCTGGATCGCAAACAGTGGCGCGACCTGCGTGAATCTATGCCCATGGTGCTCACCGCACACGAGCTCGACCAGCTCGTCGGCATGGGCGAGAACGTCGACCTCAACGAAGTCGCCGAGGTGTATCTCCCGCTGTCGCGGCTGATTCACCTGCAGGTGGCCGCCCGCCAGCGGCTTTTCGCCGCGACGTCAACCTTCCTCGGCGAGAACGGCGCCAATAAGCAGGTACCGTTCGTCATCGGAATCGCCGGCAGCGTCGCGGTCGGCAAATCCACCACCGCCCGAGTGCTGGCCGCACTGCTGGCCCGGTGGGAATCACATCCCAAGGTCGATCTGGTGACCACCGATGGCTTTTTGCTGCCCAGCGCCACGCTCGAAGAGCGAGGCATTATGCACCGCAAAGGATTTCCCGAGTCTTACGATCGCCGGGCACTGCTGCGGTTCGTGACCGAGGTGAAGTCGGGGGCACGCGAAGTAACCGCCCCGGTGTACTCACACCTGACCTATGACATCGTGCCCGACGTCCGCCACCACGTACACCAGCCCGACATACTTATTATCGAGGGCCTCAACGTATTACAGACCGGGCCGACGTTGATGGTCTCGGATCTGTTCGACTTCTCCGTCTACGTCGACGCCAACACCGCCGACATCGAGAAATGGTACGTCTCGCGGTTCCTGCAGATGCGCTCGACGGCTTTCGCCGATCCCTATTCCCATTTCCACCACTATGCTTCGCTGACCGACGAACAGGCCACCGCGGCTGCCCGCGACATCTGGACATCGATCAACCTGCCGAATTTACGCGAAAATATTTTGCCCACCCGTCCGCGAGCAACCCTGGTGCTACGCAAGGATTCTGATCATTCGATCAATCGCGTCCGGTTGCGGAAGCTATAGATTCAGATCCGCAGCGGATCATCTGCCGAAGCGCCGGTTACGCGCCGAATATTCACGCAGGGCGCGCAAGAAATCAACCCGGCGAAACTCGGGCCAATATGCGTCGGTGAACCAGATTTCCGAATAGGCGCTCTGCCACAACAGGAATCCGCTGAGCCGTTGTTCCCCCGACGTACGAATCACGAGATCGGGATCGGGTTGGCCTTTGGTGTAGAGATTCCGGTCGATCGCTTCGACGGTGACGGCCTCGATCATTTCCGTCGGCGTGGCACCGGATATCTTTTGTTCACGCAGCAACGCGCGGACCGCATCGACGATCTCTTGGCGGCCGCCATAGCCAACCGCGACATTGACGTTCATGCCGACCCGGTCGAGGGTGCGTTCGGAGGCGCGGCGCAGCCGCTCGGCCACCTCCTCGGGCAATTGATCGAGGGTGCCGACGATCCGCACCCGCCAGTGCCCGTCGGGATCGGAGATCTCGTCGACGATGTCCGGCACGATCTCCATCAGCGCGTCGAGTTCATCGGAAGCGCGCTGCAGATTCTCCGTCGAGAGCAGGTATATCGTCACCGTCTCGATCCCGAGCTCGGCGCACCAACCGAGCATCTCGGCGATCCGCTGCGCACCGATCCGGTGTCCGTGGCTGACGTCCTCGAAGCCGGCTTCCCGCGCCCACCGCCGGTTACCGTCACAGATGATGGCAACGTGGCGCGGCAGCCGCGTTGAATCCGTCAACTGGATCAGCCGACGCTCATAGACAGTGAGCAGCGGCCTACGCACGCGATCCGGTAGCAGCTTCATCGCACACCAGGTTAGCCGCCATAGATGAGATCGCCCTGAATCAGGCCACTACGTCTTCGGCCAATTCCTCCGCTTCATCGTCGGTGAGTGCGGCGCGCTCGTGGCGGCCCGTGCGCGCGGGCGTTACCGCGCTCGCGGCGCGGCGCCGCTCGGTGACTGTGGCGATAACGACCAGCGCGAGTCCGACAATGAACCAGCCGATGATCTTCGCGACGTCGCCGGCGATGGCCACCTGCGGGAAATACGCGAGATTGCGCGCGGCCTCATTGAGTCCCGCCCCGATCCAGAAGTCGTGCAGCACACCGAAGAATGCGGGCTGCAATTGCGGGGCGAAGACCCCTCCGCAGCTGGTGAAGTTCAACCCGACGAAGACGGTGACCATGGCCAGGGTGGTGAACCGGCCGATCAGCGGATGCAGTCCGATGGCGAAGAGCATGGTGGCCGCGGCATAAAGGATCGACAGCCCGAAGATCTGCCACTGCGCACCCGGTAGCGCGTCAAAAACCCAGACCGCGAGCGCGGTGATCACGCTGGCGGCGATCACCGCACTGGCCGCAGCGAAGCCCAGCCGCACCCGTACGCCGCGTCCGCCGGCCGCGACGGCGATCGCTATGCCGCACCCGTAGGAACCCACCGTCAACGCCACGAGAAAAAAGAAAATGCTCTGCCCCGTCGGGTCGTGCTGCGGATCAGCGGGCACCACGTCGATGATCTTCAGCGGCTGATTATGCGCGATGGTCACCTGCCCGAAGATGCGCTCCACCACGACCGCCGTCGGGTCCGACGCCGCCGTGGAGACGAAGAGCGTCGGCGTGGTTGTCTGCGCCTGGGGCGCGAACGCGGCGGCGATCTCGCGGCGTTCTATGGCCGCACGCGCCTGCTCCACCGATCCGACGGTGCGAATGGAAACCCGATCACCGAGATCCTGTTGCAAAGTTTGGGCCAGCACCGCCGTCTGCGCCCCCGAGCCGATCACGTCGATCCGGAGATCGTGCGGATTCGGCTTATGGAAACCACCGATGTACGCCAACGCCATCACGAAGCCGATGACGAGGGGTACTGCGACATGCGATGCGATCGTCTTGATCGGCAGCGCGGGCGCGGAAACAGCAGACATGACAGCACCTTTACAACAACCAGGAGAAGCAGGTTGCATTCTGCAACCCAGAATAGTTGTATAGTACAACCATGAGTGAGCCAGTGCAATCCGACGCCGCGACGCACGTGGGTCAGGAATTGGTGACACTGTCGCGGCGGCTACGCAACGGTGCCCGCGACCTCTACGCCCAAAGCGGGCTTACCTATGTGGAGTACTCGTTGCTCTCACTGATCGCCGACAATCCGGGGATCACCGCCACGGCCCTCGCCAAAGCCGCAAGCATCGATAAATCAACGGCGAGCAGACAATTGGCGCGGCTACGATCACGCGATCTGCTGCTGCGCCATCCCGACGAGGCGGCGTCGCGGTCACAGCCCCTCGAACTCACCCGGACCGCAGAGGAAATTTTGGCCGAAATTCGCCTGCGCAGCGGCGATGCCATCGCAGCACGCCTCGCGGAATGGCCCGCCGAGGACCTCTCCCGATTCGCCACCCTGCTGCATCGGTACAACACCGCTTAACACAGACTTACGGTACCGTAGGTTAGGTGACGTTTGCGTTGTCTACGCCCGTTGCCGAGCGGCCACGACTGCGCGGCGTGATCCACCACTACTGCGCCTATGCCGCCGCGGTCGCAGGGCTGGCGGTGATTATCGGCGCAGGGACCGTACGCGGCACCGGAGCCGCTCTGGCCTGCGCGGCGTACGCCCTCACCGTCGTCGGGGTGTTCACCGTTTCCGCTGTGTACCACCGCATTCCATGGAAGACGGTGCGCGCACAGATCCGCATGAAACGCGCGGACCACTCGATGATCTTCGTCTTCATCGCCGGCACCTACACCCCGTTCTGCGTGATCGCCCTCCCCTCACCCACCCGCTGGTGGGTCCTGGGCATCGTGTGGTCGGGCGCGGCGGCCGGGGTGATTCTCAAGATGGCCCGGCCGGGATCACCGCGCTGGCTCGGCGTGACGCTCTACATCCTGCTCGGCTGGGTGATCATCGCGGTGGCACCGACCCTGATCGCGCACAGCGGGGCTACGGTCATCGTGCTGCTGGCCGTCGGCGGGGTGCTCTACAGCGTCGGCGGAGTGCTCTACGCGCTGCGCTGGCCCGATCCGTGGCCGGCAATCTTCGGCTATCACGAGGTATTCCACGCATGCACCGCGCTGGCGGCACTGCTGCATTACATCGCGGTATGGCTGGTGGTTCTCCGGTAACCGGTCAGAAGGTGCCAAGGACTTCACCGCAATCTCACCGCGGGGCCACCGCAGGGTATGCATGTGGTCATCGGGTATTGGTCGGCTGGAACCCATGCCCGGACCTTTTATCGGCGACCTTCGGATCGACCCGGATAAGACGCTGCGCGGCGGTGTGACGCGCAGACGTTTCCTCACCTGGACCGGTGTCGCCGCGGGATTGGCCAGCGCCCCGGCACTCTTTTACACCGACGCCAATTCCGCTCCGCCACCGCGCGGACACAATCCGTTCACCCTCGGGGTAGCCTCCGGTGATCCGCTGCCCGACGGCGTCGTGCTCTGGACGCGTCTGGCAGCCGATCCGCTGGCCCGCGGCGGCGGCATGGGATCGCTTGCGGTTCCGGTGGAATGGGAGGTGGCGACCGATGAGTCGGCGCGGCACGTGGTGCGCCGAGGGATGACGATCGCGACACCGCTCAATGGTCACAGCGTGCACGTCGACGTCCGCGGATTACAGCCGTCCGCCGACTATTTCTTTCGCTTCCGCGCCAACGGCGAAATCTCCCCAACCGGGCGAACCCGCACCGCGCCGGCGGCCGGCCACCACCACCACGCCCTGACCTTCGCATTCGCATCGTGCCAGTCATGGGCCGACGGATACTATCTGGCTTTCGCCGACATGGCCGCACACGCCCCCGACCTCGTATTCCACCTCGGTGACTACATCTACGAAAAGCCCATACCGGCCGACGGTGGCCGACGGCACACGATCGCCATGCCGTCCTCGGCCCAACACGAATGTATGACGCTCGATGATTACCGGGATCGCTACGCGCTCTACAAACTCGATCCCGATCTGCAACGCGCACATAGTGTCAGCCCGTTCATCACCATCTTCGACGACCACGAGGTCGACAACAATTGGGCCGCCGACATCCCCGAGGACGGCGCGCCCATCCCCGCTTTTCTGGCGCGGCGCGCCCAGGCGATGCGCGCGTGGTGGGAGAACACACCGGTGCGTACCGCCCAGCAACCGCATGGCCTGGATATCCGCGCATACCGTCGCTTCACCTTCGGCGATCTGGCACAGTTCAGCGTCCTCGACACCCGCACCTACAGAAGCGATCAGGTCAACGGCGATAACGATCACCCCCAGAACGCGGCAACCGCCGATCCACGCCGCACGATCACCGGTGCGGCACAGGAACGTTGGCTTCTCGACGGCCTTGGCGCGAGTACCGCCAGGTGGAATGTGCTGGCGCATCAGACAACCATCGCCGACCTCGCCCGCGAACGGCACGGAACGCGGGCGGTGAGCATGGACGGCTGGAGCGGCTATGAGGCGTCACGAGCCCGCATCCTCGACGGCGCCCGTGCCCGCAACGTGCGCAATCTGGTGTCGGTCGTCGGCGATATCCACCGCAATATCGTCTCCGAACTCCGCTCAACCTATACGCGGCCCGCTCCCACCGTCGGCGTCGAATTGGCCGGGACCTCAATCACATCCGGTGCCGACGGGCAGGACAGCGACGCCAATGATCGAGCACTGAAGGCGGCCTCACCGCATATTCACTTCGGCAACGCCCAACGCGGATACGTGCTCAACCGGTTATCGCACGATCGGTGGGAGGCCGAGTACCGGGTGGCCACATCCATCGCCCACTCCACCGGCACGTTGCACCGGCGGGCACTGATCACCATCCCGAACGGCCGGCCAGAGATCGACGTGAGGTGACACCGCCAAATCTGACGTGGCCGAGCATGTGTGGGAGTTTGGGTGCCATATTTGGAAGCCACACTCCCACACATCGACCCCTCAGCTGCGTGCCAGTGCGGCGAGCACCAGTTCGCTGGCCGCCCAGCCCATGCATTTATCGGTCACCGACTTGCCGTACACCAGCGACGGGTCGTCGGGTGACTGCGCACCCGGTTCGAGGAAGCTTTCCAGCATCACACCGCTAATCACAGGGGCGCGGCCGGCGGCGCGCGTGGCGCTCACCGAGGCGGCTACCTCCTGGGCGACCTCGGCCTGACGAATGTGATCCTTGCCGGAATTGGCGTGGCTGCAGTCGATCATGACTCGCGCGGGCAGACCCGCCTTCTCCAGCAAGCCCACCGCGGCGGCCACGGATTCGTCGTCGAAGTTGGGGCCCGCCGTGCCGCCGCGCAGGATCAGGTGGCAATCCTCGTTGCCCGCCGACTCCACCAGCGCACCTCGACCGTGATCGTCGATTCCGAAGAACACATGCTGGGCCGCAGCGGCTTTGACGCCGTCGATGGCGACCTGCACGTTGCCGTCGGTGCCGTTCTTGAAGCCGATCGGCATCGATAACCCGGAGGCGAGCTGGCGGTGCACCTGCGATTCGGTGGTGCGCGCACCGATAGCACCCCACGCCACCGCGTCGGCGATGTACTGCGGGCTGGTCGGTTCGAGGAACTCGCATCCGACGGGCAACCCCAGATCGATGACGTCGAGCAGCAATGAACGGGCGGTGCGCAGGCCACGTTCGACGTCGTAGCTGCCGTCCATACCGGGATCGTTGATGAGGCCCTTCCAGCCGACGGTGGTGCGCGGCTTCTCGAAGTACACCCGCATCACGATCTTGAGACGGTCGGCGTAGGCGATCGCGAGTGGGGCCAGCCGACGCGCGTAATCGAGCGCGGCGATCGGATCATGCACCGAGCACGGCCCCACCACCACGAGTAACCGATCGTCGCGACCGGCCAGGATCTCGGCGATCTCCTCGCGGTCGGCGGCTACCGCGGCGGCCCGGCGGGCGGTCAACGGCAGCTCGGCGCGGATCGTGTCCGGCGACGGGATGGAGCGGAAGGATCTGATCCGACGATCAGAGGTCGTTGCCGTCGCGTCGACGCCGGTTCGGGGTAGGTCTCCGATGGTGGTCACTGACTTGCCTTTCGTGGTTGCGCGCCCTTCTCGTCTGCGGCGCACCCACTTGCTTGGCTGTCGGAGGCCCCTGACATGAGAAAAGCAGCGACCTGATGGTCACTGCTCGGGCTCCGGGTGTGTGTGCGGCGCAGTTCAGCGCTTCATCGCAGGCTCGCCCGGAGCCTCGATAAAGCGCCAATAGGCGCGCACGGTGCTGATCACGTCTTCGACGGTAGCATCGTGCTGCCACCAGACACAATCTCGCCCGCTTCACGTGACTACGCTGGTGCGATGACGTCCGCACGTATCTCCCGCCGGGTCCTGCTCATCCGTCATGGGCAGACCGAATGGTCACTGACCGGTCGACACACCGGCCGCACCGATATTCCGCTGACCGAGAAGGGCACCCGGGATGCCGCCGCTCTGGTGGGCATCGGTGATCAAGTGGGGCTCGTGGACCCGTATGTGATCGTGTCACCGCGCCGACGGGCACAGCAGACCGCACAACTGGCCGGGCTGCATATCGACGAGACGAGCGAACTGTGCGCCGAATGGGATTACGGCGACTACGAGGGATTGACCGTCCCCCAGATCCACGAGCTCGATCCCGCCTGGGCGATCTGGACATCCGGTGCGCCGCACGGTGAATCGGTCACCGATATGACGCGACGCGTCGATGCCGCCGTAGCCCGCGTCGAGCAGCGATTGGCCGACTCCGATGTGATCGTGGTGTCACACGGTCATTTCTCCCGGTCATTCATCTGTCGATTCCTCGGCTGGCCGATCGCCCAGGGCGCCAATATCGATCTCGCTCCCGCGGGAAATGCGTTGCTCGCCGACACCGGCAGCACTCGCCGGCTGGTGCACCTGCGGGGACCAGAAGGCTCCTAGCCCGAAAGGCTTTCAGCCCAAGCAGCGTTCAGTGCCAGCAGCGTTCAGCGCAACCGCCGACGGAGTTCGGTCGCCGAAGTCACGGGCAGATCGCAGACGGTGCCCCGGCAGATGTAGACCGCGTCGACGCCGTTGACCGGCCCGCGGCCGGCGAGCAGCGGCGTCGAATCGCGGGCACCGGCTAGCACGATGGCACCGCCCGGAGCTAATTCCCTTGTTCGCGCGGCTAATTCGCCACGAGATCCGGGCGCCTGCGAGACGACAAGCTGCAGTGGTCCGGCGCGCCGCGCCTGGGCCACCGCAAGCCAGTGACCGGCCGAGCGCGGCGCCTTGGCCAGTAGAATCGCACCCCGCGCCAGGGTTTCATCCGCCAGCTCGCCGTAGCGGGCCGAGCGTTCGACGGGAGCCAGCGTCGACGCGATCAGTAGCGCCTCGGCGATCAACGCGGCACCCGACGGTGTTGCGCCGTCGGCCGGATCGCGTGGCCGGGCGATCAGCGAATCCTCTGCGGAATCGAACCACGTGCCGGGCGCCGCCGGATCGGCGAAGGTGTCGATGGTGCGGTCGAGAAGATCTAATGCTTGTGCGCACCAAGAATATTCGCCGGTCACTTGATACACCGTGAGCAATGCGGTGGCCAGGGCGCCATGATCGTCGAGGGCGGCCAACGGCGCCCCGACAACCCCGCCCAACGAGGATCGCCGCAACCGGCCGTCGACTATATGGCGGGTACTGATCTCGGCGAGTACATCGACGGCTAGCTCAACCCACTCCGGCCTGCCCAGCGCCGCACCGGCTTCCGCCAGCGCTGTGACCGCCAGCGCATTCCAGCCGGTGACCACTTTCTCGTCGCGCGCGGGCTGGGGGCGGCGTGCGCGTGCGGCCAGCAAGCGGGCCCGCACATCCGCGAATC